>JBDRKM010000402.1:0-78492 GCA_043814015.1 Pseudomonadota bacterium
GAGCGTGGCGAGCGCGATCTTGTCTCCCCGAGTCCAGGGCTCCGCGACTCCGACCACATCAACCTCCAGTCGCCCGCGGAGGTGCGGGCACGGATGGAGGCTACAACGCGGGGCTCACTGTAGTCAACCGGATAGGCATACGCCGAGAATCGATATCACATGTAGATGCAAATTCAAAAGCATAGGCCAGAACTCTATCATCAACAGAGTAGTCCTTGAACAACCCGGTCTGCCCGAACAAGGCCGGCATAGTGGGTGAAAGGGAACTAACAATCCCTGGACCCATATCACCGACATATAGTTCAAGGTACTTTGTCCCTTTTTCCCATCGTTCGGTGAATCCACCGTGGGATTCCCTTGAAGTGCTCTCTGCAATGCGGGCGAACACACCTACCTGAGCGCAAGCGCCATGGTTGACAGCGTTTTCACCTATTTCTATAATGATAGTCTTTAGCGCGGCCTCAGCCTCGCCGTGAATGCGAGCCACTCCCAATGACTCAATTGCGGTCCCTGCAATGGCAATCAGACTGTCGTCTTTTGAAACATTTACCCATGGAAACACATCCCATCTTATGGTTGGGGTTGTTCTACCTTCTATTCCCTCAATTTCTGTGACGTTCTTAAGAAGGAGCCCATCGATCCATAGTTTCCTTAACAGAGGTTCAGGTCGTTTTGGAAACGTCACGGAAACAGGCACAGAAGAATGCTGAAGAAGCACAATCCACTGTCGCAAGAGCGCTGTCTCATAGAGATCCATTCCTCTTGTCTTTGAGAAGTCGAAATTAACGACGCGACTGTCGAGAGACTTCCGAAGATACCTATTGAACAGACCTTCTATCTTTTTGAAGTCGATCCATTCAGGCAAAGAGATTTTCATGTGGAGCCTTCTATTGAGAATCGGGTGTTGCCACGCGGCCGAATGGGAAGCAATATCACTATTGTCGAGTGAGAATCTATCAGAATCGTAGTGCCAGAATAGGTAATAACGCCGTCTCTGTAGGAGAATCGACTCGGGAAGGGTATACAGGGACGCACGCCAGATGAGGCTTCGCCGCGCACATCTGCTGCGGTTGCTCTTCTCGGGGAGACCGGCAACCGCCTATGGCCCGGGCAATCCTGCAGCCCCCCCGTCGGCCCTGCTTTCGGGCTGCATCCCTGTCGGTTCCCGGTCTCCCCGAGGCCCCATGTCGGCCACAGCTGCCGTGCTCGCATGTCCAGCGATTCGCCGCAATTTTGTTGCGCGCGAACATCGGCATGCTCCGCCGCCCGGTCGATCTTCAACCCCAGGTGGTACCCGTCGGGGCGGGTTTCACGGGCGTCCAGCTCCGAATGCACGAAGTCGGCCAGGGCAAGGTTGTCGGCGGCCTCGGCGGCGGCAGCCTCGGGCCAGGTGGAGAAATGATGCCACGAGACAACGAGCGTGTGCCCCGAGTTAGCCCGTCGTATGCATGACGAGTTGAAGTCACCCATCCGGACTCGGCGATAAGTCCGTAAGAAGTTACTCTTACGGTGAGTACCAACCTCACCGGAGAGGCCGAGATGGGTGAAGCACAGGGTATCGTGTATACGGCGGAGTTCAACAAGGCGGCGAGAGTCGAGGTTTCCCCTCTGGCGCTCACCGAGGACCCAGGCGCGCTGTACCTGCGAGACGTCTGGGAGAAGCTGGGGATCACGAATAGGCTCGCCGGGTTCGTCGATCATCGCGACAGGGGCCGGATCACGCACCCCCTGGTCGAGATCCTGCGGTCGCGTGTCTTCCTGATCGCGCAGGGCTGGGTGGACCAGGACGACGCCGACACCCTGCGGCGCGATCCCGCGTTCCGATTGGCTGTGTCCACGCGCACGGGGGAGCGGCCGTTGCTGCAGGCCGAGGCGGCGAGGGAGCCCGAGGGCCTCCCCTCGCAGCCGACCCAGTCCCGCCTGCAGTCCATGCTGGCCGGCGAGTACAACCGGCGGGAGTTCGAGCGGGCGGTGCTCCGGACCGGCATCGCGGGGATGACACTGGTGCACGGGCGGCGGGACACCGTGGTGCTCGACGTGGACTCGTTCGCGGACGAGGTCCATGGCTCCCAGGACGGCGCGGCCTACAACGGCCACTACCGGAAGACCTGCTACCACCCGCTCATCGCCTTCACCGACACCGGCGACCTGGTAGGCGTCCGCATCCGGCCCGGCAACGTGCCCTCCGCCCGGGACGTGCGCAGCTTCCTGGGCCCCATCATCTCGGCTTTGCAGGAGGTGTGCGGCGAGGTCTGGGTCCGCATGGACGCCGGGTTCGCGGATGGCAAGCTGTACGCCTGGCTGCGCAAGCAGGGCGTCCGCTACCTCCTCCGGCTGAAGTCGAACGCTGCGCTGGGCAAGGAGGTCGCCGAGTGGGAGAAGGCCGTGGTCGCGAGCTGGGCGACGCCAGCGCCGGACGGCAAGCCGCGCGAGGCCACCCGGGAGTTCTGGTACCGCTCCGGGGCCTGGACCTACACCGAGCGTGTGGTCGCCGTGGCCATCGAGCGCACCGCCAAGCACGGCGAGCTGTTCCACAACGTCTTCTACCTCGTGACCAACCTCGCGCGGCCCCAGGCCACCTCGCGCCTGATCCTCGACTGCTACCGCCAGCGCGGAACCGCCGAGGGCTACATCGGCGACTTCGTGGGCACCATCGCCCCGACGCTGTCCTCCGTGGCGCGCTGCCGCGAGGGGGCGCCCCCTCACAAGCGACGCATCGCCATGGCCGAGAACGGCGTCTCCCTCCTCCTGTCCGCCCTCGCCTACGAGCTGATGCACGTGACGCGCTGCCTGCTGGAGAAGGGCACCGGACTGGGCTTCTCGCTCCGCCGTGTGCGCGAGCGGCTGCTGAAGGCTGCCACCTCGGTGGTGCGCCATGCCCGACGTATCCACTTCCGGATCTGCGCGACCAAGGAAGATCTCTGGCGTGTGGCCGCTGCCTTCCTGGCTGAACTCGGCGCCGCTCAGGAGGTGCCCGCCTGACGATCCGGCCCGGCTGGCCACGGAAACGACACCGCCGCAGCAAGAAACCGAACTTCTCGGCGAGGCGGCGGTGTCGGCGCAGATCACGCGGTCGCCTCCGGCGAGCTCACGCCGCCGCCGGCGCCCGTTCGGCCACCCCCGGGGGCTCCGGTGGTGAATACGACGGGGTTAGCCGGGAAGTCGTATAGAAGGGAGTGGGCGAACTCACTGCGCGTGACGTTCTCGCTGAGTCGGGTGAAAGAAGGAACTGTGGGGATCGGCCACAAGATGATCTATCGCGGGGGCTCCGGCGTCGCCCCCGCGTTTTGGGGTCCACGCCAGATGAGACTCGGGCGCGCCCGTCCCGCGCGTTCGTTGAGGCCACGGGACCAGCAACCGTCTGGGGACCGCGCATCCCTCAAGCCACCCCAAGCCCCTCTTTCGAGCTGCTTCCCTGCCGGTTGCTGGTCTCGTCCTGGAGGATATCGACCGCAGCGGACGTACGCGCAGACTGGCGCAACGCCTCATCCCGGGTGGACGCCGACACTGCGGAACCCCCGCACCCCACGAGATACGGGACACCCCCCGGACACACCTCTGTCCCAGAACATCCCTCCAGCCCCCTCCTCGTCCCTAGTCACGATCCTCCACAATTCCCACCCCCACGCGATCCTCCACGTTCAACCTCCCTGCCCATCACCCCCCTCCGAACTCCCGCCGCCTCCACCATCCAAGACCCCGCCCCTTGGGCGGGGTTCTTTGCTGCCCGAGAAGGCGTTCGTCGGGCAGCTCCACCCGCAGACAGCCTGTGGTCCCTCACCTGCCAATGGGTCATAGACTCCACGGACCGAGCGGAATCCTGTGGACTGTCACCATGACCCTCCCCCCCACCGAATCCCTCGCGGTCGAGTTCAAGAGCGACCGCAAGCGCCTCTCGGACCACGACCTCGTCCTCGCCGTGGTCTGCCTGGCCAACACCGAGGGCGGCGAGATCTGACTGGGCGTCGAGGACGACGGCACCCCCACGGGCCTCCACCCTGATCTACTATCGACGAATTTGCGCCTTCAAGGCGCAAATTCGTCGATAGTAGATCACGCGCCGCAGGCGCGCGCGCCAATAGGGCGCGGGGGTATGCGGGGGGCCTCGGAGGCCCCCCACGCGCCAGCGGTGCGGGGGAGGGCAGCCCTCCCCCGCGAAAAAGGGCAGCGCGGGCCGGTGCGATCAACTTGGGTTGCGGGCGGAGCCCCGCGCTGAGCACATGGACATCCTCGGGCTGGCCAGCATGGTCGCCAGCCGCCAGAGTCCGGGATCTCACGCGCCACGCTCCAGCGCGTCCTTGAACAGCCGGTAGTGCCGCGCCACCCGCGCGACGTAGGCCGGATCCGACAGGCAGGCCCCTGTGAACAGGTCGAGCAGTGGGCCCCCGGTGCTCCCAGGCCGGGCTGTTGGGCTCGATGGCGGGGCCCTTCATGAGCCTGCCGTCGTCGGCGCCGCGCATCCAGTCCCGGTAGAACGCCAAGGGCTCCCAGCCGAAGCCGATGAGCGAGACCTGCCTCGGCAGCCCTTTGGGGAGCTGATCGCGGCCCCGAACGAGATCCCGTGGGGTAGGGGGTCGACGGCCTGGCCGCCCGCGACCGCCACGCCGGCCAGGAGCCCAAAGGAGAGGCGTTGACCCGCAGCACCGAGCACGACCCGACCCCGCGCGACCCCCGCGCCGCGCGCATCCTGGCGGCGGCGGAGCGGCTGTTCGACGGGGACGAGCGCGCCGATGGTCCGCTGCGCGCGGATCAGCATGAGGTGTTCGAGGCCTTCGCGGACTACCTGGGCGAGCTGGCCTGTGGGCTGGAGGACCGGCGCTGGGCGCACATCGTGCTGCCGCCGCGCACGGGCAAGACGGTGCTGGCCGCGCGCATCGTGGAGGCCACCGGGCTGCACGCCGCCTTCGTGGTGCCCACCCGCGTGCTGGTGGAGCAGGTCGCCGCCGAGCTGGCCCGCTTCGCCCCCAAAGTCCCCACCGGTGCCTTCTTCTCGGACCGCAAGGACCTGGTCCCCCAGGGGCTGAACCTCGTCACCTACGCCAGCCTCACGCAGCACGGCCCCGATCTGCCCGAGGTCCTGCGCGGTGCGGACCTGGTGTTCGTCGACGAGGCCCACCACGCGCTGTCGGCCAAGCGACGCAACGCCCTGGCGCGCTGCTTCGCTCCGGATGCGATCCGCGTCGCGCTGACGGCCACGCCCGACTACGACGAGTCGCGACGCCTCGACGCGGTCTTCCCGCGAGCCATCGCGCGGGTTGAGCTGCGGGACGCCCTCGAGGCCGGCCTGCTCGCGCCGGCCCACGTCCACGTGGCCGAGGTGGACGTGGACGGCTCACGCGTCGAGATCGTGGCCGGAGAGTACCGCGCCGACCAGATCGGGGAGCTGCTGGGCCAGGCACCCTTCCTCGAGGCCGCGCTTCGTTATCGCTACGCCGAGGCCCAGCGAGCACGCCCCTGTATGATCGCCTGCTCCACCCGGCGCCAGGCAACCGCGCTGCGGCGCTTCTTCCAGCAGCGGCGGCCCGCCGGCAGCCCGGCCCCGGCGCTGCTCCTGGGTGAGACCCCCGCCGAGGCGCGCGGGCGGGCGCTTTGCGCCTTCGAGCGGGGCCGCATCGACACCCTGGTGCAGGTGGGCGTGCTCGTCGAGGGCTGGAGCTCCCCGCGCTGCAAGCTGCTCATCGACCTGGCCCCCGGGCGCTCCCGCGTGCGCGCGACCCAGAAGTACTTCCGCGTCCTGACGCGGCACGGCACCGAGCACGCCCACATCGTCGTCATCCTCCCCCGCCACCTGGCGCGTCCCCCCGTGCTGCCTCTCGATCTGCTGCTCGAGCCCGGCGAGACCTACCGCTGCGGCCAGGTGGTCGGCGCCAGCAGGACTTCACCGCCCGGGCCCGAGCTGCCCCCCGTCCGCTCGGTGCGCCTGGTGCAGCGCCTGCTGGTGAGCGCGCGCCTGGGGCTCCCGACGCTGGCGCGCAACGATCTCCGCGGGCTGCTGGCGGTGCTGTCGAGCTGCGAGGATCTGGTCCTCGATCCGTTCCCGGGTCGCATGGGCTTCGAGCGCCTGTTCTTCTCCCATCCCCTGTTCAGCGGCACCGGGCGGGCCCTGCTGCGCTGGCTGGGGGTCTCCCTGCGGGCGGGGGCCTACGACGCCTGGGTGGCGCGCCTCTTCCCGGAGCAGGCCGCCCGCGCCTGGCTCGGCGCGGGCTGGAATCTCCCCGAGCTGCCCCGTCCCCCCTCCTGGCTCCTGCCCGTCCCCCAGGATCCGGAGGCCCGGCTGCTGGAGCGCGAGCGGGACCGGCGGCTGGCCGAGCTGCTCGCCGCGCTGCCGCCGCGGGAGCGCGAGGCCCTGCAGCGGCACTTTGGGTTGAGCGGAGACCCGCCGGAGAGCTACCAGCGCATCGGCGAGCGCCTCGACGTGAGCCTCTCCCGGGCGGGACAGATCGCCCTGCAAGGTCTCCACCGCATGATAGACAGCATGTTGGAGGATCCGGACTGGGACGACGCCCCCTGGCGCTGGGACCGCATGCCGCTGCGCTGGTACGCGGCCCGGCGCGCGGGCCCCCTCGACCCGGTGCTGCAGCGCGCGCTCCGGGAGCGGGGCCTAGGACAGGCCGGGATCGCCCGGGTCCGGCTCGAGGCGCACGTCTCGAGGCCTCCGGGTCGGGAGAACGGCTACGCCCAGGCGGAGCTGGCGACGCTGCTGGAGCGGGCCGGCCAGCGCGAGCGCGCCGCGGAGCACTGGGCCCTGGCCATCGAGCACAGCCCCGGGCCCCAATGCCTCCACATCGCCCGGTCGCTCCACGCCGCGGGCCGCTACCACCTGGCGCTCGCCGCGCTGGACAAGGGCGACGGCCCAGGCTGGTGGCAGGCCGACTGCCGGATCCGGTGTGGCGATCCGGCGTCCGCGGCCCGGCAGCTCGATCAGGCCTGGCGCTGGTCCGTCGAGGATCGCTACCATCACTTCCTGGCTCGACACCTCACGGGCATGCCCGCCGGTGGCGTGCTGCTGTGGGCCGTTAGCCTCGCGCCGGAGCTGGGGCGGAGGATCGCGCGGCTCGGTGAGCCGATCGGGACCGATGTGCCAGGCTCCTACCTGGCGATGACCGGCGATCTCTGGACGGCGAGCGAGGGCGCGCGGGAGCGCGTGGCCTGCTGGGTCGACGCCGCCCCCGTCGCCAGCCTTCGCCAGGTGGGGAACCGCGACGACCTGTTCGGGAGATGGAGCTACCTCCCCGAGTCGAAGCGCCGCCGCTTCGAAGAGCGCTTCCGCGCGGTCGTCGCGGCGCTGGAGGCCCTGGATCCCTGGACGCCGCGCGGCGAGGACTGACGGTCTCCGTGGCGAGGGATAAAGCCCACCAGGTGTTCGTGCTCGCCTCCCGACTCGAGCTCGAGGAGGCCGAGCGACGCGGCGAACTGGTGGAGACCGACCTTGGCCCAGCCCTGCAACGGGAAGAGTGAGCACGCCGTGTCCAACGACCCCCTCGCCATCATCTTCGACTACCCCGTGACGGATCCCACCGACCTCGTCGAGGCGATGAGCCGCCTCGACGGCCGCCGCTGGGGCCCGCGGCTGGTCGAGCGGCTCGCCACCGGGCGCTACGACGACGCCATCGACTCGGCGGTCTGCATGGCCGTGTCGGGGGCGCTCTTGACCCTCGGTACGCGCCGGCTCGAGCGCCGCTTGCTGGCGATCGTCCTCGACCGGGAGCGCCCTCCGCTGGTCCGCGCGGCGGCCTGCCTGGCGCTGATGGACGGAGACTGCCCCGATCTGGACGACGCGGACGGTCTCGCCACCTTCGTGGAGATGACCCTCGCGGCCTTCGGTGTCGCCCGACGCATCGAGAGCTGCGCGGCGCTGGTCCACGCCCTGATCCGCACTGCAGTCGGCGCCGGCTCGGTTCCGGCGACCCTCGCGCGGATCGAGCGCTGGCGGCTGCCCACGGCCATGGAGGGGCACCGGGTCTACCGGCCCGCCCTGGAAGACCCCATATGCGCCCCCGCCCACGCTGCCATCGTGGAGGTACTGGAGCACAGCAGGGCGTGCGGCGCCATGCTGTCCGCCCTGCCCGCCGCCGAGGACCTGTTGCGCCGCTTCGAGGCCCGGGCCAGCATGCCCCCCGCCTACCCCTCGACCGGGCGCGCGTGGATGAGCACTCCCGATGGGCAGGGCCGCGTGCGGCTCATCGTGGCTCTGGACAACCCCGACGGTTCGGTCACCCTCGCGGAGAGCGTCGTCCCGTGGATGGGGCAGGAGTGGTGCCAGGACACCTTCGCGCTCACCCACCGCGCGGGTGTGCAGACCTGGGTCGATCGGCTGCTCAACGCGCGGCACCACCCCATCGAGATCCACCTGCTGGACGCGGCGGCCATCTCGGCGCACTACCAGCGGGAAGCCGAGCCAGACGCGGGAGCGGACGATGGGGTCGACCTGATCGGTCTGCTGGGCCCCTCGGCGGGTGCGCTCCCCGAGATCGAGGCGGGTGCGCTCCCCACGGCCAGGGAGACCTTCCGGCTGCTGGAGCAGGTCGGCTGTGAGCCGGATATCGTCTTCGCGCTGGAGGATCTCGGCCCGGACCGCGCCGCCCTGCGCAGCTTCGTGGCAGCGGTCACGGCGCTCGCCACCCCTCGCAACGTGGCACGGCTCAACCGGATCGCCGGGCAGCTGGCGCTCTGGTGCCACCACACTGGCGATGAGGGCACAGCCCGCCGCTTCGCAGCGCTGCGGGTCGCGTCGGTCTCCGAGCTGCGCGAGAGCCCGCTGGCCTGGGCCATGTGGTTCATGACCCCCATGGCGCGGCGTCTCGCCCTGGTTGACCCGCGCCTGCGCGAACGCGTCCTGGCGCGCCTGCTGGCAGACGGCGAGGAACCACTTGGCGTCCACCTCGCCGTGGTGGACTTCGGCGAGCGCGCCTACCGGGTCCTCGAGGCGATTCTGGAGGAGCGTCCGTCCGCGACGCTCGCGCCGGAGGCCCTCTTGGAGTTGGCGGTGCAGACCGCGCGCCACCTCGTCCCGCGGGCCGCCGAATACGGCTTCGACTGGGGAGATGACGAGGAGAACGGCTTCGCCTGGCTGGACCCCCTGCACGCGCAGATCGAGCGCACACTGGTGAGCGAGGCGGGGTTCGAGCGGTGGGATGCCCAGGTCTGTGCGCTCGATCTCATCAACAAGACCTGGCTGCCGATGCAGCGGGTCTGCGAGGGCTGCGAGATCGACTGCCTCTCCCGCCCGGAGTATCGCTTTCCCCGCCATGTGCTCACCACCGGTGAGCACCCCAGCCTCAAGGCCGTGAACAGGAACGCCTGATCGAGCGGTACGTGAGCGGACGCCGTGGGGGTGGATATGGAACCCGGCGGCGTTCCGGCGCCCCGCGCCGCGGCGTCCAACCCCTTCGTCGACACGAGAGCCGGCCCCATGTCGCACGAACCGCCCGCCCTGCTCTGGACCGTCGAGGACTACCTGGAGCGCAGCCGCTCCCCCCACCCCAGCGTGCGCGCCTGGGCCATGCAGCGTCTGCAGTCGCAGCACCCCTTGCTGGCGCTCGCACGGGCCGCGGAAGCGCTGGGCGAGGACGACGACGGCGCCCACTACGACGCCATAGAGATCCTGCGCCGCTGGGGTGATGCCTCGTACTCAGATGCGATCCTCGCCGGCCTCGCGAAGGCCACAGGGCGCGAGCTCGCGGGACGCGCGCGCCTCCTCGCGGACTGGGGCTGTGAGGCCGCCGTCAGCCCCCTGACGGCCCGGGTTGGCGCCAGCATCACCGATCCGATGGCCCTGGACGGGCTCTGCGCCGCCCTCGGCCGGCTGGCACCCGCGTGGTTGAGCCCCTGGGTGAAGCAGCAGATCGGGAAGCACGCCGAGGACCTCATCGTCCCGAGGATGCTGGTCAACGGCCTGGCCGAATGCCACCTCGCGGCCGACATCGGCTGGATGGTGGACCGCTGGCTCGAGGACTCCCAGGGCAGCGAGATGCAGCACTGGCTCTTGGATGCCCTGCGCGATGCCGTGGGCCCGGCATGGCTCACCCAGGTCCTCCCCGAGGCCATGAGCCAAGGCGCCGCCGCGGTCGCCGAGCGCGCCGAGGAGGAGGAGCACGTCCACCTCCCGCTCTCCGAGTCAGCGCTGGTCGAGGTGCTGCGCGCGGCGCGCTCCGGCGAGAGCGGCTGGCCCGCGACCCTCCTCGCCGCGGCGCGATCCCTGATCGAGGAGCGCCAGCTCCCCATCGAGGCCTGGCGTGCCAGCGACGAGCGCCCCGGGGGCTACCGCTGGCAGGTCCTGGCCACGCTGGCCCTGCTCGAGCACCTCGCGGCCATCGGGCAGAGACTCGCCACCCTCCGCGGAGCGCAGCGGGACGCTCTGGTGGCCCTTGCCCTCGCGGGTCTGGCCGGCATGGCGGCGGACCAGGACGACCTGGCCTGGATCGAAGCGCAGGGCGACAGGCGGTGCGAGGCCCTGCTCGAGCTGCTCGCCAGCCCCCGGGAGCGCATCCCCCAGCGGATCGAGCGCGAGCTGGCCGCCCTCGGGCCCGCCATCCTGCCCGCGCTGCGCGCCACGCTGGCCCACCGGGATCGGTACTGGGCCGCGGCCCGCGCGGCGCGGGTCCTCGAACTGCTCGCGGCGCACCACCCGCAGGAGTGCCTTCCCGCCGTCGAGGATCTGCTCGACGCCATCGACCAGGACGAGGGTGACTACCTCCACGAGCCCGCCCGCCGGGCGTTGGCCCTGCTCGGGCCCGCTGCGGCGCCGGCCGTCGAGAAGCGGCTGCAGCAGGCCGAAGACGAGTACGGCGACCTGAGCGACATGCTCGCCGGCTTCCCGACCCTGCGTTCCGCCGAGATCCTGCACGACCTCCTCCTGGACGATCCCGAAGGGCCACGCGAGATCCGCAGTGCCATCACGTCCCTGGCCTGGTCAGGCAGCGTCGAGGCCCTGATCGAGGCGGGCTTCGACGGGCTGGACGACGAGCATTGGGCCGGGGCGCTGCTCGATCTGTGCGCCATCCACGGCGTCACCCATCCCCACGAGCTGCGCTGGCATGAGGTCGTGGCCGAGGGGTTTGCCAGGCGGGCGGCCCGCCGGGAGGCGCTGTGGGGTCTGAGGACGCCGGGCTCGACATCGCGGCCCGGTGCTCGGCAGCCCGAGAGGCCCGCCACCAGCCCCGCCGAGAAGGCCAAGGCCCGCAAGCGGCGCCAGGAGCAGCGCCGCCAGCGACAGCAGCAGCGCAAGAAGACCAAGCAGAAGCGCGGGCGGCGTTGACGAGGAGCACCCCCGATGACCCTCCGGACCGACCACCTCACCCGCGAACAGCTCCGCGACCTGCTGGAGTCCGCGATCTCCCTCCTGCCCGCCTCCAGCCGGCGGCGGTTCGCGGAGACGATCCCCGCACCGCCCCTTCCGCCGCCACCTTCCGATGAAGCCCTCGCGCGGATCATCGAGGCGGCCGAGACCCTGCAGGGGTTCCTCGATGACCATGAGCCAGAGGTCGAGGCCTGGATGGGGGACGACTGGGACCAGAGCGACACCTTCGACGAGGAGCACTACGCCCTGCAGGCCGACCTGGACGACGCGCTGGAGGAAGGGGTCCGTTGGCTCCCCCAACAGCCGCCGAGGGGAGCCGCTACCCGAGCAGATCACGCCCCGCCGCGGTCAGCCCCACCCGATCCTGGGCGCGCTCCAGGAGCCCGGCCAACTGAAGCGGCCAGAGCGCTGCATCAGCCTGATCCGGTGCCCGCCCTGGCCCTTCGTCAGCCCGTCTTCGAGGGCCTCGCCGAAGTAGAAGAGCTGGCGGGGGACCAGGGACAGGCTGGCGTGCATGCGGTACTGCTTGCGAAGGGTGCCGACGAAGGGGCTCACCGCCCGCCGGAGCTCCTCGAGGGGCCGCACCACGGTCGCCAGGTTCTGCAGCGGCGCCACGTCGAAACACGCGACCGGGATGCCGGTGAGCCAGTCGTAGACCGAGACGGCGTTGATGGCGAAGCGCTCGGCGATGGCGTCGATCATGGCCGCCCGGGCGGCCGCGGGCTCGGCCGGGTCCCCGCCGGCCAGCGCGCCGATGGCGGAGGCCGAAGGCAGGTACTTGTCGATCCCGTTCCTGAAGGCGACCACCGTGAGCTTCTGCTCGGCTCGGATGGCCCAGGGTTGGGCATGGTAGACCGAGAACGCGTTCTCGAAGAGGAGCGCCGGCGCCCTCAGGCGCGGCTCGACCAGGCGCGCGCCGCTGGCGAAGCTCGGCCTGGGCACGCTGACACCCCGCTCGACCAGGATGCTGGTGCTGCCCGGCTGCCAGGGGTTGTGGGTCCGATCGCGGCCGCGGACAGGCGTCACGAGCTCCACGGCGCGGTCCACCTGCTCGGGGGTGCACAGCATGATCCCCGGACCCGCCTCCTCCGCGTACACCTCGACGGCGGGAGTGTTGTCCAGCCCGACCTCCGCGATGTGCTCACGCAGCGCTGCCGCGGCCCGCTCGGGCGCAGTGCTGGCGGCCACGATGCGGAGACCACTTCGAACCCCGGGGTTGGCGCGCTCCAGGATCGCGCCGACGGAGCAGACGAGCTCGAGCACCGGGTCCATCACGTCGTCCAGCGTGGTGCCGTTCTCCT
The DNA here is from genome assembly GCA_043814015.1 of Pseudomonadota bacterium. Lineage (GTDB taxonomy): Bacteria > Myxococcota_A > UBA796 > UBA796 > JAFGLY01 > JBDRKM01. Next base: position 12,601 of record JBDRKM010000402.1, read on the forward strand.
CGGCGTTGTTGTAGGGCGGGAGCTGCTCGGGGTCGCCCACCAGCACCCAGCGCCGGGCCTTCACGGCCACCGCCAGGAACTCCGGCAGGGTCATCTTCGAGACCTCGTCCACCACCAGCAGATCGAACGCTCCAGGCTGTGCGCTCCGCACCGCGGGATAGGAGAGGATGCCGATGGGGGTGCCGCAGATGATGGACTGGGCGTCCGCCACCGCCTGCGACAGCGGGGCGTGGCCCACCGCGTCCTTGTCCAGCCGGGCGAACAGGCGCTTGGCGAACGGGTTCACCTCGCACAGGCGCCGCTGCAGGCGTAGGGAGATGGTGGCCGCGCGGCGCTGCTCGTTGGGGCCGACCCAGTACCGCGCGGCGCTGTCCAGGAGCTTCCTGGGGCGCGCGGCGTAGCGGACCGGCAGGCTGCGGCGCTCGAGGTCGTCATCTGTGGTGTCCTCACGGCCCGGTGTCAGCTTCTCGACCACGTTGTCCACGGCCACGTGGGTGGGCGAGACGACCAGGACCCGTTGATCCAACTATGGGCTGCGGCATGCGCCGGGGCCACGCGGTGCGGTGGGCAACAGCCGGCCACCCACGGCTGGGTTTGTAGAATGGTCCGGCGGGTGTCCCCGAGGGCCAAGCGCTGATACGTGGGGGCCTCCGCCAGATGGGAGAGGTCTGTTCGCCATGAGCTTTCTCCGTTCGAGTTTGACCGCGAAACTGCTGGTGGGGGCCTTCGGATTGCTCATGGTGGTGCACCTGGTCGCCACCCTGCTCGACGGCGATTTCCGCTCCGTGCAGGCCACGGGCGGGCTGTGGGGGCTCCCGAGGTGGCTGTCTCCCCTCAGCCTCGCCGCCGGGTTGTTGTTCGTGACCCCCCTGCTGCGCTACCTCGAGCTTCGGCATCCGCGCCTGGTCTGGCTTCGCTGGGCCTTCCCCCTGCTGGTCCTGGTTCCCCTGCTGGGGCTGCTGTACGATCCCGCCGGACATCCCTTCATCGCCGCGTTCGACGCTGCCGTGTTCTGGGTCGGCCTGGGGTTGTGCATCCAGCTCGTGAACCTCAACCATTGGCTCGGAACGGGCGCGCTGAAGCGTTGGGCGGCCAGCACGCTCGCGTTGGCCAGCCTGGTGTTGGTCTGGGGCGTTCACTACGCGATCTTCGACGCCCAGCGAAGCTCCTGGCGGGCACGCCTGCGCGAGGCCGACCCGCCGTTCGAGCGAGGCGACTGGGATCAGGCTCTGCAACTGGTCGCGGAGGTCGTCGATGGCTGCCCCGTCCCAGCTGTCGTGGCCGACGCGCGGGAGCTCGATACCCACGTGCACGCGGCGCGCCGGGATGCGATCCTGGAGGAGGCGCGGGGAGCCCTCGGCGGCGAGAAGCTCGATCGCGCCCGTGAGACCCTGGTCGGCTTCCTCGATTCCGAGCGCCTGGCAGCCTACCGGAGCGAAGCGGAGGCGCTGCTGCTGGAGGTGGGTGAGGCCCTGGGTGAGCGCTACCTGCGGGAGGCCGCGGCCGCTGAGGAGCAGGCGGCCTGGGACGAGGCCCTGGAGAAGGTGCGCAGCCTCCTGGTGGAGGTCCCCGGCTTCTCGAGGATCGCCGAAGCATCGGCCGAGGAACAGCGGCTCGAGCGGCAGGCCGCCCGAGCCTGCCAGGACCGCCTGGTGCAGGCGCTCGCCGAGGGCCGTCCCGAGGACGTGCTGGAGCTCGCCCGGGCGGCACCTACCCGGTACCCGGACGCCCTGGCGGACACCGACCTGCCCCACTTGCTCGTCGAGGTGATCGACGCGATGGTAGGCAGGGAGATGACGCGCGGGAAAGATCTGGAGGCACGTGAGCAATACGACGAGGCGCTGGCCGTGTTCGGCGCCATCGCCGTGGCCTACCCGGAGTCCTCCATCCTGCGCGAGCCCCGGGACGAGATGGCCACGATCCGCAGCCTCGCCAAGGACCCGGCCGCGATCTGGGCGCGCTCCTATTTCATCCGCGAGCGCAATCCGTTCAGCATCTTTGGAAAGAACCCCGAGTGGCTCCTCGCCAACATCGACGATCTCCAGCTACGCGACCCCACCAAGGAGAAGCTGGTGGGAAACCTGCTGACCAACTGCCGCGAGGTGCACCTCGAGGGGAAGAAGCTCTACCTCGTGTGCTACTCCTCCTGGAAGGGCAAGCTGATCGAGATCTATGTGCGGTTCGGCGAGGGGATCGACATGAACGGCATCGTGCAGGCCACCGTGGCGCGCTACGGCAGCAAATACCGGACCTACCACGGGCGGAAGGACGGGGCCGTCTTCGTCTGGAGCCTCGATCGCGGGCGAAACGAGATCCACATCACGCCGGGCACCCGGAAGCTGATCTTCTACAATAAATCCCTCCACGACTGGTACGGAAGGGACAGCAAGCGATGAACGACCGACGCATCTGCTACAACTGCTTCCAGTCCTATTATCCCGAGGAGCTGCTGGGCATCTGCCCCGAGTGTCCCGCCGAGCGGGACCCCCAGCTCGAGCTGTACTACAAGTTCGCGCTGGCGGTTCCACCGCGCTTCCCGTTGGGCGGAACCGAAGGCTCGGGCGGAGAAGCTGGTGAGCTGAAGTGCTCCCGCGGCCACCTCACGCCACTGCGTGCTTGCCCGCACTGCCACGCTCAGGTGCAGCTGTCCTGGAGCGATCCCGGCCGCGTGCTCGCCCTGGTGGGGCCCGGCGCCAGCGGCAAGAGCACCTACATCGGGGCCCTGCTGGAGCAGCTCTCCCGCTACCCGCAGCTGTGCTTCCATTCCTACGGGCTGACCATGGACCCGGCCTCGGAGGGAGCCTTCAACCAGGTACGGGACTACATGTTCGGCGCGAACACCTTCCCGCTCGCGACCCAGAACGCGATGGCCGGGACCGATCTCCCCACGCCCATCGTCAGCCAGCTCATCCTGCCGGCGCCCATGGGGATCATGCGCCTGCCGCGCTTCTTCCGCACGCGCTTCAAGCCCGACGTCATGGTGCCCCTGGTCTTCTACGACTACCCGGGCGAGGGGTTCGTGAACCACGACACGCCGCTCGTGCGCTACGCCGCCATGGCGGAGGGGCTGATGCTCGCGGTGGACGCCACGGTGCTGCCCCACGTGGAGCTGCGGGAGGGCTGCCCCAAGCCCAGCCCGGGCAAGATCCGGGCGGAAGGGCTCGACCCGCTGGAGCTGGTCCGGACCATGACCGATGCCGTCCGGGCCCGCGTCGACCGCGCGGGGATGCGGGGGGTGAAGATCGACAAACCCGTGGCCGTGATGCTGCTCAAAGCCGACGAGGTGCCCGCGCTCAAGCCCACCCTCCAGGCGATGCTGGATCGCCGCAAGGAAGAAGGCGAGAGACGCCGCTACCCCGCTCGGCTGGTGGACGCGAACCACGACGCCGGCGCCAGGTTCCTCAGGGACTGGGGGGCCGGCGGCCTGCTGGAGGTCCTCGAGCTCAACTTCACCAGCGTCAAGGTGTTCCCGGTCGTGGCGGCCTGGCGCGATGCCCCCTCCGAGAAGCGCATCCGGGCCAACTGGAACGCGGTGGGCATCGAGGAGCCCCTGTACTGGCTGCTGACCCAGCTCGGCTACTTCCGCATCTGAGCGATCATGGCGCGGGTCCCACTCTACCCCTTCCTGTATACCCGTGGCTCCGGCGGAATGCGCGCGGGCGCGGGCTTCCAGTACATGCGCTGGTGCGTCGAGGTGCCCGCGCAGCTCTTCGCGGCGGGTGAGCCGGCCTGCGTCTACCACCGGCCGTCCGAGCTGGCCTCGGAGGAAGACCCCGCGCGCCTGCCACAGAGCCTCTGGCGCATCTCGCTGTCCCAGGGCTGGTCCATGTTCGGCCGCAGCCGCTACGCGGCCCGGCAGATGGACTCCCGCGGCGGGAACTGCGCGGTGGGAGGCTACTTCTACCGGGACGAGGATCTCCGACCGTTCGGTTGGGACATCTTCGCCCTGCTGCGCGCAGGGTTGCCGCTGCCGCAGGAGGGTGATCTCGACCTCGGCGCCGGTGCGCTGCGGCCGATCGAGGTCGACCTGGCGGGGGCGGCGCCCTCCGAGCCCTGGCTCCGCCAACAGGTCGCCTCTCTCGGGCTGGGGCCCGCGCTCGCCTTCGCGCTGACTGCGGCCGCCGACTTCGCCAGCGGTCGCCCGCTGCTGGTGGGGCTGCCCGACTGGGAGCGTCAGGAGGCCCTCTTCGAGGTCCTGCTGGCCTTCCTGCCCCCCGGGGTGCGCCGGGTGCTCGGTTTCACCACCTACACCCGGGACGTGGTGGGCCAGTTCAGTCTGCAGGGGCGCTTCGGCCGAGCGCTCGGCGAGCTGGCGGCCGCCGTCACGCGCCAGAGCCAGTGGGTGCTGGTCGGTGACGGCGCGCGGCTGCACACCTCCACCCGCCCGGCCCCGGTCCCCGGCCCGGTCCAGGCCATCGTGGAGGCCTGGAGCCGGGTGGGCTGGCGGGGGGTCGAGGAGGTGCACCTGCGGTTGGATCCCCTGGGCGAGCACCTCTACGGGAGCGAGGAGCTGGCGGCGGCCATCTGCGATCTGGCCCTCACGCCGGTCGAAGCCCTGCGGCGGCTCGCGGAGGTCTCTTCGGATCATCCTGCCATGGGCGCGGCCGCCGAGTCCATCACGCTGCGCGGGATCGACTGGCTGGTGTCCGGCGAGGCCGACGCGCGCGAGTGCGTGCTGTTCGCGCTCTTCGTGGCCGAGATCGCCGAGTTCCTGCCGCCAGCGCTGCGGGGAAGGGCCGTCGAGACCTCGTACGAGCGCCTCCCCCGGGGGCTGCCCGCCACGTTCTGGGCCGGCCTGCTGCGCGCCGAGATCCTGGCCGCGCACCCGCACCCCGCACAGCTCCGCGGCGGGGCCACCCGCCGCATCCGGGAGGACGCCAGCGGTGAGGGAGACTGGGCCAAGGTGCTCGCCGAGCTCGAGGGCCACGTCCTCGAAGGAGAGATGGATCGCGGGGGTTTCGTCGAGCTCGTCGCGGCGATCCTCGATCGCGCCGCGGGCGCCAGGAACGATGCGCTCTGGTCCGCGGCCGCCGGGGCTCTCTCCCTGGCGCTGCCTCCTCGGCGGGACGACGAGCTCCTGCTCTGGGCGCCGCGCCTGCGCCGGCTGGCGTCCTGCCTCGAGGCGCCCGAGTCCCAGACACGGTTGCACAGGCTGATGCTGGCCTCCTGGCTCGTCTGCATGGCGGGCGGGGCCCTGCAGCGCGATCTGCCGCCGGAGGTGTTCGAGCGCCTGCCCGGACAGGCGCTGGGGGCGGAGGGCGGGGCGGAGTGGCTGTCCGAGGTGGCAGCCCGCATCGGCCCACACCTCACCCGGCACGTCCTCCTGCCGCTCTTCCTCAACCGCCCGGACCTCCCCGCGCGGTCCCAGCTCCGCGTGCGCGCCGCGCTCGTCGCCCTGCGGCGCGGTGCCGGCCTGGCGGACCAGGACCAATACATCCTCGCCCACATGGCGGACCGTGGCTGGGTGGACGCGGTGTTGGAGGAGCTGGTCGCGCAGCGTGACCCACCCCGCATCGAGGACTGCTGTCGCGCCCTGCTGCGCTGCGGGTCGCCCGCGCTGGCCGAGCGAGACCAGAGCCTGCGCGTGTTCTTCCGCCAGCAGGCGGAGGCCGATCCCACGCGCGCGGTGGCCCGGTTCCGGCCGGGGTGGGCCGTGCTGGCGGCCGATGGCGGGAAGCCGGCGTCCAACATCTCCCGCTGGCTGCTGGAGGCCGTGTTCCAGCATGAGCTGGCCGGGGTTGAGTTGCTCGCCCTCTGGGAGGGCGTGGGCCCTGATCTGCGGCGCCTGCACGAGGGCCACCACCACGACGAGGCGGCGTGGATCGTCGGTGCGCTCGACGCGCTGGAGGGCGTCCGGAGGGGGCGCGGCAAGCACGACTACAGCTGGCCCTACGAGAGCTCCCTCGCCGCCCATGCGGTCTGGGCGCTGGGCAGCCCCGGCCCGCTCGGCCGCGGCTTCCTCGTGGCGCTCGCCCGGGTCATCGCCCCCACCCGCAGGGAGAAGGCGCTCTACGCCATGCTGGAGGACATCGAGCGGCTCGCCGGCCCAGCGCTCACCGCCCAGCTTCTCCCGGAGCTGCTCGCCGGCACGCTGCTCCCGCGTGATGTCCGGGGCAATACGGAGCGCTGCGGCCGGCTGCTCGCCTGGTTGCTCGGGCGGGGCTCCATCCGGTTTGCGCCGTTGGTGGCGGGCGCCATCGCCGGCATCACCGAGCCCGGCGGCGGACGCGAGGGGCCGCCCCTCAAGGCCTCCGCGGTGGCGAAGTACCTGCGTCGCTGGCAGCAGGACCAGGGGCGGCGGCGGGTGGGGGCCGATCCGCAAATCGAGCGAGCGATAGCAGCGATCGAGGTCCGGCTGGGGGTGGGGGAGGGGTGGTTTTGACCCGTGCGCGGGCTTCCACCCGTCCGCCCGTGATGCCCTCTGACGTCCTGATGATCCATGTGATTCCCCCCCACCGATCATGGTAGAAAGAACGACCCGCGACCTCCCCCGCCCCCCCCCGAGGCTCCCCTTGCGCTCCATCCCCCTGCTGCTCGCCCTCCTGATCGCGTCGTTGCTTCCATCCCAGGCCCTCGCGAAGGCGCTGGAGGCCGACGTGGTGGTCGTCGTGGACACCTCCGTCTCCATGAAGGAGCCGGGCATGGACCCGGAGCGCACCTCGCTGCTGGTGGCGCACCTGCTGTCCGATCTGGTGCCGGGCGATCTCGCGGTGGTGCGGCTGCTGGACTACGGCGACGACAAGGCCCTGCTGCCCTCCGCCCCCACGGGCAGGAAGGAGCCCTGCCTGGAGGATCCATCGAAGACCTGCGATGTGATCATGCCGACCGCCGACTGGAACAAGCTCGCGCGCGAGGGGCGCCTCGGCGTGCTGGCCCGGCCGACGCGGGGTGACGCCGGGTTTCGCCAGCAGCTCGCCGAGCACCTGGAGCAGAAGCGGGCCAACAGTGACTTCGGCCTGGCCTTCTCGGCGGCGCTCGGGTTGTTCGACCAGCACGGCCAGCGGGAGAATGTCGGCCGCACGGTGGTGTGGTTGTCCGATGGTCGGAGCGCCGACGAGGTGAGCGCGAAGCGGACCATCCAGGAGCTGAACGCAGCCAGGGCTCCCGTGTACGCGGTGCTCTTCGGCCGTGGCGACCCCCGGCTGGCCCGGGAGGCCGGGCTCGATCCGCTGCAGACCAGCTCGCCGCCCGAGCTGATGAAGGCCTTCGCCGGCATCTTCCGCCACATCGTGGGCGCGCCCTACGATCTCGACGATCGCGTGGCGAGCGCGCCGTCCTTCGAGATGAAGCCGCACGTGGACGAGGCCTGGGTCGTGGTCTACGGCGACGCCACCCTCGGGGAGGTCTACCTCGATGGCCCCCAGGGCCGCGTCGAGGCGGACTACGCCCAGTCATCCTGGCCCACGGCGGGCGCCTACCGCGTGGCCCACATGACCAGCGTGAAGGCCGGGACCTGGACGGTGCACGCCACGGGTGGGGGCGCCGAGGTGGCCTACGCCGTGGTGCAGCTCTCGGATCTGAGCCCGGTCCTGCTGGGCCCGGCCGAGGCCATCGCCGGGAGCGAGGTGGCCATCGTCGGGGGGCTGCGGGCCGGCCTGGAGGGCGAGCCCCTCACGGATCCGGAGGTGCTGGCCGACTTCACGCTGACCGCCGAGGTCGAGGGGAACACCGTGACCCTGGTGGATGACGGCACCGGGCTGGACGCTGTGGCCGGCGATGGTCGCTTCACGGGCCCCTACCGCTTCGTGAACCCCGGCTCCATCGCGGTGGGCGTGCACGCCCGCAGCGAATTGGTGGACCGGGTGGCGCCGGGCACCGTCGAGGTCAGCTCCCTCTTCGAGTACAACGGCCCACCCCTGCAGGTCGACTTCGGCTCGCTCGGCGCCGAGGCCGAGGTCTGTCGGCCGCTTTCCTTCTCGCCGCGGCACGAGGGCGAGGTGGATCTCGAGCTGGAGAGCCTGCGCAGCCTGCCCCCCGGCCACCGCATCGAGGCCCGCAACCAGGGGCGGACGCTGGTGGCCGACGGCAGGGCCGTCAAGGTCGGTCCGGGCGGGAGCTGGGAGCTGTGCCTGGTGACCTCCCGCCGCGCGCCCTCCTCCAGCGCCGCCGGTGAGCCCTGGGCCGAGCTCGGGGTGGCCGGCTCCAGCCTGACCCAGCACCGGGTCCAGATCCTGGCCACCTGGGAGGTCCACGGGATGCCGTGGTGGCTGCGCTGGCTGTGGCTGATCATCACCATCGCCGTCCTCGCGGCCATCGTCTTCGTGGTGATGGGGTACGTGGTGCCCAAGCGCTTCGCGCGCAACCTGGCCCTCATCATCGTGCAGGACGAGCCCGACCTCGAGGAGCAGCGGCCGCTCTCCATCCGCAGCTTCTCCGGAGTGGGGATCGGCTTCTACCGCAACGCCCGAGCCTACGTGCTGGCCACCTTCCGGGTGGCGGGGACGCCGCGCGGCGCGGTCGCCCGCCTGCAGCAGGAGAAGGCGGGTTTGTTCGTCTACCCGGAGCACGGCACCATGCTCTTCCGCGAGACCGACGGAGATTGGGAACCCGTCCCGGAGCGCGGGCGCAGGGCCTACAAGAGCGATACCTATCGGGTCGGCGAGGGCAGCCTCTATTTCCGAATCACCACCTCCTGAGGTTCGCGATGGCAGCAGCTGGAACACGATGCCGCAGGCGTCCGGGGGCCGCCGGTTGGTGGGTCCTGTTGGCGCTGCTGTGGGTCCTCTGGCCCGCCGCGCTGCGCGCCGAGGTGAGGCGGGATCACGTCCGGGTGGTGCTCGACACCTCTGCCTCCCTCAAGCGCCTGGATCCAAAGAAGCTGGTCAAGCTCTCCACCCTCCTGCTGTTCGACCTCGCCCACCCCAACCTCACCGTGCCGGCAGGCGGCGCCGCGCCCGAGAGCAGCTTCGTCATCTACCCCTTCGTGCAGGATTGGTCCGAGCGCGGCGGCGCGAAGTGCGAGAACTTCTACCCGAGCAGCTCTCGAACCGCGACCCCCATCGCGCCGCGCGGCGATCTGGCGACCGCCCGCGCCCAGCTCGTGAGCGCCCTGGCCGGGGTCTCCTACGAGGCGCAGTGCACCTACTTCCACGCCGGGCTGCAGCACGCGGTCGAGGACCTCGCGACCACCCCCGGGGGCAGCCTCGATCGCCGGGTCATCGTGCTCATCACCGACGGCCTGCCCGACAACCCTGGCGAGGATCAGGCCAGGATCCGCAAGCTGCTGCCCCAACTGGAGGCCGCCCACATCCGGCTCTACGTGCTGGCCTTCGGGCCGGAGGCGACCTCCAACACCAGCATGTTCGACGAGATGGTGCGCGGCACCGGCGGCAGCCCCCTCGGCCGGGCCTTCTACGATCACAGCGGCGATGGGCTGCTCGAAGCCATGCTCGATCTGTTCGCCGCCAGCTTCGGCTACGTGAACACCCCCGGTGGTACGCGCGGGGCGGGCACCTCCCTGCCGCTGCTGCCCGCGAGCATGAGCGGCACTCCCGTGAAGCCCGAGCGCGCCATCGTCGTGGCCTACGACACCCACGCCACACCGCCGGGCCTGCGCCTGACCCCCCCGCCAGGGGGCCGCTTGAACCTGGAGACCCCCGCGTTCGGGCTCGACAGTGGCGGGGTCGGGGCGGCCTACGGCTACAGCCTGCACCACGTGCTGCACCCCGACCAGGGCGACTATGCCTTCGGGCCCGCCGGTGCGGCCACCCTCGCCGTGCTGCGCCCCACCGAGCTGATCCTCGATGTCGAGTACGCGGGCCGGTCCGGGCATCCCGCGGGCACGGTGGGCGCTGCCCCGCGGGTGATGGCCGGCGAGGAATTCAACCTCCTGGTCACGCCACGCCCCGAGGGGGGCGCCACCGCCGATACTCCTGAGGTGGACATCCACTTCCGGAGCCACCGGGGCGCCTGGGACACCGAGAGTCCGGGCTACCGCGGCAGCGAGGACCCGGGCGGTTCGCCTTCGGCCGGCGTCACCGCGGGAGGTGTCCGCTCCTATTCCATTACGCCGTCGTTCTCCCAGGACCCCGCGCCCGGCGAGAACTACTACATGGGCTACATCGAGATCGACGCGCTCCTCGGTGCCGCGGTGGTGGGGTCCTCCCGGGGCGGCCAGAGCTTCCACGTGGAGGTCTGGCCCCGCCTGCGCATCCTGCCCAGCCCCGCCATCGGCGATGCCACCACCGGCAGCGGTAGCAGCCCCGCGCTGCGCAGGGGGCAGGAGGGGTGCGCCACCTTCCATTTCAACGTCGATGTGGGCCCGAACGGCAACCAACTCCCGGTGCTGTCGCCGCCGGATCGCTACCCGCTGCGGGCCGTGCTGGATCCGACCATCAAGCTCGAGGGGCCGCTCGCCGGTGCCATCGTCACCCTGGACGGGCGGCGCCTGGAGGTCGACGCGGCCCCCGGTCCCGTGCCGGGCGATTGGTACATCGGGCGCACGCTGAGCGCCGCCGAGTTCGTGGAGGACGAGCACGAGGTCTGCCTGCAGCTCGGGAAACCCACCGCCGGCGACCCAGCGGTGCACCTGCCGCTGGTCTTCACCCTCATGTCGGCCCCCTACGACGAGTTCAAGGTTGTGGAGCCCTTCACCCTGCACGCCTCCGTGGCCCCGCCGAGCTGGCTGGAGCGCTGGGGCAAGCTGTTTGCGCTGCTGGCGCTGCTGCTGGCCCTGGCGGCGCTGCTCTGGGGGCTCAGGCCCCGCCCGGACCTGCCCTCCGACTTCGGCTACTCTGTCGGGTCCGGGGGCGGGCCTGCGCCTTCGTTCCGCCACTTCCCCGAGCAGGGGCGGCTGGCGGGCCTGCTGGCCCTGACGCATCGCCCGCCGCTGCTGTCCGCTGACGAGTCTCACCCCCTCGGCACCATCGTGCCCGTAGAAGGCGATCTCTACCTGTTCAAGCCCGCCCCGGGGGTCGCCCCGCCCCGTGACGCGCTGGGCGGCGCCCTCGAACGCCGCCCAGATGGGGGGGTGCTGCTGCACGCCCAGCGCGACTACCTCGTGCGGGCCGGTGACGGCCGTGACGAGCTGTTCCGCCTGGAGTACCACGCATGACGAGGGCGCTCTTCGGCTGGCTCGCGCTGCTGGGCTGTCTCTGCCTGAGCGGCGCGGCTTTCGCCGAACGGCGTGTGGCCATCGTGGTGGACACCTCCGGCTCCATGGCCGGGAACGACCGCCCTCGCTACACCGTGCTCGCCAGCCAGATCGTGGCCGATCTGCTCCAGGACACCGACGCGATCTCGGTGATGCGCCTGCCCCAGGGGGAGTCGTCGTCCTGCGGCGACGGCCCCAACGATGGGCTGCGGGTGGCCCGCCAGCCCGGCAAGACCGTGGCGTTCCAGCGCGCGGTGGACGGCCTGCTCACCTACAGCGGTGGCAACCATTTCTGCGCCCCCGTGCGCACGGCGCTGCGCGATCTGGGCACCGATCCCGCCCATGATCGCATGCTGCTCTTCCTGGCCGACGCGGATGGCTTCGCCGGCTGCAAGGATCCGCTGACCAAAGAGCTGAACGCCTTCCGCAAGACCGGCGGCGTGGTGGCTGCCATCAACCTGCGGGCCGGCGGCGGCGAATTCCAGGGAGACCCGCCCTTCTCCTATTGGGGCTACGCGAGCGCGCCCGACGAGCTGCTGTTCCGGGTGGCCGAGGTCTACCAGAAGTTCCTGGGCTCCTCGCGGGTCCAGACCGGCCCGGTCCGCGGCCGCGTGGAGGTCTCGGTCGATCCCTTCGTGCGCGAGGCCTGGCTCGTGGTCGCCGCCGAGGGCGAGGTGGGCGAGCTCGTGCCGGATCCCGGCAACCCAGGCGCCAAGCGGGTGGATCGCAGCCACGCTTCAGGCAAGGTGGCGGGGGATGACAGCGTCACCCGCTCCTACCGCATCGCCCACCTGGAGGCGCCCCAGGAGGGGCGCTGGGTGTTCACCGCCAGCGGCCTGGGCAGCGACGCCGGGTTCATGCTGCTGCAGGACTACGCCCTGGCGGTGCGGATCCCCGGGCGCACCAGGGTGCCCCAGAAGACCGATGTCCCGCTCGAGGTGGAGATCATCAACGAGCTGACGGGTCAACCCATCACCGACCTCAGCCGGCTCCCGGGCCTGGAGGTCACCGCGGAGCACGACGGCCACACGGTGGTCTTCCGCGACGACGGCGTGGGCGGCGACAAGACCCGGGGTGACGGCAAGCTCACCGGCGTGGTCCGCTTCGACAATCCGGGCGAGGTCAAGCTCCCGGTGCGCGTCCGTTCGAGCTTCTACGACCACGTCTCGCAGCTCGTGGCCGAGGTGGTCGAGCGCCCCTGGGTGCTGGATCCCCAGCTCCCGGCGCGGGCGGTGATCGGGCAGCCGCTGCCGCTGAAGGTGCGCCTGCGGCCCGGCACCCCCGGCCTGCCGAAGATGACGCCGCCCGCCGCGGTCCAGGTCACCGGGGCCACCCGCACGGAGCTGCGCGACGACGGCACCAACGGCGACACGACCGCGGGCGACAACGTCTACAGCGGCACCTGGACGCCCAGCGCGCAGGGGCCCGCCGCCTTCACCTTCGGCGTGCCCGCCGACGGCAGCATCGACCCGGCCGAGGGCAGCGTCGAGATCGTGGGCGAGCTGCGGTTCGGGCCCGCGAAGCCCGTGGAGCTGGGCACCCTGGGGTCGGGAGACGACGCCACCGGCACGCTGGACCTCACCGGCGCCACGGTGCGTGGCACGGTGATCGTCACCGTCGAGACCACCTTCAATCCCGCCGGAGCCGACCTCCAGGTCCAGCTGCCGAGCGGCTGGCGCTCGCCACGCCGCGAAGACGTGGAGCTGCAGCTCGGCGAGCGCGGGCCCTGGACCTTCCCCGTGCGCGTCGAGGTGGGCGGCTGCCCGGAGGAGCTCGACAGCGGCGACAACCCGCTGCTCGTGCTGCACGCCACGGGTCCCGACGGCCGGCCCATGAGCCTGGAGGTCCCCCTCCACGTGGTGGTCCTCCCCGATCCCTGGCTGGTCTGCTTCTGGTGGATCCCGGCCTCCATCGCGGCGGCCATCGTCCTGGCCCTGCTCATCTACGGTTACATCTGGCCCTACGCCTTCAACCGCCAGCTCAGGATCTGGATCTCGGCCGAGGAGGACATGGGCGAAGGCTTCCCCCACGCGGTGCGCCAGGTCTCAGGGACGGGCAAGGGCTTCTACCGCCACGCCCGGGTGTTCGTGTGCGACAGCCACCGGCTCTCGGGGCGCCCCCGCGGGGCGTTCGCCCGCATCGAGGCGCGCCCCCGTGGCGCCGTGATCCAGCCGTGGGGTGGGCAGCACCTCTACCGCCAGAACGCCGACGGTGGGTGGGATGCCCTCCCCGATCACGAGTCCAACGTCTACGTCGGCACCGTCTACCGCAACGAGCTCGCGACCGTCTTCTTCGAGGTGCGGCGCAGCTAGGGTGAGCCCCACCTTGCGCCCGCCCATCGCTCTCCATCCTTCCCAGCGTCCATCCCGAGAGGAACCGTCATGTCCAGCCACAGCGAACACATGGCCCGCCAGGGCAGCATCGTCCCCACCCTCTTCATCGGCCTGGGGGGGGTCGGCTCCCGCATCGTGGACCGCATCGCGCTCAGGGCCAAGCGCTTGCCCAACTGGAAGAGCCAGCTCGAGCCCCTCACCAGCTTCGTGGCGGTGGACACCAACGAGCTCGACCAGCACGCCCTGAAGAACATCCCCGACGGCAACCGGCTCAACATCTCCTCCTTCGACAAGTCCAAGGCGCTGGAGTCCTTCCGGCGCTCGGAGAACGTCCAGGCCAGCCAGTGGATCGACGCCGGCTACGAGCCCCGCAAGGGCGTCAAGCCCGGGGCCGGCCAGATCCGCATCGAGTCCCGCTTCGGGTTCTTCTACCACTCCCCCGAGATCCGCAAGCGCCTCAAGCAGATCGTCGAGGCCACCCTCAAGCCGGGCATCACCTGGCGGCAGTCCCAGCCGCCCAAGTACTACGTCTACGTGTTCTGCACGCTGGCCGGTGGCACCGGCTCGGGCTCGCACCTGGCGATGGCCTACCTCATCGACGAGATCATCCGCGAGAACAACTGGCACCCCCGGGTCATCGGCAACCTGATCCTCTCTTCGAGCATCCTCAACAAGATCGGCCCCGAGCTGCACGGCCGCATCCACGCCAACAGCTACGCCGCCCTCAAGGAGCTCGAGCACATGACCAAGCTCGGCTACCAGCAGGTCGTGGACGAGGGGCGGCGCAGTGACGTGTTCGTCTACCGGCGCGACGAGCACACCAGCGAGGTCACCCGCGTCGCGGATCGGCCCTTCTTCCTCTCCTTCATCTTCGACCGGCCGCCCCACATCTCCATCAACGACCTCGAGGGGACCCTCGGCGATGCCGCCTTCCTGCAGGTGTTCACGCCGCTGATGGACCACGTCGCGGGCGAACTCGACAACTACGAGCTGCACCAGATGGAGCTCACCACCTTCCCCGGACAGCTGCGCGATGTGGGCCTCGGCTACACCAAGAACCACGGCGCGGCGGGCACGGTGGCCATGGTGCTGCCGGGTGAGGACCTCCTGAGCTACTCCGCGTACCGCTTCGCGGCCCACGCCGTGCGCACCCAGATCACCTTCGGCGTGGACCCGCGCGACTCGGACGACGAGCGCTCCCGCGCCCTGTCCCGCCTGGCGGTCAACTACAACGACGCCAATTTCCTGCGCAAGAGCGAGGAGAGCCGGGAGCGGGACATCAACCACGCCTTCATGGAGTCGGTGCGGGAGCTCGCCCGGCAGGACGAGCGCGACGATCTGCTCGACGGCTACTGGTACCAGCTGGTCGAGTCCATCGACAAGGGCAAGCTGATCAAGGTGGACGACAAGGGCCAGGAGCAGCGCGAGGAGTCGTTGGTCGACCGGGTGACCCGCAAGCTGGGGGAAGACCGGCAAGGGTTGCTCAACGAGGTCACCATCCGCGACCGGGCCTTTGTCTTCTACATGGACGGCATCAACCAGTACGTCGAGCTGGTGAGCCGCCTCAAGGAGGACATCCAGGCGGCCCGTAAGCGCGTGGACGAGGGCACCGAGGGGCTGCTGCGCGCGGTCCAGGAGGGCGAGCCCGTCACCGACCTCAAGCTCGACCCTATCGCCGAGCGCTATCTCGTGCTGCGCCTGCTGGACCTCTGCGGGGAGAAGCTGATCCCCACCGCCCAGGACCAGCAGGACAAGGCGGCCACCAAACACATCGACAACCCCAGCGTCCTGGACCGCCTCGAGAAGGAGTACTACGAGAGCCTGCAGCACGCCGCGGGCCAGAAAAAGTTCGGCATCTTCAAGTCAGAAGGAGCCTTCCTCGAAGCCAGGGACGACGCTCAGGGCGGCTACCGGGACACCGCGCGGGCGGCGCGCAAGTTCTTCGAGGCCATGATCCAGCTGCGCCAGCTGCGCGCGCTGCTCGACTACCTCAAGGGGCGTTCCTACCAGTACTCCCGTCTTTCCACCCACATGGAGAAGCTGGTGGAGGAGCTGGAGGAGGCCGCCGAGCGCCTGCGTAAGGCCGAGGCCGGCGGCGAGCCCCCCTTCGCCCTGCGGGTCGAGGTGTTCGAGACCCTCGAGGAGCCCCGCACCCGTATCTGGGATCAAGTCTACCAGGCGCTGTACGTGGCCGACGGCGCGGCCCTCACCACCTACGATCGCGGCGTGCTCTCCAAGGCGATCACCGAGCAGCTGAAGCCGGTGATCGGCGAGAGCGGCCGCCTGGAGCCCAAGCCGGTCACCCGCACCGTCACCGACGTGCGCCAGGCCCTGCTCGACCTCGGCCGGACCCGCCTGCGCGGGAGGATCTTCGGCGATCATGACCAGGTGGGTCAGGATCTCGCCAGCGGGCTGCGGATCGAGGCCAGGCTGCGCCTCAAGGGCCTGCCCGAGCACCGGGACGGCGTCCCGGAGCAGGCCATCCAGGACTACATCGAGCGCAAGCTCAACGCGCTGCAGCAGCTCGCCGGAGTCTTCGCCCGGGTGGACTCGGCGGAGTCCTCGGCGCTGGACGATGGCGTGGTGAGCGACCGCACGCGGCACGTGCTGTTGGGTCTCGGCGGCGAGGGGGCGAGCCAGTCCGCCACGGACTTCGCCCATCGCATCGAGAGCAAGCTGCGCCAGGGCAACCGCACGGTCAACCTCCACACCGACGGCACCGATCCGCGCCTGTGCGCCGTCTTCGACCAGGAATCGGGCATCCCCCTCTACTACTTCAAGGCCATCCTGGAGGAGGTCGAGCCCCCCTACATCGCCGCGACCTCGGTGGATCGGCGCGGCTTCATGCTGCACATCGACTACAACTGGGAAGACGGCCTCCCCAACCTCAACCCGCGCAAGTCCGAGGTGGAGGTCGGCTGGTCCCTGCTGGCCTTCACCGAGGGGCTGGTCACGGCGGTCATCACGCAGGCGGCCGAGGGCTGGACCCTCAACCTCGACGGGCAGGGGCGCAAGGCCGTGCTGGGCACCAGCCTCACCACCGCGCTCTACCGCCTCGGGGAGGTCTACCGAAACGAAGACCTCGCCCAGTTGATCTCCGCGCGGATCAAGGCGGAGCGCGAGCAGATGGGCCCTGAGCAGGTCAGGGCGACCCTCGAGCGGCTGCGGGAGCACATCGTGGCCCTGCGCAACGACCTCGCGTCCCAGAAGGTCTTCGGAGGCATCGGCCGGGAGGCCCTGTTGGACATCCCCGTGCTGCGCGCGCTGGAGCGGCAGGCCGAGAAGGGGCTGCCCGCCGACAGCGCCGCGACACCCCACATCGGCAAGCCGCGCCAGTGGCAGCGGTAGCGCAGGGAGCGCGGGATGACCTCGGTTCCGGTGAGTGACGGCGACGGTGGCGGCGCGCTGGATCATTACCCCACCATCGTCCTGGGCTTCGGGGCCTACGGCGCACGGGTGCTGCGCCGCCTGTTGCGCTCGACCGCCCTGCGTGGGGTGCTGGTGTGGGAGGACGTCCACGGCGGCGCCAGCCCCGCCGACCGGCGGCTCAAGGATCTGCGGCTCCTCTGGGTACCGGCCGGTGACAGCGCGGCCCTGGGCGCAGAGGGCGGGGCCTCCGAGCAGGACTCGGTGGCCCTCTTCCAGGACATCTACCGTCTGATCAAGCGGGTGCCAGCCACCACCACCGAGCCGCAGGTGCTGGAGCGGGAGCTCAACCAGGCCGCCAGGGAGCTCACCTCGGCGGTCAGCGGCAAGCGCCCCCTGGGGTTGGACGTCATCGTGCTGGCCCACCCCGAGACCCGCCAGATGGTCGGCGCGCTCAACGCCCTCCTGCCGAGCGCCATGAACCGGCTGGCCACCTTCCCCAACCTGCGCCCCACCTCGGCGACGAACCACCGCCTCAACTTCGTCCAGGTGGTCGATTTCGAGAACTACCACAGCCCCGAGGCCTCTGGCCAGGATCTGCGCCGGGCCTTCCACACCTACCTCACCCACTGGGAGGGCTGCTACGCCCAGAGCAAGCCTGGTTCCATCGGGTTCGCGCGCACCTACCTCGTGGACGGCCACCCCGAGGGCCGCGTCTGCACGCTGGACCAGCGTATCGACGAGGTGAGCCTGTTCCTGGAGTTCTTGATCTTCGAGGGGCTGCGCGCGAACAAGGAGATGAAGGCCCTCTGGCAGCGGCTGCAGGAGGGCGAGACCACCTTGGGGACCTTCGGCATCCGCATGCTGGAACGCTCCGAGGGCCTCACCCGGCGCCTGGCTGCCGCCTGGTTCGGGGCTCGCTGGCTGCATTATTTGGCCGGAGACGCCGAAGCCGCGCATCCCCCGGGGGACAACCCCGCGGATCTGCAGACCCGTGAGGGGTTCCGCGCGCGGATCGAGAAGGTCCGGCCTGCCCAGATGGGGCAGGCGAGGCTGGCGGAGCAGGCCGAGTCCATGGTGCGTGAGGCCATCGAGCAGCTCGAGCTGGCCATGGGCGGCATCTCCATCGAGGGGGAGGACTGGGCCCAGGCGGTCATGGACCAGGCGCGGGCGGGAATCCACGCCTTCCAGCGCCGGCTGGGCGATTGGGAGCACCAGGAGCTCGCCTCCCTCGCGCAGAGCCAGCTGACCCCGGTTCGGCGGGATCTGGAGAAGGAGATCGACAAGGCCCTCACCGCGCGCAACCCCTTGCCCATCGGGGTCGTCATCGCGGAGGTCGAGGGCGTCTGGAAGGACATCCTCGACGAGAAGCCCCAGCCAGCGGAGCGGCGTGAGGGGCTGCGGGCCTGGAAGGCAGAGCTGGACGCGCTGCAGAGGCGGTTCGTCGAGTTTCGTGGGGCACACACCCGGCCCAACCTGTTGAAGGGGTGGTGGCTGCCGATGGCGGCGCTGCTGGCCGCGGGCATCACCCCCCTGCTGTCGGGCTTCCTGCTCGAAGTCCCCGAGCCTGCCTCGACCCATGGGCTCCTGGTCCGGCTGCATCGCCTGCTGCAGGTGGTCGCCGCCCCGGCCTGGCTCGGGCTGATCCTGCTCGCGCTCTTCTGGGTTCTCGGGTTCCTCGTGCCGCAGCGGAAGGTGACCTACGTCTACAAGCGCGCCCTGGAGTTCTGGCGTCACCCCACGCGAGGGCGCTTCGCGGGTCAGCTGCGCCGGGCCCTCGGCCCGGGCGGAGTGATCAGGTCCACGATGGACCGCCTCGTGCATGGGACCCTCGAGGACGTGGACGCCACCATGCGCAGCGAGCTGCGCAAAGAGCTGGTGCGCATGCTGGACAGGCTCAAGGCGCGGCGCGCCGAGGCCTGCTGGCTCGAGAACCAGCTCGGGTCCTTCCTCAAGAACTACGGCCTCGACGCCGCCACCACTCCCGAGGGGCTCAAGGAGATGCCGGACCGCGGCAACGCCGTCTGGTCACCCACCCACCAGGTCGAGGATCTCAAGCTCGTCATGGCGCAGAACCCGCTCGAGGCGGTCGTCTTCCAGGAGCGCCAGGCGAGCCTCAGGGTGCTGCACGCCTGGAACGAGGAGTACTGCGCGAGCTTCCTCTACCCGATCGACTTCATGGAGACGCTGGCGGGCGCGTTGGTTGTCCCAGCCAGCTCCGCCGGCGGTGGGGCCAAGCCAGCGCCGTCCCTGGTGGCGGGCCCCGCCGTCGCGTTCGTGAAAGACAAGGGCAAGTTCGCCGTCGCCTTCCACCTCGACAAGGCCCAGGGTGTGACCACCATCCAGCAGCGGGCGGTGATCCCGAAGGGCAGCGACTTGATCTCCGGGCTGGACGCGCCCCTGAACGATCAGGGGTTCATGGGAGACGACCGCGTGGAGGGGCGCGATCCCGAGCGTCTCTACCTGCTGCGCCTGCAGCAGAACATCAGCCTCGACCGGTTGAAGGGAGAGCCATGACGCCCCTGCTGCTCTGCTTCCTGGGGACCCTGCTCGGGCTGGGCTGGCTGCTGCTGTTCACCCTGGTGGCCAAGGTCGCGCAGCCCCACGGCGATCCTGGTCCGCACTGGGCCCGGATGGCCTGGCTCGCGGGTGGGCTGGCCGGGGTGGTGCTGCTCTCCGGGGCGTTCGAGACCATCTGGGCGAGCTTCTGGCTCACGGGCTTCCACCTGCAGATGGATCGGGCCCTGCCGCCCTCCCTGTCGGTCGGCCTCTGCCTCCTGGCGGCCTTCGCGATCCCGCTGGCGGTCTGGATGCTGGCGGTGCCCGTCTCCGCCATCTTCATGGGCAAGGCCCGCGCGGTCGGCCCTGGCCTGGCGGGCTCCGTGGGCCACCTGCCCCTCGGGCAGGCCCGCCCCTCCCGCCGCTGGGTCCTGCTGTGCGCGCTGCCGCTCGCGCTCGTCCTCGTCGGGGGCTACCCGGAGCTGGGCACCGGCCTGCAGGCCTTCCCGGCCGCCGCCTGGAGCACCACGCTCATCGCGGTGCTCTCCCTGCTGGGGATCGCCATCTCCTCCCGCGGGAAGTCCTCGGAGAAGGCCAGGGCAGAGGGTGAACCGGCCAGCCCGGCGGCGACCCGCGCGCCGGAGCCCTGGCCGGCGGCCATGCGCCGTCTCGGCGTCGAGGTCAAGCCCCTCTACACCTGGCCCGTCGCGGCGTCCGCGGGCGATGCCAGCGGGTACGAGGCGGGGCGCTTCCCGAGCGGGCGCGACCCGCGGTCCGAGGGGATCGCTCCCGAGCTGGTCATGGTGCTGGGGCGCCTGATCGGGCAGGGCGACCGCGGCCTGCGAGGCTCGCAGCGGCTGCTCGTGATGGCCCCCGACGACTGCGGGCAGTGGGAAGTGGTGGCCGAGGCTGCCGCTCATTTGGCCGATCCCATCCGTCTGAAGACCCTGATCGTCGCGCCGGGCAACGCGTCCTTCGTCGCCGCACGCCTGGGCGCCCTGCTCCCCCTGGGGGTGGATCTCGCCGTCGCCGAGAAGGACAGCCCGCTACCCGAGCACGGCGACGTGTGGGTGGTGGACGCCGAGACCCTGGCCGGGCGGATGAGCGCCCTGATGAAGCAGGCCGACCTGCTGTCACGCCTCGGGCTGCTGGTGTGGTGGGACGTCCACACCTACACGGGCGTCCTGGCGGCCAACATGTGGGCCGTCTCGCGGCGCCTGCAGCGCTTCGTGGACCGCCGCGGGCGGGCGGACACCCGGGTCCTGGTGCTCGCTCGTTCCGGGCTGCACGCCGAGGACCAACACGCCCGCTTCATCCGGCACCTGCTGCCCTACCACTACGACAATGGTGACATCTTCCCCGTGGCGCTGCGCTTCGCGCGCGATCTGACCCTGCACCGGATCGCCGATGTCGGTGGTTTCCTGGGCACGCTGCGCGATCAGCAGATCGACAACGTCCTGGTCCACCCCACCGCCTTGTCCTCGCTGGCCTCGGTCCAGGCGCACTGGGCGACCCACCTCGCGCCGATGCGGGACTTCACAGTGGAGGAGTTCAAGAAGCTCTCCGATCTCACCCCCCAGGGGGAGCGCGCCTCCCTCGGGGCCCTCCTGGCCCCGGGAGCAGCGGGTGCGGGGGTCCAGCTGTTGCAGCTCGACAACTCCAATGTGCTCTCCGTCAAGGAGTTGGTGGCCAGCGGGGGGCGCACCTGCCCGACGGCCGGGCCCCACCACGCGGCCATCCCTCCGGGCGAGCCGTATGCCAACTACCTGCTGGGGCAGCTGAACGTCCCGGGGGAGGATGCGGGCAGCCTGCCCACCTCGCGCTGGCTGGTGGGTGCGGAGGGGCACGAGCGCATCCTCCGCCTGCACCTGCGCGAGGCCCTGGCCGAGCTGCCGGATACCCGCAAGGGCTTGCAGGAGACCTTCATGCTGCGCGAGGAGATCATCGCGGCTACGCTCGACGAGCTGGCCCGCGCGGGTCGGCTCGATCAGCGCGAGGTCCGCTACCTCGACAGCGAGCACCGGATGTTGCCGGATCAGCACTACACCGCCCATGCCGGCGCGGCCGAGCGCTGGCAGCCGCTCACCACGGTGGGCTCCCGCCTGGTCCAGGTGGTGGCCCCCGACGAGGCGAACGTGCGCGGCGGCATTCGCATGTGGGTCGACTACGAACGCCTCCCCATCCAGGCCTACCCGGAGCGGGTGTTCATGTCGCACGATGGTCGGCGTTATCGGGTCCAACGCTGGCACAGCTACGAGGAGCTCGAGGCGCAGGGCGGCGGGGTCCTCAGCGTGTCGTGCACACAGGAAGGCCGGCGCAACCGCACCTTCCGGGTGCGGTCAACCCTGGTGGACGAGCTCAGGCTCCTCGGTGGAGCCCAGAAGGTCCTGCGGATGGACAAGGGCCAGGTGGTCACCGGGCGCGTGTCCCTGCTCTACGAAGAGACCTTCCGGGGCATCGTGGAGATCGATCCCAGGAAGCCCCAGCCGATCCAGCCGCAGCTCGACCACATCTCCACGTCGTTCGAGACCCGTGGGCTGCTGATGCAGGTGAGCCTGGACACCACCTACCGCGAGCTCTGCTCCCTCGCCGAGGCGCTGAGACAGGTGATCCCGGTCCACGTGGGGGTGGAGGAAGACGCGGTGGAGGTGGTGGTGGTCGAGCACGTGCCCATGGGCCACCAGGACGTCTTCGGGCTGGTGGTGGTGGATCTGTTCCCGGGCGGCATCGGGCTCTCCGAGACCCTGGACGACAGCGGGTTGCTGCTGGACATCCTCAGGGCTTGCCGCGACTGGCTCGCGCGCTGCCCCTGTCAGAGTGAGAAGGGCTGCCCGGCCTGCCTGCACACCATCCCCTCCCGCGCTACCGTCCCGGACGGTGGTCACAGCCGCGCGGCCGCGCTAGCCGTGCTCGACCGGCTGATGTTCTAGAACGCCATTCGGGGTGCGCAGCATGATCATCTGGAAAGCACAGAAGCTCGTCCGCCAGGACTGGGAGGATCTGAAGAGCGCCGCCCAGTCCCTGCCGCCGGGCTGGTCCCGTGTCCACAGCGGGCTCGCGCCGATCAAGGAGCGGGTCGATGATTTCCTGGGTCGCGGCGGGTTCACGGTGGAGGACGCCCGCGTCGAGGAGCTGCAGGCAGATATCGGGCGGCTGAAGTACCTGATCACCGTGGTCCAGCCGATCGGGCGCAGGCACGAGGCCATCCGCCAGAGCCTGCGCGCCCAGAGCGTGATGGTCGGGGGGACCTCCATCCGGGATCTGCTGCCCGCGGTCGAGCGGTGGGTGGCCCGCTGGGAGGCCGAGCTGACCGAGCTCGAGGCGGGCACCACCGACAAACACGACGCCGAGAGGGTGGGCCGACAGACCGCCGAGGTCGAGGACGGCGTCGCCTTGCTCGGACAGGCGCTGGCGGTGCTGCTGGAGTCCGAGGATCTCATCCGCAACGCCGCCAGCTCGGTTCGCGTGGAAGCCACCGGCGCGGCGACCCAGCGCGACGCCTTCATCCGGGATCTCGGCGCGGGCATCCTGACCGAGCCGCAGCTCGCGGCGTTCAAGGAGGTGCTCCAGGCCATGCGGGCGGCGGCGAACCGTCCGAAGGCGGATGAACCCGAGTCCCTGAGGCGCGCGAGCCGCGCGCTGGCCGACGCGGATCGGTGGGCGAGGATCCTGGGCCAGAGCGCCACCGCCGACGGCCTGGCCGACCGGCTGGCGCGGGCCAGGGTCGAGTTCGAGGAGCTACCCCGGGAGGAGATCGACGAGATCGCGCGCAAGGCCCAGGAGAGGCTCGATGCGCTGGTCGCGCAGGCGCGGGCCCAGCGCCAGCAGCGCCACCGAAGCCTGGCGGACGACCTGGAGTTTCTCTCCAGGTGCTTCGGCGCGGCACCGAGGGTGCAGCAGCTGGTGGACGCGTTGAACGATCCCGCGCCCATGGGCTACCTCAAGCACGAGCACTGGCTCAAGGACGAGGCTCGCGCGAAGGAGGAGTTCTGGGAGCAAGCCGCGTCGTTCAAGATGGAGATGGACGGCCAGCTGACCGACCACAAGAGAGAGCTGGCGGACCGCGCCGCCCTCATCGGCGGGCTCCCCCTGCGCGACGACCACCGGCGGGAACTGACCGCCATCTGCGGTGATATCGCCGGCCTCCGGGAGAGCATGCACGTCCAGGACACGCTGGCGGCCTTGCGCACCGCGGGGGATCTCGGAGGGCGTCTGGACCGGCTGGAACAGGCGGCGCGCGCGGCGCTGAAGGAACACGAGGCCGAGCGGGCTGAGTTCTCCGCACGGCGCGCGTGGGTCCAGGAGGCGGGGCTCGGGCTGGGGCTCGATCTCTTCCCACAGCTGGCCAAACCTGGAGGTGATGGCACCGGGTTCAGCAGCCTGGCGGAGTCCCTGGACGCCCTGACGCGGGATCGGCAGGAGCTGGTGCACAAGGAGCGCGAGCTGCTCGGCCGCTGTCAGGGGCGCTACCGCGCGCGGCACCTGCAGTGGACCTCGGGCTTCGATCTGCTCCAGCGGGCCGAGCTGTCCGATCCGCTGGGGGCCGACTTCGACCCCGCACCGCCGGCCGACCTCGACGCCGCCCTGGCGGGGCTCGCCACCCTGGACCGCGCCTGGGCGCTGGTCGAGCAGCGGGTGAAGGAGCTCGCGGCCGAGTACCAGGAGGCGATCCGGGAGCTCCAGTCGGCCCTGGAGCGCGTCGACCCCAAGCGGCTGTCCCCGGATCAGGCCGCCATCCGGCAGGAAAACCTCCGGCTCATCGCCTCGGCCCTGCTGGTGGACGAGGAGGACGACGACCTGCTCTCCAGGGCGGAGCTGTTCGAGGACACGTTGGAGCAGGCGCGGGACTTCCTGCAGCAGCACGGCCAGGGGGCCGCCGATCTCGTGAAGCTCCGGGAGCGGTTCGAGGAGCAGCTGGTGCGCCTGACCAACTTCCGGCTCCAGCAGTACTACCCGCGCCTCTACCTGCACGCGGCGGGGCTGGCGCACGGGTTGGAGCACGCCAGCCCTGAAGCGGCGGCGCGGGCCCAG
The DNA here is from genome assembly GCA_043814015.1 of Pseudomonadota bacterium. Taxonomy (GTDB): domain Bacteria; phylum Myxococcota_A; class UBA796; order UBA796; family JAFGLY01; genus JBDRKM01. Next base: position 36,922 of record JBDRKM010000402.1, read on the forward strand.
GCCGAGATCGTGTCCACCCTGCTGGACGCGACCGAGCGCCACCTGTTGCGGCTCCAGGCCCACGAGGTCGCCGTCCACGCCGCGAAGCTCCGCCAGCGCCTCGAGGGCTCGGTGGAGCCGCGCTGGCGCCGGTCCGCCGAGGTGGCGCTGCAGCGGCTCGACGGCGTCGGCCCCTACGATCTCCCTCCCCTGTCGCTGCGGTTGCGGCTCGAGACCCTGGCCGGCCAGATCTCCTGAACCTCCCTCCAGCCTTCCTGGTGCTCGCATGCCTTCTCTCCACGCCTGGCCGGGGCTCCCCTCTCCGCTCACCACGGGCAGCCTGCGCTTCTCGCGGGCCATCTACGGCAAGGCCCACGGGGCGCCCACCGATTTCCGCTGGTTGGCCCGCAGCCCAGGCTTCCCCACGGAGCCTGGGATCGAAGCGGCGCTGGGCCTGGGGCCCCTCGAACGCGATCTCGACCAGCGGGGTGTCCACTGGAGCGCCCTGGGCCGCGGCAGCTTCCTCGCACAGAGCAGCTACCCGAGCCGGGCCCGCGACGCCGACAACCGCCCCTGCCCGCTGGAGCGCCAGGCGCTGCTCTGGCAGGGGCAGCTGGGCATCACCCCCGCGTTGGCCGCGCTGCTCATGCTGCCCTGGTGCAGCGACAACCCCGGCGACGATCTGTGGTGGCCCAAGCGCGATGACCCGGCCTGGAGCGATCCCGCCTACGTGCTGGCGCTGGGCGCTGGGGACGCGCCCGCCCTGGACCTCGACCCCGATCTGCTCGCGGACACCGTGACGCGCGGCCTGCGCGCCCTCACCCGTCGGCTCGACCTCGCGCAGCTCACCAGCTTCTTCCTGCACGCCCTGAGCCCAGACGCCCGTGGTCCGCTGGTGCTCTCCGGGCTGGCCGATCCTCTCTCCCCCGCCGCCATGGCCTGTCTGCTGCTCCCCCTGACCCCTGAGCAGGCGCGGCCGCTCTCCATGGCGGGCTGGCTCTACTCGAGCCGCGTGCAGGCCGCCGAGCTCGGCGCACACTGGAAGGTCGTCTTCTGCGGGGAGCCCCCGGGTGGCTACCAGCCGCCGGTGCAGCCCAGCAGCGGGCCCCTGTTCGCGCGCGCGCGCGCCTGCGCCCAGGCCCTGATCGACGGCGACCCCACCCCGTTGCTCGGTCCTCTCCCGGATGCGGCCGCCTCCGCGCCCCAGCCCATCCGCCGGCGGCCCGGCGCCATGGAGATCGCCATGTGGGGCCCCGCCTCCTCGGGCAAGACCATGCTCCTGGCGCAGCTGCTCCTGGACAGCCGGTACTCCACCCGTGACTGGCTGGTCTACCCCACCGCGGAGGCGGAGGCGTTCGCGCAGGTGATGTACCGCGCCATCAAGAGCGAGCATCGGTTCCCGCTCCCCACCGTCAAGGACAACCCGCAGAGCGTGCTGTACACCTTCCGCCACGAGGGCAAGGACCGCTCCGTCGATCTGTACGTGGAGGACCGCGCGGGCGCCTTGTGGGAGAAGCTCGACGACGAGAGCAAGGAGCGGCTGATCGACTCAGCCGGCCTGGTGCTGTTGTTCGACCCCACGCGCGAGCCCATGGCCTTCCGGCAGGAGGTCTTCGAGACCCTCACCTCCCTCTTCCTCACCCGCAAGAAGCGCGGCATCGAGCGGGACCCGCGGCCCGTCGCGGTCTGCCTGTCGAAGGCCGACGAGATCATGGAGAGCGCGGACGACGTGCGCCGGGCGTGCTCAGCGGAGGAGCGCGGGGCCTTCGTCGCCTCCTGGCTGCAGCGCCACGGCCACCAGGGGGTCATCGACCAGCTCGAGAAATACCACGGCTGCTACCAGCTCTTCCCCGTCTCCTCGGTGGGGGTGTTGCTGCGCCATGGCGTGGTGGAGCCGGCGGTCTTCTACGACGAGCAGCTCCTGCCGCGCATCATCCCCCACGGCCAGGCCATGAACATCATGGCGCCCTTCGACTGGATCTTCGCCGAGCTGGAGGCCCGCGGTGTCTTCCCTTCCTGAGTGGCCCGGGCTGGGGCTCTTCGCCGGCACAGGCCCGCTCGCCTTCCGGCGCGGCGTCTACGGCAAGGCCCACGGCGCGCCCACGGATTTCCGCTGGCTGGCGGCCAGCCCCGGCCTCCTGGAGGGGGGAGACGAGCTCGATCGGGCCAGCGGAATAGGCCCGCTGGACAGCGGCCTGCACCACCGGGGCTCCTTCTGGAAGGGGCTCGGGGAAGGCCGCTTCATGGCCATGACCAGCTACCCCAGCCGCGCCCGGGACGCGGACGAACGCCCCTGCCCGCTCGAGCGCCAGGTGCTCGTGTGCACCGCCGGCGCCGATGGCTTCGGGTCCGCCCTGGCGGCCCTGCTGCTGCTGCCCTGGTCCACCGGCCACCCCGGCGAGCAGGTCTGGTGGTCCGAGCGCAACTCGCCCCGTTGGAACGACCCGTCCTTTGTGCTCCCCCTGGAGGAGCCTGAGCCCCTCACGCTGGACGAAGCCCTCGTGGCCGAGGGAATCGAGCGGGGCCTGGCCGCCCTCGGGGAGCTGGGCGAGGCGCGCCTGCGGGTCATCTACCGGCGCGCGCTGGGCCCGGCCGGGGCCGAGGCCGCGGTGCTCGACGGCCTGGTCGAGCCCCTGACCCCGGAGGCCCTGGCTTGCCTGCTGCTGCCGCTGGACGCCGAGAGCGCCGCGCGCTTCTCCATCGCCGGCTGGCTCTACACCCGGCGCATGGACCTGGAGAGCCTGCGGGCCGCGTGGAACGTGGTCCTCTGCGAGGAGCAGCCCAAGGGCTACCAGGCGGCCGATTCGGTGCTGGAGCCAGCCATGGAGGCGCGGGTGGAGCGCTGCGTGCGGGCGGTGCTGGGCGAGGGGCCCGCGGCGTTGCGGGAGCCGGAGGTGGTGGTGGCCGTCGCGGAGGTGGTGGCGGCGCCCGTCGTGGGGAGCGAGGTGCCCCCCTCCCCGCCGGAGGTGCCGCCGAGCGCGCTGGAGCAGATGATCGATTTCTTGGAGCGGGGCGCGAGCGATGCCGAGCTGGACGAGGTCGAGCAAAGGCTCGACCCCCCTTGGCGCGAGGTGGTGGGGATCGGGCGGAAGCCGGTCTGGGCGACGAGGGGTGGCCAGGAGCCGCCGTGGCCGAAGGTCGACGCGCCCCTGGCCGAGGCGGAACGCCCACAGATGGCCGCGCTGGCGGTGGCCCTGGGGGCCTACGTCGAGCGGAGGAAACAGACGATCTGGCGGGAGTTCGTGACGGAGGTACCCGATCTCCAGGAGCTGATCCTGGGCCTGGCCTTCGCGCTGGCGCCGTGCCGGGAGACCGTCGATCTGCTCGTGAAGAGGGAGAAGTGGGTGCGGCCTCCGTTGCTGACGCTGGAACGGCTGGGGGTGCCCCGCTCGACCTGGGGGGAGTACCGGCGCTGGGAGGGCCTTCGGAGACTCCTGGCGCAACTCTATCGGCAGCGGAAGGATCCCGACGAGGGCCACTGGGCTTGGGTGGGAGAGCTGCTCCGAAAGGAGAAGGGTGTCCCACCGCCTGCCCCGCCGGCTCCGCCAGCGCCGGTCGAGCTTGTATCGCCAGCGGGTGCGCCGGTGAGCGGGGTGCCCGAGACCGAGGTGCTCGGCGGACCCACTCCGACCATCGTGCCCGAGGACCCGGATCCGGGCGAGGCCAGGCTCGGAGGCTTGGGATCGCGCGAGGCGGATCGAGCGGAGGGACCACCTCCCAGGTGGGGGGCGCCCGCCGATCCGGCACCCGAGGTGCTACCGCCCGCCCTCGTCCACGAAGTGGCGACCCCGCTGGCGCCGCCGGTCCCCCCGCCCGCTGTGGCCCAGCCAGTGTCTTCATCGCCCCACACCGGGCAGACCGCCTCGATGATGGGGGGGGCGACCCGGACGGGACGGCAGGTTGCGAGGGGCACGGAGGGCGCGCCGCCACGCGGAGAGGAGCCCGTCTCGCGTTTTGATGGCGGCGATGGGAATACCGGCATCTCCGAGGGCGCATGGCGGGCGATGGTCGAGCTCTACCTCGCGTTGTTCGATCGGCACGGGGTGGGTCAGGTACACCATTGGATTCGGAAGCATCCCGAGGCCGTGACGACTTTCAGGCGCGAGGTGGGGGCGGTGGATCGTGACAACGTGGAATACCTCGGCGCGGTCCTGACCTTCATCGGCCCGAACCGCCTCCGGGCGATCGACATGGTCGACAAAAACGCCAAGTACCCGGCAGAGTTTCCGACCTATGTGAGAGCCATCGCGCGGGCGTTGTTCCTCGGCGGAGTCCGTCCCCAGGGCAAACCGTGGGACGATGAGATCAAGGAAAGAGCGTTTGCTGTTCGCAGGGTGCAGGCGGAACCTCCTGCCGACCCTCTTGCGTTCACGAGGGAGGAAGCCCGCCTGGCGGTACTCGGCCTCGTCATCAAGCTCATCCTGGAGGACGGGGGCCGCTGACGGCCTTGTGATCTACCCCCCCCCTACGGTCCCAAGGCGGGCGCCGTGGCACCGCCTCGGTCTCAGATTCTCTCGCCGGACCTCTCCCCGGGGGCATCCGCGGTGGGTTCTACGGCCTGATGGCACCTGGGGGCCGCAGACTCGCCTGCGGCCTGGATGCGGGCGGTCATGGCTTCGATGGCCTGCGCGATCGCGTGGCCATGGGCTGCGAGAAGCTCTTCACACGTCAACTCGCCCAGGATGGGCAGGGCCTCGAACGCTGCGGCTGGACTCGCCGAACTGGGGGTGGGCGCGGCGGCCGCCGCCTGGGCCGTGCCGTTCACGCCCGGACTGGACGAAGGCGCACCCATACCCGCCGGCGAGGCATCCGGGGTGGCAGGTGGAGGTGACGGGTCTGCCGAGGGAGGCGCGAAAGCCCACGACCTATCGAAGGGATCGCGGGCCGGCACGCCAGGAGTCCTGCTCCTCGTCGCGGGCAGGCTGGGCTGCCCGGTAAACTGACAGAACCACCAGGCGACCATGGCGTGCTCCGAACCGTCTAGCCTCCGCGAAGCTGGCGTCCACGGGGGCTCGTCCCACTTCTCCCACAGCGCGCGCGATATCGTAGGCTCCGACGCGCTGTAGATGGTGCAGGTGTCGGGCCCGGTGGCGAACCCGGGCTCCTTGCTCTCCCACAGTGCGGTGAGCAGGCCCCAGGCGATGGCGCTCGTGTCGCCGAGGGTGGCGCCCGCGTCCCCCCTCTGGCGGCCCCAGCTCATCTTCAACTGGGTGTCGAAGATCATCTTCACCGCGCCGCTCTTGCCCTGCTCCAGCGCTTGGAACAACCCTTGCGTGGCGGCATCGAGGTCGGTGGCCTGTGGAACGGCCACCGCTGCGGGCGGCCGGACGGGCACCGTCGTGGGGGCGGGCTCCGCCTGCGGGGTCGCCGTGGGGACAGTGCGCTGCCGTGCCCGCCACCAGCCGGGACCGGACGTGGCGGCGAGCCACGCGATAGCCGCGATCAGGAGCGTGTAGGTAGGGAGGAAGATCGCCGAAAGCCTGGGGTCAACCGCCCTCGTGCTCCTCCGGTCGGGGCCGGAGACCGCGACCTTTCGGGGCTCTCGTGGCGGCTTCGGCGCGTCGCAGGGCGCCTCCGCCTCGTCGCCCACTGGCCCGCCGGCGCTGTCCGCATTGCGATCCAGCGCCGGTGGCGTGGCCACGGGCGGCTCCAGCTCCTCGGGTGTCAGGGCCCTGGCCGCCCTGTGCAGGCCCATCTGGCGTAGGCGGTGGGCAGCCTTGGTGGCCACCGCCCCGGAATGGCCGAGCACATCGGCATGCGCTTCGAACGCCAACAGCAGGGGCGTGGAGCCGGGATCGAGGCACTCCCAGTGCGGGTAGAAATCTGGGTAGGCCAGCCACTCGCGCACCGCTTCCACGAAGCTCAGGTCGGACCAGACATCGTGGTCGCTGGCGATGGCATCAGCCTCCTCTGCGGTCGCCGGGTCCATGAGGGCGTTGATGAGGCGGAACCGGAACGCCCGGATGGCACGGGGTCTCTGCGAACCCGCGTGTTTGAGGACCTCGGCCACCTCGTCGAGGGGGAGCACCAGGGTCCGCTCGTCCCGCGCGTAGTCGCCGAGCCGGCTCACTCGCGACAGGGCTGTCAGCGCGTGGACGCTCACTCCGGCGAACAGTGACACCTTGAGGACCCCATGCTCGATCCGCTCCAGGCTTCCTCCCTTGCCGGCGCGACCTTCCCAGAGCAACCCACACAGACCGAGCAGTGTGGGCAGGTCCCCGCAGCGTCTGGCCAGGTCCAGGAACTGGCTGCTCTCGTGTCCCTCGCACCAGGGCCACGAAGGCCCGCCGTCCCAGGCAGTCAGGAGCACGATGTCCCGCTCGGAGAGCCCTCCACTGCCCCCCACGACCGGCGGAACGCCCAGCCCCCTCATGGCCTCGTCCCAGGCGCCTCTGGTGACTGCGGGGGGGGAGGTGGAGCGCCACTGTGGAGCTCCGAGCCAGCACAGGGCCGCGAACTGCAGGTCGAATCCGGTGACATGGCCGCCCGTGATCCAGTCGTACCAGAGCCCGGTGCAGATGAGCTCTCTGGTGGTGACGCCCGGCTCGCGCGCGAACAGCAGCGCGAGCTGACGGGGAATGGAGAGCGGCTCGGTGAAGCCCTCCTGGCGCAGGAGTTGCCACAGGACGCACAAGGATGCCGCGTCGAGGAACCCCAGCAGCGCCTCGGAGTGCGCAAGCAGGTCGAGGACGTTCGGCAGCCAGGCGGCGGGTACCTGGAGCGCACCGTGGCTGTCGTGGAGCATGTCGAGGCCCAGACACTGCCAGGCGGGATCGAGGGCGCTGGCCACCAGGAAGCGCTGCTGCGCGGGGTCCACCACCGTCTCGAGCTGGCTCGTGCACCAGGCCCGGGGGTGCGCGAGCCCGCTTCTGACAGAGATCTCGTGGATACGCAGCACGATCCCGAGATCGAGTGTGGTGCCGAACCGAGCTTCGAACCGAGCGAACAACCCGACCGTGTTGGGCGACGGCGTGGCCCTGGACAGCAGTCGGTCGAGGGTGGCCCGGACCACACCCTCCCAGCCGGAAACGGTGTTGGCTGGGTCCTGGCGGCGCTGTGTATGGGCCTTCCACCAGGCGTTGGCCACCGCCTGCGCCATCAAGGGGAAGGCGGGCTCCGGCGCCAGTTCCAGGACCTCCGCCAGCCAAAGGGCTGGAATGTGCCCTTCGAGGCAGGCGTGTGGCAGCCAGTCCAGCAGGGCATCGCTGTCCGTGGGGTGGGAGGGCGACAGCTCCACGGTCTCCATGAAGCGCAGAAGCGTCTCCCGCTCGCGCCCCAAGCGCTCGGCCAGGGCGCTGGAGGCCGCCTGCCCGGAGCCGGGGGCCCGGGCCTCAGCCTGGAGCAGGACGGCGGCGGCGCTGGGGTTCGTGAGCAGGGTGTCGAGTGGCAGGCCCCGTGAGAGTTCCGCGCAGAGCTGGGGTGTCACGAGCCCACGGACCCGGAGGTAGGCCAGGTGCTCGGTCTGGGCGTCGCCGAAGCTGGCCCACCAGGCTCTCACCTGCGCCTCGGGCAGGCGCGCGCGTCCGCCGGAGCGCTGGGCGAGCTCGGACTCGGCCAGCCGGCGCAACAGCTGGGGCGCCCCGGCTGCCTGGACCTGGCGAGCCTCCCGCACGCTGGCCTGGAGCAGGCGGGGATCCAGGAGCAGCGCGGTGAGGGTGTGCGTGCTCACCCCCTCCATGTCCGTAGCGGTGAGCAGCTGCTCCGCGGGCAGCCCGCCCCAGCCCTCGACGGCGTTGGGGACCAGGTAGTCGCGCAGCAGGTCGTCGACCTTCCCCGTCGCGCGTGCGAACGCGATGTTGAACACCGGGACCAGGGAGTCGAGCAGCGGCTCGCTCGGCGTCGCCTGTGAACCCATGGCGCGATCCACCTGGGTCGAGAACGCCAGCAGGGAGTCGGGTGCATGGAGCTGGAGGCGGGCAAACCTGGCGAACACGCTGTCGGCGTAGCTGCAGCAGGCGGGGTCGAGAGCCGGCCCGGCCAGCTGGGCCCCCGCCCACTCCAGGACCACGGCGTCTGGACGGAGGCGCATGACCTCGCTCGCGTAGCGGCTGGGGAGCGCCAGCAGGTGGAGCCCCTCCTGGGAGAGGTGCTCTCCGGGGAGGTCGCTGTACAACCGGATGCCGCAGCGCTCCTTGAGCCGCCAGGGGAGCCCGAGCCGGGCCAACGCGACCAGGCGCGGGAGCTCCGCTTGATGGGTGAATTGCTCCAGGGGTGCCAGCAGGACGAGGGGAACCTCCCGGAGCATCGCGGTGTAGAGCGCGGCCAGCAGGTGCGTGGCCGGGGCCTCGGCCGCCTCGTCAAGCAGCGGCACGTGGGTGTCGCCCTCGGGGATCGCCGGTGTGCGCTGGTACTCGGGCCACGGGGGGTCGAAGCGGTCGTCTCGGCCGAGGAACACCCCAGGGTCGAAGCCCTCGCCCAGCGCGCCTACGGGCCAGACGCGGCCGTGGGCGAAGTAGGCATCCCGCGGGTAGTAGCGTTGGTACTCCCGGGTGCTGCAGAGGCGCACGACATAGTGAAACCCGTCGTGCTGGAACATGGTCCAGGCCACGAGGCGAAAGCTGGCGGCGCGATGATCGGCGTTGGGGGCGTCGAGCGTGAACCAGGGCCGGATCGCGGCGAGGGTGGCCGGTAGGTCGAGCGGGGGGTCCGCGAAGATGAACTGCTCCCCGAGACGCGCCCTCCACCCTTCACCCTCGCCGATGCCTCCGGGGGCGTGGCCGCGATAGACATGGAGGCTTGGAGGGGGTGCCGTGAGCATGGAGCGCTGTCTTGTTGGGCGTCGCGCGGTGGGTGGGTGGATTATCCTGGGGCGGGGGCCATCGCGTACACCGTTTGACGAGGGTTGGCAGGCTCGGCGGACGCTGCTCCTCCCGATGCTGTGGCTCGGCGGCGACGACCCTGCTGTGTTATCTCCAGGGAGATCCCGGAACCTGCCGACCGGCCTGGCCTGGCGATCGAGGCGCCCCTCGCTGGGGTACGGACTTCACAGGAGGCCTGCCGTGAGTTCCCTTCATGAGTGGCCTGGGTTGGGCCCAGCCCCGCGCGGCGGGGAGCTGACCTTCGCCCGCGGTGTCTATGGCAAAGCCCACGGCGCCCCCACGGGCTTCCGCTGGCTCGCGGCCAGCCCCGGCTTCCTGGATGGAGGGGGCCTCGAGCGGGCCATCGCGATCGGCCCGCTGGACAGCGGCCTGCACCACCGGGGCTCCTTCTGGAGGGGGCTCGGAGAAGGCCGTTTCATGGCCATGACCAGCTACCCCAGCCGTGCGCGGGACGCGGACGACCGCCCCTGCCCGCTCGAACGCCAGGTGCTCGTGTGCACCGCTGGCGCCGATGGCATCGGGCCCGCGCTGGCGGCCCTGCTGCTGCTGCCCTGGTCCTCCGACCACCCCGGCGAGCGGGTCTGGTGGTCCGAGCGCAACTCGCCGCGCTGGAGCGATCCACGCTTCGTGCTCCCCCTGCCCGAGCCCGAGCCTCTGGCGGTGGACACGGTTTTGCTGGAACCGCTGATCCAGCGGGGCCTGGCTGCCCTCGGGGAGCTGGGCGAGGCGCGCCTGCGGATGATCTACCGGCGCATGTTGAGCCCCGCCGGGGCCATGACGGCGGTGCTGGACGGCCAGGCTGAGACCCTCCCCCCCGAGGCCCTGGCCTGCCTGCTGCTGCCGCTGGACGCCGAGAGCACCGCGTGCGTCTCCATCGCCGGCTGGCTCTACACCCGGCGCATGGAGCTGGGGAGCCTGCGGGCGGCGTGGAACGTGGTTTTTTGCGAGGAGCAGCCCAAGGGCTACCAGGCGGCCACCCCGGCGCTGGAGCCGGCCGTGGAGGCGCGGGTGGAGCGCTGCGTGCGTGCCGTGCTCGGCGAGGGGTCCGCGGCGCTGCGGGAGCCGGAGGTGGTGGTGGTCGTCCCGGTGGAGGAGGCACCGCCAGGGCCGCCGCGGAGCGCGCTGGAGGAGATCATCGAGGCGCTTCGGCGGGGTGCGAGCGAGGCAGAGCTGGACGCGATCGAGGTGCGCCTCCCGTCGCCGTGGCGCGAAGTGGTGGGGATGGGGCGGAGGCCGAGCTGGGTGACGAGGGGTGGCCAGGAGCCGCCGTGGCCGAAGGTCGATGCGCCCCTGGCCGAAGAGGAGCGCCCGAGGATGGCCGCGCTGGCGGTGGCCCTCGGCGCCTACATCGAGCGACGGGGCCGGACCGTGTGGCGCCACTACACGGATGAGGTCGCCGAACTCCATGAGTTGACCCTGGGCCTGGCCTTCGCGCTGGCGCCGTGCCGGGAGACGGCGGATCTGCTCGTGAAGAGGGAGAAGTGGCTTCGGCCTCCGTTGCTGGCGTTGGAGCGGCTGGGGATGCCCCGCTCGGCCTGGGGGGAGTACCGGCGATGGAGAGACGATCTGCGGGGTGTCCTCGGTCCACTCATCCGGAAGCGAGCGGTCAGGGACAGCGACCACTGGCGCTGGGTGGGGGACCTGCTGCGGGGTGCGGCGCCAACCCCACCGCCTCCGCCCACCCCGCCGCTCCCGCCAGCGCTGGTCGAGCCAACCTCGCCGCCGAGTGCGCCGGTGGGCGGGGTGCCCGAGACCGAGGTGCTCGGTGGACCCACTCCGACCATCGTGTCCGAGGACCCGGAGCCGGGCGAGGCCCGGCCTGGAGGTTTGGGGTCGCGCGAGGCGGCTCGATCGGAGGAACCACCTCCCAGGAGGAGGGCGCGCAGCGAGCCGGTCCCCGAGGTGCTGCCGCCCGCCGTCGTCCACGAGGTGGAGACCCCGCCGGCGCCGCCGTTCCCCCCGCCCGGTGTAGCCCAGCCCTTGCTTTCGCCGCCCCGCACCGGGCAGACCTCTCCGATGGCAGGGGGAGAGACTGGAACGAAGCGCCAAGCCGCGAGAGACGGGGTGGTCGCGCCGCCCATTGGAGAGGAGCCCGTCTCGAGCGTAGATGGTGGTGACTCCGGCATCTCCGAGGGCGCATGGCGGGCGATGGTCGAGCTCTACCTCGCGTTGTTCGATCGGCACGGGGTGGGCCAGGTACACCATTGGATTCGGAAGCATCCCGAGGCCGTGGCGACTTTCAGGCGCGAGGTGGGGAAGCGGGATCGCGACCTCATGGACTTCCTCGGTGCGGTCTTGACACTTCTCGGCCCGAACCGCGAAAAGGCGCTGAGCGCAGTCAACAACAACGCCAAGTATCCGGCAGAGTTTCCGACCTATGTGAGAGTCATCGCGCGGGCGCTGTTCCTCGGCGGAGTCCGTCCCCGGGGCAAACCGTGGGACGATGAGATCAAGGAAAAAGCGTTTGCTGTTCGCAGGGTGCAGGCGGAACCTCCTGCCGACCCTCTTGCGTTCAAGAGGGAGGAAGCCCGCCTGGCGGTGCTCGGCCTCGTCATCAAGCACATCCTGGAAGATGAGGGCCGCTGACGGCCCCGCAGCCTAGCCCGCCACGCTCCCCAGACAAGCCCCCCGCCCCAAGCGCGGCGGCGCCTCCAACACGGCCTTCGCCGCCTGTGCCGGGTCCAGCTTCGATCGCATCCAGAAGCAGGAGCCGTGGGTGGCCATGCGCTGGTACTGCTGCTCGGCGTAGCGCAGCAGCACGCGCGACATGCGCACGCGCCCGCGGCGGTCCGGGTCGAGCAGGCCGCTCTCGTAGGGGACGTCGTGGAAGATGGAGAGCACCTCGACCCCTTGCTCGTGCAGGGACTCCACCTCCTCGTCCACGTCCAGCCGCCGTGGCTGGGCGGCGGCGCCCTCGGGCGGAGGGTGCCGGACGGAGCCGCCGGGCGAGTCGCCGGTCAAGATCACCAGCTTGCGGGCGCCGGGCCGCCAGGCGAGGGCGCGGACCGCTCGCAGGCCCTCGGCGAGGGCGTCCACGAAGTCGCCCCCCGAGGAGGCCTGGATCGCCTCGATCTGCTGGGCCAGCAGCGACGGGCTCGCGGTGCGCAGCTCGCGCTCGTGGGGCAGCTCGGGCCAGATCTCCCAGCGAGGCTGGATCTGGAGCGCGTCCAGGCCGGGGACCCGGGCATCGGCGAAGGCCACCACCGCGAGCCGCGCGGAGGGATAGGCCTCCATGAGCCTGTCGGCCACCTGGGTGAGCTCCTCGATGTGGGCGCGTTTTTTCTCATCCGCGGACCACAGCGGGTGCAGCGACTCCTCGGGTTTGGGCGAGGAGCCATACTCGTAGTAGCGCGTGGTGGCGTCCACGAGCAGCACCAGGTCGAGTTGGCCGGTCGCCGGGTGGGTGTCGATGAGCGCGCCGGGGCTGGACTCGACCTGGGGCGCGTGGACCCGCAGCTGGCGCAGGGGCGCCTCGACCGTGATCCCTCCATCTTCCTTCGCGGTGAAGCGCAGATCCACCGTCTCCTGCTCCAGGATGGGGACCTCGCCGCGGAAGGCGACCTGCCCGTTGCCCTGCTCTACGACCTCGACCCAGAGGGCGGAGGCGCCCGGGGCGGTGGCCACCTGGAGGGCCAGGCTCGTGGGGGCTGGGGGCAGGTCGAGGGGGAGGGCGCTTGGGGACCCGGAGTTGGGGTCATGGACCAGGAGAGCGAACATGGGGTCTACCGGGCGGCGGGTTGCGGGGGTGCTGGAGGCAGGATCAGGGGCATTCGGGGGGGGAAGATTCACCGGCTGCCTTGACGCGGGCGGTCATTTCGTCGATAGCTTGGATGATCTCGTGTTGGTGCGTGGGCACGAGAGCCTCGCAGGTCTCCGCGCTCGCGATGGGTCGTTCATTGTTCGTCGCACTCACATGGGGCAGAGCTGGCTTTCCAGTGGACTGACAGAACCACCAGGCCACCATGTCGCGCTCAGGGGGGCCGAGCCTCGCGGGGGCCTCCGCCGTTGGATGCTCCTCGTACTTCTCCCACGTCTCGCGCGACAATGCGGGCTTCTTAGCTTCATACATCTTGCAGAGGTGTTCTCCAGTCGCGAAATTCGGATCTTTGGTCTCCCACAGCGCGGTGAGCAAGCCCCAGGCGATACGGTCGGGGTCCTTGAGGGGGGCGATTCCGTCCCCGCCGTGGCGGGTCCAGTATAGCGCCAACTGGGTGTCGTAGACGTTCTTCATGGCGCCGTTCTTGCTCTCCTCGAGCGCGCGGAACAGCCCCCGCATGGCGGTCTCGAGATCGGGGGAGGCGGGGGGGGGCTGCGTAGCCGCGCTGGAGGCGGCCACCTCCGGGACGGACGGCGCATCATGGGCCTCCACCGTGCTCATCTCGGGAGTTGTGGGAGCTCGTTCGAACAAACTCCATACCGTAGTTTTCGCTGTCGCTGCCATGAGAATGACGACCAACACGGCCATGATCAGGAAGACCACGCCAATACCGATCAAGCAGCCTTTGTGGACCGAACTGAAGAAGTCCTGGATAGCGTAGAGGGGGTCCTTCAGCCGGGTCTGAACGGCCCCCCGCTGAGTGTCCGCGGCCGCCCCCGGCAGCCCTCTCTCTCTAAGCTCGGCCTCGATCAGCAACACGCGCGCATCGAGGGAGGGCTGCCGGAGGCTGCGGAGGATGTGGCCGTACAGGTCGGGGTGGAATCCGTCGAGGACGACAGGGAGCGACTCCAGCATCTCGCTGGAATGGGAGTCCACCGGGATGATGAGATGGTCGCCCGATCGGATCCTGTGGTTCGAGCTGACCCATTTGTCCGTGTCGTTCCCGCGGGGGGCGAAAGTCTCGGGGGTCGCCTTTCCGCCAGGCTCCAGGCGCAACAGCTTTTGCGGCGGTGCCCACTGGGAACCTCCCGTTGACCATTGGACCGCGACGCCTTCCTGGTTCAGCGCGATGACGAGGCCGCCCTCGGTCCTCACTACCTTTCTGGCGAACGCTGTCACGGCGTGTGCGGCTCCCCCCTTGAGTTCGCGCAGTTTTTTGGTGGCACTTCGATCCAGGGGGGCGTACACGAGAACCCATGTCCCCTCCGCGGCGGGGACGACGTTGAGCTTGCTCTCGATGCGCCCTTTGCCGAGGACATCGTAGAACGTGATGAGGTTCCTGTACATGGGCGCTCCTAGTATCGGCTCGCGACTCGATCGGTGGGTGGATCCGGAAATGTCTCGTCGCGGCTGCACCAGTAGGAACTGATAGCGTCGAGCACGGCCCTGCGGGCTGCCGAGTGCGCCAGCGCTGAGGCGCTGGATCCAATGACGTGTGTGGCGAGCTCATTGAGGGTCTGGGCGGTGGGGAAGCCGTGCCGGATGTCTCCGAAGCAGTCGATCGGGGCCTCCAGTGAGCGGAACAAGGCGCCCCACCAGGCTCTGTCGCGCAGGTGCATGTCCAGGTGTGGATAGGCCAGCAGATCCCACAGCACCACACGCGGGGACCGGTCAGGTTGCAGCGCGCAGAGCAGGTCGAAGCTGGGCAGCCTCCCGTCGCTCGCTGCCTCCTGACACAACAGGTGGTGACCTCGCCCCGTTCGGAGGTTCGTGACGAGGCTCTTGAAGGTCGAAGGTCCTCTCTCTGCGAGTCTCCCGGGAAGAGCCTCCTGGCGCTCCGCGAGCTCGTGGAGCCGCACCAGAAGCGCTCTCAGAGGATGGCTGGTCGTGTGCCCGCGGGAAGGGTCGGCGATCAGCTGTGCTGCGCGGTTCGCGAGGGCTTCCCACGCTTCCTCGTGTCGCTGCCCCTGGTGTCCGCTCAGCCCGTCGATGCAGTCCATCAAGCTGTCCGAGAGCGGTGGGGATTCCGGCTGGTACCCGGAGTGCGGCAGAACGTGTTGTCTCCCCAGAGCGCCAGCGGCCGCGCGCAGCTCCACCTGCCAGAGGTAGTCCGCGGTCTCGGGGGTGCTCCGTGATGCCGGCCCGAGCGCCGCACAATGACGCTCGAACTCCCGCAGCAATGGTGATGACGTGGGGTCGAGGCTCCGCAGGTACTCGAGGTTCTGCGACGCGGACAACCACTCCCGCACGAGCTCGAGGAACCACACTTCGGCCCACAGCTCATGAACGCGGGTGAGCTTGTCCGCCTGTGATGCTCTCTCGGGGGTGGCCAGGGCCAGGATCAGGGTGTAGGCAAACGCCTCCCGAGCCCTTCGCACGCCGGAACCCGAGTATCTCAAGACGGCCTCGACCTCGCCCAACGGGAGCCGACGTGTCTCGGGCTGCAGCGCGTAGCCCGCCAGGGGGTGCGCGCTGGTCAGGGCATGCAACCCATGCACGCTCACACCGCTGAACCGGGACGCATCGAGGACCGCCTGCTCGATCTGATCGAGGCTCCATGTCCTGGTACATGGTGCCGTACGAAGCACCCCACACAACCCCAGCACCGCGGGCAGATCCGCGCAGCGCCCGGCCAGATCGGCGATCTGGCGCTCCTCGTAGCGCGCGCGCCAGGGCCACGCGGGCCCGCCGTCCGCGGCTGTCAACTGCTGGATATCCGCCTCCGCGAGCCCTCCACCCGGGGGCTCGCCCAGCGCCTTCATGGCCTCGGTCCAGGCGCCGCTGGAGGCCACGGGGGGAGCAGCGGAGCGCCACGCCGGGTCGGCGAGCCAGTAGAGGGCGGCCTGGTGCGGGTCGAGCCCCGCGACCTGCGGGTTCGTGATCCAGTCGAACCAGAGGCCGGTGCGGATGAGCTGGCTGGTGGTGAGGCCCGGGTCGCGCGCGAAGAGCTGCGCGAGCAGGCGAGGGAGGGCGGTCGGCCCGTCGGCGGCCCCCTGGCGCGAGAGATCCCACAACCCGCACAGGGAGGCCGCGTCTAGCAGCCCCAGCAGCGCCTCGGAGCGCACGAGCAGGTCGAGCACGTTCGGCAGCCAGGCGCTCGGCAGCCGCAGGGACCCGCGGATGTCCCGGAGGTCATCGGGGCTCAGGCTCTTCCAGGCGGGATCGAGGGCGCAGGCCACGAAGAGACGCTGCAGCGCGGGATCCTTCACGACCTCCAGTTTGCCGGTGGTCCACGGTGAGGGGCGTGCAGGACCGCTCCGGGCGGCGAGCTCGTGGATGCGCAGCGCGATCCCGAAGCCGAGCGCGGTGCCGAGCCGGCCCTCGACTTTGGAGAACATACCGATGGCGTCGGGCGGCGGCTGTGCGAGGGCCAGCAGGCGGTCGAGCGTGGTCTGGACCACCGCGTCCCAGCCAGGGACCTCGGGTGTCGGATCCTGGCGAGTCTGCACGATGGCGTTCCACCAGACGTTGCCCACAGCCTGCGCCAGCGAGCGCAGCGCTGGCTCGGGCGCCAGCTCGAGGAGCTCCCGCAGCCAGGTGGCCGAGATGCGCTTGTCGAGGCAGTAGTGAGGCAGCCAGGCCACCAGGGCATCGCTGGCCGTGGGGCGGGAGGGTGAGAACTCCATGGTCGTGAGGAAACGCTTGAATGCTTCCTGGTCGCGCTGCAATCGCTCGGCCAGGGCGCTGGAACCCACCTGCCCCTGCCCGGGGGCACCAGCCTCCGCCTCCAGCAGGGTCGCGGTGGCGCCAGGGGACTGCAGCAGCGTGTCGAGCGGCAGCTCTCGGGTCAACTCCGCGCAGAGCTGGGGCTCCACGAGCCCTCGGGCTCGCAGGTAGGCCAGGTGCCCGGTCTGGCCTGAACCGAAGCTGGCCCACCACTCGCGCACCTGCGCCTCTGGAAGACGCGCGTGTCCGCCCGAGTGCCGGGCGAGCCCGGACTCGGCCAGCCGGCGCAGCAGCTGGGGCGCTCCGGCGACCTGGACCTGCTGGGCCTCCCGCACGCTGGCCTGGGGCAGGCGGGGCTCCAGCAGGAGCGTGACCAGGGTCTCGGGCCGCGCGTCCGCCAGATCCGCCGCGGTGAGGAGCTGCTCCGCGGGCAGCCCGCCCCAGCCCTCGACGGCGTTGGGGACCAGGTAGTCGAGCAGCAGGTCGTCGACCTTCCCCGTCGCGCGCGCGAACGCGATGTTGAACAGGGTCATCAGGGAGTCGATCAGCGGCTGGCTCGGCGCCTCCTGCTCGCCGAGGGCACAATCCACCCCGGCAGAGAAGCCCAGCAGCGAGTCCGGGGCGTGCTCCTGGAGCTTGGAGAAGCGGTAGATGACGCCGTCGGCGTAGCCGATGCAGGCTGGGTCGAGCGTCGGACCGGCGAGCCGGGCGCGCCCCCACTCGGGCTCGCGGTCGTCCACCCACTGCAGGCGCTGGACCTCCTGCCAGTCCAGCACCAGGGCGTCCGGGCGGACGAGCCGGACCTCGTCCACGTGGCGCTGTGGGACGGCCAGGAGGTGGGCGCCGTCCTGGGTGAGGTGCCGGCGTGGGCTGTCGCTGTAGAGCCGGATGCGGCAGCGCGCCTTGAGCCGCAGCGGGAGCCCGAGCCGCGCCAGCGCCACCAGGCGGGGGAGCTGGCCCTGGTCGGTGAACTGCTCCAGGGGAGCGGACAGCACCAGGGGGACACCCATGACCAGCGCCTGGTAGAGCGCGGCGAGCAGCAGCGTGGCGGGCCCCTCCTCGGCCTGGGTCAGCAGGGGGACGTGGGTGTCGGCCTCGGGGAGGGGGGGGGTTCGCTCGTAGCCCGGCCAGGGCGGATCGAAGCGGTCGTGGCGCCCGAGGAACACGCCTGGGTCGAAACGATCGCTCAGGGCCTCCAGGGGCCAGGCCCGCCCGTGGGCGAAGTAGGCGTCGCGGGGATCGTACTGACGGTACTCCCGCGAGCTGCAGAGGCGCACGACGAAGGTGTAGCCGCCGTGCTCGAACAGGGACCAGGACACCAGGCGGTAGGTGGTGGCGCGGTGATCGGCGTTGGGGGCGTCGAGGGTGAACCAGGAGCGGAGGGTGTCGAGGGTGCTCGGGTGGCCCAGCGGGGGATCTGCGTGGATGTACTGCTCGCCGAGGCGGCTCCTCCTGGCCTCGCCTTCACCGATGCCCGCCGGGGCGTGGCCGCGGTAGACGGAGAGGCTGGAGGGGACAGGTTGGGGCATGGGTTCCTACATCAGGGCGTCGTGGTGCTCGCATAGCCCGAGCACCAGGGGCAGCTCCACGTGCAGCGGCCGGGGCTCGCCCTCGAGCTGGACGAAGCGGGCGCGCAGCATCCGGGCGCGCTCCTCGTCGATGCCCGCGGGGATCTCCTGCTCCGCCCGCTTCAGGGTGGTGCCGGAGACCGCGCTGACGGGCACCAGCCACGGAGGGCGCCCCCCGAACCCCCTGAGCTTGGTGGGGATGGTGCGGACGTCGGGATCCGGGATGTGCCGGAACTCGTCTTGCAGGACCCGTGAGACGGCGCGCGCCGACTCCAGGTAGCGCACGCAGCCCCCCCCGCGCCGCAGGCTGTCGAGCAGATCGGTGAGCGCGTCACGCCCGGTCCGCTCGTCACGCCCGCTGAACTTGTCGATCCAGCGCTTCTGGACCGGATCGAGGGCACAGCGGTCGTCGTCGGACATGGTCAGGGCCAGGATCGTCTGCACTTTCTTGGGCATCTCGATGTCCACACCGCGGATGGCGCCGTTGCGGAAGGAGTCCCGGACCTGGTTCAGGTTCTTCCAGACGATGAAGAAGTCCTCCAGTTGGCTGTGCTGGATCCGGAAGTCTTCATCACTGAGGTCGGTCCTGGGGAACACGACCCAGAGGGGCAGGCAGAACACCAGGACCTGCGCCGAGAGGAAGGCCTGGGCCCACACCGGGAGCTCGCGCTCGAGGAGCTGGTCGCGCAGGCGCTCGCCCGCTGCGTCGAGGTACTCGACCTCGAAGCGCTCGCGCTCGGTGCGCCACCAGCCCACCGGGATGTGCAGCCGCAGCTTGTACCACTCCTGTTTAGCCGCCTTGGTGGCGTCGATCCGTTGCCAGGTGCGGTAGATGGTCGAGAACTCGCGGGCGGTGGTGAAGATGCCGAACTTATCGTTGAGGCCTGCCTTGTGGAGGACCGCCTCTTTCTCCGCCGCGAGGAAGGGCGCCAGGGCGCCGGCGTGCTCCAGGTCGCGCAGGCGCGACACGATGGCGTGGAAGAGGTAGCTCTTGCCGGAGCTCGGCCCACCGATGATGCCGACCTTGAAGCCACCTTTCAAGTGGAAGGGCTCGTTGTCCCGCTTCCAGGTGATGCCGTGGGTGTCGCGCTGCTCGCCGTCGGCCACCTGCTCGCTGGGTTGTGAGCCGCCGCGGCTGCCGTCGATGAGGTCGAGATCGGGCTCCTGGCGCGGCGTGGCCGCCGTGGTGGACTCGACGGACAGGCGAGAAGCCCTGGCGTGCGGCGGGGAAGGTACGTTGAAAGGAATTGTTACGTGCGGACCTGGCGCGGCCTCCGGGGGTTGGGAGGGGGGAGGGGCTGCGGAGGGGGTGCCCGGTACCCAGGGCGTCGGCCGCTGGGGCTTCGGCTCGGGGCCGGTGGAGGTGTCGCCACCTGGGGTCCAGGGCGGCGGCCGCTGGGGCTGAGACGCGGGCGGCGCAGAGCGCTGTCCTGGCCCGGGTGGGGGCTGACTATCGGCAAAGAAGGCGGGCGCGGGCCTGGGTGTCGCTTCCTCCTCCAGGCTGGACCCGGTCGCAGGCGCCGGGCTCGTCCCACCGATCTCGGCGGGTTCCCCGGGCGCCGCGACCTGGTCCGGGGCTGGGACCGGGGTGAGGTTGAGCGTGGAGGCCGGCCTGGCGCCGCGGCGGCCGAGTTTTTCGCTCTGCCAGTCGATCTCCTTGATGGCCGTGTCTTTTTCGTCTGGCATGCTCGTCTCCGGAGTGGCTCAGCGCAGGGGGCTCTTGGCCCAGATCGCGAAGGTGGTCTGGTTCTTGGCCTGCCCACCGCCGAGAGCCGAACCCTGTCCGTGGTCTGTCACCCGGAGCAGGCCGTGGGTGGCGCCGTCGTCCGGCTTGACCGAGATGACCCCGCGAGAAGCCCACACCAGCTCGAACCCGTTGGCGCGGTTGACCGTCCGCCCGAGGTCCTGTGGCTTGCCTGAACCGACCGCCTCGGCGTGCTGGGCCAGGGCGTTCATGAAGAGGTCGCGGTATTGATCGGCGTCGAAGGCCTCCGGGACGGCGACGATGTAGTACAGCCCTTCCGGACGCCGGTGCTTCTCCTCCCAGACCAGGCGGATCTCCACGTGGGGGTTCGCGAAGGACTTGTCGGAGGCGGGCAGGTAGGTGGTGCAGTCGAGGCGGAAGACGTGGCCCAGGGCGTCGTGAGGGTATTCGCGCGCCTTGCAGCCCTGCCCGGAGCCGGCCAGCGCCTGGGCCTGCCCCCAATCGAGCTCGAAGAGCGCCGCCAGGTTGGCGGCCTGGTAGGACACAGGGCCATCGAGGCCGGCGCCGCTCACGAGCGGAACGGTGAGCGCGGAGCCCACGGAGGGCGGGGGGGTACCCGCCCAGGCTTCGTCGGGCAGCGTGAACACGACCCAGCCGTCGGCGTAGGAGGTGGCCAGGGTGCCCAGCGCGGCCTGGATGCGCGCGCGGGCCTGGTCGCTGCGCGCGATGGTGCGCGCCATGGCCTCGGTGGCGCCGAAGGGCTCGGCGCCGGGCTCGAACAGCAGGTCGGTCCCGGCCCAGGCGGAACCGTGGTAGCGCTGGACCAGGCCGCTGATGGCGGTGAGGTTGGGGTTGCGGGCCCACGAGGCGGCGCTCCGCTCGTCCACCTGCTGGATGGCGGGGGCGCCCAGCTCGGAGAGGCGCGGCGGGGACTCGTGGCGGAAGGGGGCCTCCAGGGCACCCACGAGGCCCTCCCAGGCTTCTTCGACCTCGCGCTCGCGCCCCAGGGCGGCGGCCTGCTTCCAGGTGTGGACCGACCGGCGCAGATCGGAGGTGCGGGCGTCGCTCAGCACCGAGGACCAGGAATCCAGCCGCAGGCGCGCCCCCCCCCCCGGGTGGGTCTGCACGTCGGACCAGGAGGGCGTCACGGCGGTCTGCAGCCCTTCGGTGACGGTATGGATCTGCACCACCCAGCGGGAGATGTCGTCGTCGAGGTGCTCCGCGAGCGCGCCCTGACCGGCGAACAGCGCGGGCCCCACGGTGACCAGCAGGAGCAGCAGCGCGATGGGAGCGACCCGGTAGAGCAGCCAGCCGTGGGCGTTCCAGCGCAGCAGGCGCGGCAGGACGGCCAGCGCGGCCACCAGGACGCTCACGTCAAAGATGCTCACGAGTGGATCGTGGCCGAAACCCAGCAGGCCGGCCAGCCCTCCGAGCAGGCTCGCGGCCACCAGCACCAGGGGCCACAGGCGCGCCAACAACGGCGTGGGCCGATGGCGGCCGCGCACGGCCAGCAGCGCGCCGATGGCCGCCGAGAGCGCGCAGAGGACCGCCGGATTGAAGGGCAGGACGAAGAGGGCCCGGCTCTCGGGCCAGAGCATGAGCGCGGTGAAGGTGAGGGCGCCGGCCGTGATGGAGGTGATGGTCAGGGCGGTGGAGGGCAGGAACCAGTAGCCGGGGTTCAGCCGGGAGAGCCCCGCCTGCGGGAACGGTAGCGAGTTGTAGAGGTGTTGGTAGCTGCGTCCGCCGGGTGCCCCCATGACGGCACTCCTCTCGGTGGCTGGAAGAGTCGATTAGGTATCAGCTTGTCGCCTCGATGCCATCCCTGGCCGGTGTTGAAGTCGTGATTCCCCTGGTCTGCATCCCCCTCGTGTTTCTTGTCTCTGCCGTGGTCGCGCAGGATTCCAGCGGGTCCGGCAAGCTGTGGTGGGAGAAGGCCTCGGCCTACGACCCCGCGCCGCCGGAGCCCCCCGCGCCGCCCGCGGCGCCCCCCACGCCGCCCGCGGTGCCCGATCCAGAGCCGGCCGCCATGGCGGGCATGCTGGTTCGCCACAACCACTGGCGCACCGGGCTTTCACTGCCGCCGCTGGCCTGGTCGGCCGCGCTGGAGAAGGTGGCCCAGGCCTGGGCCGACGGGCTGGCCAGCCGCGGGTGCAAGATGGTGCACACGCAGGACAATGCGTACGGCGAGAACCTCGCCTGGAGCCGGATCGCCCACCTGGATCCGGCGCAGGTGGTGGACATGTGGGGCTCGGAGGTCAGCGACTACGACTACGCGTCGAACTCCTGCGCCGAGGGGAAGCGTTGTGGGCACTACACGCAGGTGGTCTGGCGTGGCACGGAGCGCGTGGGCTGCGCGGTGGCCTATTGCCCCGCCACCAGGGAGGAGGTCTGGGTGTGCGAGTACGATCCGCCCGGCAATTGGAGGGGTCAGCATCCGTACTGATCCTGGCGAGGCGCCCGGCCGACAGGAGCGGGACTGTCCTCCACACCCGACCCGCGCCGTCTGCTACGCTGTTGATCGAAGCGCTCGGGGCGACGAATGCTCCGTTCGGCGCCCGGCCGCGTCCCCACCCGGTCTCGAGGACGACATGGACCTCAGCACCCTCGTCAGCCGCCTCGCCGCCCTCCCGTCGCTGCTGGCCTGCGGCTACGGCCTGGCGTTGGCCGTCGCGATGGAGGCGGTCACCTGCCTCTTCCGGTTCGGCTTGGGGCTGCAGGCCACCCGGGACACCGGGTTCCTGGCCCGTTTGACCTTCGGGCTGCGCATCCACCACGGCTACGTCGGGCTCCTGCTGATCCTGCTGGCGGCGCTGCGTCCGGGCCTGTGGCGCAACCTGGCCCTCATCGTGGGGGTGGGCATGCTGGTCTCGGACCTGATCCACCACTTCCTCGTGCTGTGGCCCATCACCGGCTCCCCGCAGTTCGATCTGACCTATCCCGACCCGCCCGAGGGCCCGTGACCATGTCCGGGCGTACCCCCCTCTCCCTCGCCGACCTCATCGCGGCTCTGTCTCCCGAGGAGCGCAAGGCCTACGACCACGCCTGCGCCGCGGCGGCGCGGGAGGACGCCAACCCCCGCCGGCTGCGGGGGGAGCTGGCCCGCCTCGCCGCCCCCATCGCGCGGCGGCTCGGGTGTGCGCGCGATCTGGGGCCCGTGCTGGAGGAGTTCTTCCAGGCCTACGGGCTGACCCTGGAGCGCCCCGCCCCCGCCCCGGACGCGCCGCGCGCTGCGGACATCGCGGCCTTCCCCTATGTCATCGCGAGGACCTACGCCGACATCGACGAACCCAGGGAGCAGGACCCCCAGCAGCGCTTCCGGCAGGTGATCCGCACCTTCTCCGCCACGCTGAAGTTCCTCGCCCTGACCCTGCTGGCGGAGTACCTGCAAACATCGGACCGCACGGATCCCGCGACCCCCGAGGACGGCGAGCTCAGGCGGTTCCTGTCCGACCCCGCCCGCCTGGAGAGGCCCAGCCTCGGGCACTTCGCCATGCTCCTCGAGCTGCTCGTGTGCGCCACCCGCGAACGCCCAAGCAGCCTCGCGGGCCTGCACGCCGCTCTGCCCGCGCTGCGCGCGCCCATCCAGGAGCTGGTGGAGATCCGCAACATCTACGTCCACTCCGACTTCCTCCCCGGCGAGGAGGAGCTCTCCACGGTGTTCTCACGGAGCCGCCTCACGCTGGACGCCATGCTGGCCCAGCTGCCGTGGCTGACCACGGGTGAGTTGGTCTATCTGCAAGGTCAGCAGGCCTTCTCCTGCCGGCAGGACCTGAAGCCGAGGAGCCGGGCGGGGCTGCCCGACCAGGACGGCGTGTACTGGATCCGCGGCACCCACGAGATCCGCCTGTGGCCCCTGCTGCTCGGCCACGAGGAGCCCGGCGATCCGGCCGGCCAGGTGGTGCTGCAGTACGAGACCCTCTACGGCCGGCGCGCCAAGTACCTGTACCGGAACCGGGGCGAGTTCCTCCGCAACGATGATCTGCTGGCGGAGCTGAAGCGCATCGCCGCCGTCTTCGCCATCGGGAGGACCGAGGAGCGGCTGGTGCTCGGCGATGGCGAGCGGGCCGGTGAGCTGCGCTGGGCGGACATCCTGGCCAGCGCCAGGGCGCGATCGGACGCGGTCATCGATCATCAAGCCAGCAACGGGAAGTACATCCACGGGCGTTACGCCCATCGCCCGGTGATCGAGGCCGCCTTCCGTGACTTCCTCGGCTCGGGGCGGAGGCTGATGCCCGTCGTGGGGGGCTCCGGCTGCGGCAAGACCAACCTGCTTTGCCACCTGACCCGCGCCCTGCTCGCAGAGGGGCACGCGGTGCTGCACTACTACGGCCGCCAGCACGACGGGACCCCATTCCTGCGGCTGCTCGCCCGCGACCTGGTGTGGAAGTACGACGCGCTGGCGCGCCACCTGGAGGACTGCGGCCAACTCCCGGAGGTACGTGACCAGGGCAGGCGGCTAGTGGTCTTTGTGGACGCCATCAACGAGTACTCGAACCCCGTGGCGCTCTTCGACCAGATCTGCGCCCTGGCGCGGGACGAGCGAATTCCCACCTGGATCAAGCTGGTGGTCACCTGCCGGCCTCTGGCCTGGGAGCGCATCCAGCACGGCCTCTCCCTGGACCTTGGTGTCATCCATGCGCCCCCGGGGACCCGCCATCACACCCTGGGCCGCTTCACCGAGCCTGAGCTGCGCGCAGCCTGGGCCCTGGTCCAGGGCGAACCCGAGCGCCGCTGGCAGCTGGCGCTGCCCGCGAACCTGGTCCCCCTCCTGCTGGAGCCCATCCTGTTCCACTTCGCCGTCCGCGACCTGGTGTACCGCGAGAAGCGTATGGACAAGGGAGAATTTCTGGCGGTGGAGACCCCCGATGCCATCCTCGACGCCTGCTTCGGGCACCTGGAGCCTGCCCTGGCCCGGGACAGCGTGACGCAGGTGGTGGCGGCCATGTGGTCGTGCGAATCGGACGTCCTCGATGAGGAGCGGGTGGCCGTCAGCCGCGAGATCGCCGAGTGGGTCGCCGGCGATGCCGAGCCCGACCATGTCCCCACCTGGGGTTGCGAGGCGCATGAGAAGCTGCCGTCGTCCGACCTGCCGAACGAGGTGGTGGTGGACGACCGGGGCACCCCTCCGTGTTGCCCCGTGTGCGGCCGCACGATGGTCGTCGTGGACGCGCGCCCCACCCTCCCCACGCTCCTGCACCTGCGCGACGAGGGCTTCCTGTCCCTGTACCGCATCGACGGGGGCGGTGAGCTGCTGCGGTTCACCTTCGATCGCATGTTCGAGGCGCTCACGGCCCGGCACTTCCTCGCCGTGCTGGACGTGGCGGCCGACCCAGTCGTGGCCATCGAGGCTGCCATCGGGCGCTTCCAGGGCGTGGAGGCGGCCTGTGCGCTCGCGGCGGTGCGGACCGCGGTCCTGAGGATGCTGCAAGGCCGGGCCGAGCGCGCGACGACCGCGCGGCGCTGGCTCCTGGTACTCGGCGACAGGCGCCCGCGAACTGACGTGATCGCCTTCCTGGTGGAGCTGCTGACCGAGCTGGGCGAGCGCAACCCGATGCATGCGGGCGAGATCGCGGCCGAGCTGATCCTGCGCCGCGGCCCCTCCGCGTGGTGCCAGCCGCGGCTGTCCGCGGGGCTGGCGGCGGGCATCGAGGTCCACGGCCGGCTGGTGGGAGGAGCCTTCCACGACGACATCCAGGCGCGGGCGCCGCTCGTTCGGACCCTGGTGGAGCTGGCCTGCGACCCGGATCTGACCGTGACCCGTTGGGAGGACTTACCCGCCGGCGTGGCCGAGGCCCTGGCCACCACCAGCCCCAACGACGCCTGCCTCCAGGTCCTGGCGCAGATCGCGGCCAGCGATGTGCGCTCCGACGACCCCCAGCGTGCCGTCGACATGGCTCGGGATCTGCTCGCCCGCCTCGGGAGCTGGGGACACATCCTGTGGCGGCGCGAGCGCGTGCGGGGTGTCCTGGAGTGGTTCCTGCGGGTGCTCTCTGCGGGGGTCCGCAGCCCGGCGCTGGTGAGGGGTCTGCTCGCGGCGGGCGTGGCCTTCCTCGACCGCCTCCCCCCCTTCGGGCCCCACGGAGGGTTCGGGAGCCGCCTGGCGCGCAAGCTCCTGCTACCCGGCGTGGTGTACGCGGTCCTGCTGCCCCTCATCCGGCACCGCATCCATGTTCTGTGTGAGAGCATCCCCCCCCGCTACCGCAAGAACCCGGAGAGTCTGCCCGGGCTGGAGGATTTCCTGCACCTCACCGCGGACCTCGCCCCAGCCTGGGAGCGCTACTGCGCGCTCTACGAGAACCTGGCTGAACCCTTGACCGTGGCGGACGCCGACCACCTCGCGACGAGCGCCGAGCGCTGCTTCGATGAGCCCTTCGGTGGCCTGCTGCGCCCCCTCGGGGGAGGGCTGCTGTCGGCCCGCGGCATGGGCGACCTGGACATGCTGGTGGAACCGGCGAAGTGCCCCTTTCGCGATGGCACCCCGTTGCTGTTCAGCTGGTTCGCCAGCCAGCTCACCTGGGGCGTCTACCACCGCAAGGAGCCCCCGACGGAGCTCCAGGTGCGCGCCCTCGAGGAGGGCCTCTGGCACCACGTCGGACAGGATCGCGCCCGGGCTCTGATGCGCTACGACGTGTCGGGCCAGCTCATGGCCACCATGGTGCCGCTGCAGGTCTGCGATCTCCTCGATCCCAGCGGAGGGATGCCGATCACTGTCGCCTTCTCCGTGCGAGCGGCGGAGCGCGAGGACTGGCCCCTGCTCGCCCGCGCGTGGGACCAGCTTCTCTTCGTGGCCGTGCACGACCCGAACCGTGTCCTCGCCTACGCCAGCCACATCCTGGAGGCGGAGCGCGATGACCTCGTCCTGCGGCTGGGGATCGGGAGCTGGAAGGTCTCTTGGCGCGCGCTCGCGGAGGACGCCGTCCAGATGCCTGGCCGTCGGGTCGCCACCTTCGATCTGGATCAGGCGTCCGGTCTGGCCTGCGCCCTCAACCACCTGCTCGCCACCATCGCCAGCCTGCACCTCACCGCCCCCCGCGATGTGATGGCCTGGGGGCTCCGGATGGGCTTCACCGAGCCCGTGCTCAAGCAGATCCGCGCCCTGGCGGATGAGGCGACGATGCGGAAGATCCGCGACGAGAAGATGCTGACCTATTTCGCGAACTTCTGCGCGCGTGAGCATCCCGAGGTCAGCGCGCTGATCGCCCGGGCCATGCGCCTGGTGCTGGAGCAGGCCCGTCAACGCCGCTTCGAGCGGCCCACCGGCTGGAGCATCATGCGCCTGGGCATGCGCCTGCTGGACGAGGCGCTCGGGAGGTTGGCGGGGGTGGGGCCCGCAGATGGCCGCGCGCCGTAGCGCCCGGACCAATCCAGGGCATTCCCTGGAAACCGCCCCCCGAGGGTGCTAGGCTGCGGTCTCCGGTGGCTTTGGGAGATCCGCGGCGATGGTTGGTACCTACCTCACGATGAACGACCTGGCGCCGCTGCTGCAGGGTCGCTGGCGGGGCACACGGGGGGCGTTCGTCTGCCTCATGCGGCAGGCGCATCTGGTCGGGCTGGCGGTCGGGGCTGTGCACCGGCGATCCGGGGGGGGCCGGTGCCCCGGGTACCCCGAGGTGCAGGACCTCATACACGAGACCTTGGTCTCCCTGATGGAGACGGCGCGGAGGAAGTCTGGTTTCGCGCTGCCGGAGGGCACTGGCCCCGAGGATGATCTCGCACCCTGGCTCTTCCGGGTGTTGAAGAACCGCGCGACGGACCTCGTGCGCCGGGCGGTCGCCGGGAAGCGGGCCGGGGGCGTGGTCCACGTGCCCATCGATGACCTCCATGGCATCGGCGTTCCGGGGGACTCGGGCGGCGTGGACGTCAAGGTCGATATCGAGCGCCTGCACGCCACCGTGGACACCCTCATCGAGCGCGGCGCCCCGCCCACCCATGCCCTGGCCTGGATGGCACTGAACTTCCCCCGCCGGGTGCGTCGGGAGCTGGTGGAGCGGGCCACCGTGCCCGATCCCCGCGGCCACCCGGACAAGGTGCACGGCCTGGCGCGTGAGCCGGCCGAGACCTGGGAGAGGCTGCAGGAATGGGCGAGCCAGCACCTGGCCGATCCGGCCGGGAACGCCGCCCGCCTCCACCTGGCCTGGATCCTGCGCTCGAGGGACAGGACGACCCCCGAGGCGTGGCGCGCCGGGGCGTTCAAGGAGGCCAGGGACGCCCGCGACACCCTGCGCCAGTGGGCGACCCGGTTCCAAGCCCGCCTCGTGGCCTTTGTAAAGGAGGAACGATGAGACTGCGGCTCCTCCCCGACGGCCGGCCTGGTGAACACCTCGGCCTGTCCCACACCCTGAAGCACTACCTGAAGCCCAACGAGATGTGGGCGGACCTCTGCGAAGACATCGAGCCCCACCTCCGCCCGCTCGGGGCCTGCGAGCGGTTGCCTGCCCTCGACCCCCCGACCTGGGAGCAATGGCAGGACCCTCCCCCGCCTCTGGCCGGAGCCTGGGACCAGCTGCGGCCTGTGTACCGTCAGGGCTACGGCAGGCTGGTGCTGGAGCTGGCCGACCCGCTGGACGATCCCGGCGTCGGGGAGGGCTGGGTGCCGCGCAAGCGGGGGTTCGCCTGCCACGCGGGCGATGGCGTCATCCTCGAGGTCGCGGCAGGGCAGGAGGACTGGCGGCTGCACTCTGCCTGGCGCCCGATGGACTTCAAGCTCCGGCGGCACGAGTGTCCGCCGACCGACGCGCGCAGCGTCTCCATCCGCAGGAAGATCGCAGAGCACGCGGCCGCGAGACGCGTCGCCGCGTGGCGCGACCAGGAAGATGATCGATGACGACCAAGCCACCCCTCGATTTCTGCGCCTCCCTGCGTGAACAGCTCGCGCTGGCCGGGCCGCCCGCCGTCGAGATGCTCACCGGCCGGGCGCCCCCCGACACGCTGATCCTGCTCTCGGCCGTGCAGGCCGCGGGGTTGCTCGACGAGACCACCGCGGGGAGCCCGGATCTTCGACGCCTCAGGAGGGAGATCCTCCGCGCGGCGGAGAGCTCGGCGGCGCTCGAAGCCGCGGTGGCGGCGCTCGATCCCGAGGCGCAGATCCACGAGCTCCCCGAGCTTCCTCCAGACGAGCAGGAGGACGCGCTCCACCGGCTCGTCGCGCTGGCGGGCCTGGCCGAGGCTGGCCCCCCCGCGGTCCGGCGCCGGATCGAACCTGCCCTGAGCCACCTCGAAGCTTGCGCCATCATGGATCCCGGGCGACTGGTGGCGCTGGCGGACCTGTCGGTCTGGCTGACAGACCAGCTCGATCTCCACGACGAGCACCGCGCGGTGCGGCTGCTGGGCCACCTCAGCGAGACCCCCCTGCTAGCCGGCCTGGAGGTGGACGACGAGGCCACGCGCCGGACCATCGCGGCCCTGTCCACCTCCATGGGGCTCTCCATGGTGGCGGAGTGGGCCGAGAAGCTGCTGGGCTGCACCCGCGTCCTCGCGGACCTCCTCCCGTGCCTCGAGCCCGAGCTCAGGAGTGCGCCGCCAGGCTCGCTCGCCGGCCAGCTCCCGAGGCGGATGCCGCTCTACATCGACCCACCCGAGTACATCGCCGTCTGCCTGTTCCGTGGCGAGATGTACCTGGAGTGGTCTGGCCCCCCGGAGCGCTGTCCGGTCCGGGTGGTGCTCGACCCGGCTGGGATCGAGCTGGCCCGTGAGGAGGAGACCTTCACCCGCGACACGGTCGTGTGGTCCTTCGGTTGGCCCCCGCCGGGGGACGTCGCGGGCCTGGTGTTGCACCGCGGCGGTGGCGCACTGAGGGTGTCCCTTGCAGACCTCCAGCCCACCTCCTGACGCCTGGCGGCGCTGGTGCCCCGGAGCCTGGCGCGCCTGGCTCACCCGCCCCATGGTCCTGCCAGCCGAGCGCCAGCAGGCCCGTGAGCTGCTGCAGCAGACCCCGCTGCTCGACACCCGCCCTTGTATGGGAGAGGCCTGGTTCCCCTCGGTGGGGGCCCACATCCCGGGGCTCCAGGGGCTCCTGCTCTGCGTGCGCGCGGGCCCGCCGGGGGCCTGTGACGGTCGGCTGCCGATGGCCCCCGACGCCGACCTCACCCACGCCGTGCACGGCTGGGTGGCCGGCCTGGTGGGGGTCCCGTCGCCCGAGCTCCTCGGCCTGCCGCCGCTGTTCACCACCGTGCCTCCTCCCGGGTTCACCGCTAGCGGGCCCTCCGCCCAGCTCGCCGGGGCGGTCGCCCTGATCTCGCACCTGCTCGGCGCCCCACCCCGCGCGCCTGCGCTCTGCACCGGCCAGCTCACCCAGCCAGGCTGGGTCGGCGCCGTGGGGGGGCTCGGGGAGAAGCGGGCGGTGCTGGCGCTGGAGGCGCCGGGGTTGCCGGCCGTGCTGGTGGAGGTCGAGGCCGACGCCGATCTGCTGCTCCAGGGTTGGTTCGGGCCGGACTGGCGCCCGAGCCTCGAGCAAGCCACGCGGCTGTCTCCCCAGGCCCTCGTCACCGACGCCTGGCGTCGCTACGAGGCCCGCGACTACCGCCAGGCCGAGCTGAAGGCGGCCGAGGCCGTGCGCATCGGTCTGGGCCACACCCGGGCCCGCGCGGCGCTGCTGGTGGGCGCCTGCCGGGTCCACCGGAACGAGGCCGGCGAGGGGCTCGCGCTGATGAACGCGGCCGAGGAAGCCCTGCGCGGTCCCCCGGCGCCGGGCGACGCCCCCCTGGACGCCTACGTGGTGCAGGAGCTGCAGGCCTTCGCCGGGATCGCCCTGCTCGACCGCTGGGACGTGCGCCGGGCCCGCGACCTCCTGACCCGGGCCCTGCAGGGCATGACCGAGACGCCTCTGCCCTGGGACAAGCGCACCCGCTTCGTGGTGCTGCAGATCGCCGGCTCCCTGCACCGAGTCTGCGTGCTGGACGGCGATCTCGGCGCCGCGGAGCAGGCGCTGCGCGTCTGGGCGCTCGACGCTGCCTGGCTCCCCGAGGAGGAGGCCCGCGCTCACAGCGACCTGGCCGAGGTCTTGCGTCGCGCTGGGCGCCTGGAGGAGGCCCGCGCCGAGCTCACCGCCGCGGCCGCGGCCCTGCCGTCCGCCCTCGAAGGCACGCGCCCTTTCACGCGCCGCTTCATGAACCTCTACCGGGCCCGGGCTGGCGCCACCCCCGCCTGGCCCGTGGAGGCGGTGCGCTGGCAGGACTGGCCACAGCCCGCAGAGGTCCTGGAGACCCTCCTGGCCGGCCCACCGGCCGCGCTCGATGCCTGGGTCCACGAGCAGATTCTCGCCCCGGGCGCCGGAAACCCTGAGCCGCTGGCCTCCTACCAGGTCGCAGCCGGCGCGGTGGCCCGCTGCGTGGCGGTCACCGGGGCCCTCCTCTCGTGCGCGCCAGAGCTCGTGCGGCGTATCCTCGCCCTCGCGCCCGCCATCGACCCCGGCGTGAAGGCTGCCCTGGAGGCCCTGGCGGCGGGCGAGCCGGAGGCGTGGGTCCGGCGCAGTCCGTACTGATCTACCAACAACGATCTTGCGCCCAAGACGAGAAGAAACCGGCCCCCCGGGCTCGGGCAAGACCTGGGTCACGCCGGCCAGCTTGCGCGGCCAGGGCGGTGGCCTCGCGCTTGCAGGGGGACGTGCCGGGGGCTGCCCCCACGCTTCTCGATGCCTGCCCAGGGTCGCTGTCCCCCGCCCTGGATATACGGCTGGCTCTAAACGTCCGCGCTGCCATCCCCCGGAAGCGCTGGGAGGCCCCTTGAAGAAATCCGATGAAAATGTCGATTCCGCGGACAGCAGCGCCAGGTCCATGCACGGCTTCAGCCGTGGCGAGGGGCTGGTCGCGCTGGAGAACATGGATCTGGGCGCCGTCACCAGCTTCAGCGACATGCTCGAGCGGATGCGCCGCGTCTCCTTCCAGGGGCGCAACCTGGGGCGCGCGGCCGATGTCCTGGAGCTGATGCTGACCGAGCCCGACAGCTTCGTGGTCCTCACCATCAGCGGCGCCATGACGGTCGGACAGATGGGCAGGGTCTTCGCGGACGTGATCCGCACTGGCGCCGTCAAGGCCGTGGTGGGGACCGGCGCGCTCATGACCCACGACGTGGTCGAGAACCTCGGCTACCCGCACTACGAGGCCCCGGACATGTCCGACGAGGAGGCGGAGACCAAGGGCATCTGCCGCGTCTTCGACTCGGTCGAGCTGGAGACCTCCATGGACGCCTTCGGGGAATTCGTGGAGCAGCACTGGCGCGATCTGCTGCCCGCCCTCGAGGATGGCATGCCGCGTGGCTCCGCCGACCTCAACGCGCGCCTCGGGGCCCTGCTCCTCGAGAAACAGCCCCATCGCCGCGGCATCATGTCGGCCGCCGCCGAGATGGGCATCCCGGTCTACATCCCGGCCTTCTCCGACTCCGAGATGGCGCTGAACCTCCAGCACCGCATGGTGCGGCGCGGTCCCGGGGGCGCCTCGCCCCTCGCCAACCCGCCCATCCTGCCCTTCAACGGCATGGTAGATCTGCTCGACTACACCCGCCGGGTCGAGGCCCACCAGGCCGGGCGCCTGTGCATCTTCACCGTCGGCGGCGGCGTGCCGCGCAACTGGGCGCAGCAGGTGGCCCCGGCGCTCGACATCATGAGCCTGGGCGGGCTCTCCGTGCACGTCCCCAAGTTCTCCCGAGGCGTGCGCATCTGCCCCGATCCCCCCTCCTGGGGCCACCTCTCCGGCTGCACCTACGCTGAGGGGGTGAGCTGGGCCAAGTTCGCCAGCGAAGCCGAGGGCGGGCGCTACGCCGAGGTCATGGCGGACGCTACCCTGGTGCTGCCGCTGCTGGTGAAGGGGGTGCTGGAGCGGATCCAGGGGCGGTAGGCGGCCTGCGCCGGGCCCCACCCGTCCGATCTCGGGTTGACCGGATGAGGGTAGCACGAACGGCGTGGCGGCTGCGTTGCCGCCACTCCAGCGCCGCGCTAGGCGCCGCCCATGCCCCCAGAACCACCTCCGCCGCCCACGCTGGACATCCACTTCGGGGACAACCTCCCGCTCCTGCGCGCCTGGCCCGCCGCCAGCTTCGATCTCATCTACATCGATCCGCCCTTCAACACGGGGCACGCGCAGGCCCGCACCCGCGTCCGCACCGTGCGCGACGAGGAGCAGGGCGATCGCACCGGGTTCGGGGGCCAGCGCTACCGCACGATCAAGGTCGGCACGGCCAACTTCGCGGACGACTTTGACGACTTTCTCGCGTTCATCGAGCCCCGGCTGGTGGAGGCCCACCGGCTGCTCGCGCCTGATGGGTCGTTCTTCCTGCACCTCGATCACCGCGAGGTCCATTACTGCAAGGTGCTGCTGGACCACCTCTTCGGGCGCGCCTGCTTCAAGAACGAGATCATCTGGGCGTATGACTACGGCGCGCGCTCGCGGCGCGCCTGGCCGGCCAAGCACGACACCATCCTGTGGTACGCCAAGGACCCGGAACGCTACACCTTCGACTTCGAGCGCATGGACCGCATCCCCTACATGGCGCCGGGCCTGGTGGGGGCGGAGAAGGCCGCCCGCGGCAAGACCCCCACGGATGTCTGGTGGCACACCATCGTCCCCACGAACGGCCGCGAACGCACCGGCTACCCGACCCAGAAGCCCCTGGGAGTGCTCAACCGCCTCCTGGCGGTGCACTCCGCCCCGGGCGACCGCGTGCTCGACTTCTTCGCGGGCAGCGGCACCACCGGCGAGGCTGCCCTGCGCCTGGGGCGCTCCTGCGTGATGATCGACGAGAGCGCCCTGGCCATGGAGGTCATGGCGAGGCGCCTGGCCTTCGCGAGCCCGCGGTTCCATGGCTGGAGCGCAGAGACGGGCGGCTGAACCGCCCAGGAGGTCCCCATGTCCCGCACCGACGATCTGCTCCGCCTGCTCGACGAGGGCCTCTCCGAGGCGGAGGTCAGCGCCGTGCTCGCCGCGGCCCTGCTCACCCTCGACGGACCGGGGCGCGAGGCGCTCTTCGCGCGGCTGCCGGACGACACCGCCGCGACCCTGCGATGCATCCTCGCGCGGCTGGCCGCGCCCGAGGTCGGGCCGCCGATCCAGAGCAGCCATCGCGTCGAGCAGGAGTGGTTCGCTGCCTGGTCCGCCTGGGAAGACGTCATCGAGGCGACGGGGGACGAGGAGGGGGAATGGTTGGAGCAGGACGAGCCCTGGCACCCGCCGTACTTCAACGGAGAAGGTGTCGTGCAGGCCCTGGACGAGATCGCCGGGTACCTGCTCCCGCTGGTGGGGGACGTGCTGGCGCGCGACCTCGCCCCGGACTTCGACCTGATCGGCCGCCTGGAGGAGGACTTCGAGGCGATCGGGGCGGGGCTGCCCGAGTGGCTCGATGAGATCTCTGTCGAGGGGTTGCTCGGCCCGAAGCTCACCACCCTGGTGCTGCGCTGGTGCTGGCTCGGCCGCGACGAGGGTGACACGGCGTTCTCAGTGCTGAGCGGGCTGCGCCAGCATGAGGCGCTCACGGAGCTCTGGTCGCTGGATGGCGTGGCCCTGGCGGCCTTCGTGGTGGAGCTCTCCGACGAGGAGCAGCGGGCGCTCACCCGCTCCCTCGCCGCCCACGCGGGCGATCCCCTCTGGGGGGGGGTCCTGACCTGGAGCGGCTCGCCGTGGTTCGAGCTGTACCGCGCCCTCGCGCGGCGCTGGGATCCGGCGGCCGAGCTCGCCATCTGCCGGGCCGGGATCGCGTCGGACTGGACCCTGGCGCTGCCCGTGCTGGAGGATCTGGTGTCCCGGGGGGCCCATGACGAGGCGGCGCCCGTGGTGGAGCGCGCGCTCACGGCCCTGCTCGGTGGGGCCGGCGAGCCGGCCTGGGAGCCCACCGAGAGGCTGCTGCTGGACCACCGGCGGCTGCTGGGCTGGCGGCAGGACCGGCACGCGTTCGTAGCCCGGCTGCTGGAGCTGGGCGGGCGCGTCGCCGCGGGGCAGGGCGACGGGGAGCGGGCCGCGGCGTTCGACACCCAGGCCTTCCTGCTGCTGGAGTGGGAGCGCTGGGATGCCGTGCTGGAGCACCTGCGCGCGCTGCGTGGGGCGGGCAGGCCGGCGTTGGCCGATTGTTTTCTCCACCTCTGGGCGGATCGGGTGGTGCGCCACACAGCCGACGGCGGTGTGGGCCCCGCGGTGCGCGGGCCCGAGCCCTGGGTCGAGCTGTTGATCGCCGCCCTGTGGCGCGATGCCGAGGGGGAGGCCCCCGCGGTGCTCTCCGCCTGGGTACAGCGCGCGGCGGAGAGCCCCGCCGCCTTCCGGGCCGCCCTGCCGCAGGTCCGCAGGCTCACCCGTGATCTCGGCCTGGACGGCGCCGCGCCGCGGCTGCAGCGCCTGCTGGGGGAGGAGCGCACCCCGCTGGGGGTCTCACGCGGCGTGCAGGTCCGGCGCGCCTGCGGGGGGGCGGTCATCCCGGCCCTGCGGGCGGCCTGGGCGCGGCACATCGCCGCGGTGGTGCCCGATCCGGTGGAGGCCAGCGGCTCCCGCTACGGGGATCACGCCGCCTGGCTGGCCGCCGTGCGAGAGCTGGACCCTGCGGGGTACGCGCGCATCCTGTCCGACTGGCGCCAGCGCCACCACCGTCGCCGCAACCTGTGGGCTGCGCTCGCGGTCGAGGGGATCAGGTAGGCGAGCGAGGTCTCGCTGTCCGTTCCAGCCGGGCTGTGCCCAGCGGGCCCAGCGCGGCCGGCTGCGCGCCTGGATCGCGGCCCTGCGCCATGGGGGCCGCGTGCCCCGACCCTGATGAGCTGAGGCCGCCCGCCCGAGGGCGGCGCCGGCCGAGCCCGAGTGAAAGAGCCACCTGCCCGCGCGCGCCCCGCTCGCCTGGCCGGGGGCGGGGGAGGTGGGGGGCGATTCAGGGCCCCTCCGGGTACACCAGATCGAACTGCGGCGATCCCGTGACGGGCCAGAGCACCGCGAAGTGGTGCGCCAGGTCCGAGGCCAGCATGGCCACGCCCAGGATCAGCGCCAGGTTGCGCCACAGCCCCGGGCGCAGCCAGGCCAGCAGGCAGAGCAGCAGCCCGATGTAGCCGTGGTGGACGCGCAGCCCGAAGGTCAGGCGCGCCAGGGCGCCCGTGTCGCGCGTGGCCTGCAGGTGCAGCCCGAAGCGGGCGCAGGCGGTGATCAGCTCGACGGGGACGGCCAGGGCCAGGCCCAAGAGGGCGGCGTGCCTCGCCGAGAGCGCCGCGATCCGCGCGAGCAGGGGGTGCGCCATGGGACCTCCAGGTGGGGCCTCCCTAGCCGGTGCGCCCTCTCACGGCTCCCGGCGTACCGGCGGGATGGTCTGCAGGCTGAAGGGGCGGGCCGGGGCGCCCCGCACCAGCAGGGAGGCCAGGCCGCGGAACAGCGGCTGCCGGCGCAGCTCCTCGGCGTCGATGCCCTCGCCCAGCTCGCGGGCCAGCAGCTCGGCGTCGCGGTAGCCGACCCGGAACACCACCATGCTGCCCACGTTGCCCATGACGGCCTCGCGGGTGCGCTCGTCGCACTGGGCCAGGTGCTGGTGGGCCAGGGCCAGGCGCAGGCCGTACTTGCGGGTCTCGGACAGGAAGGGCCCCAGCGAGCGGTCGTCGCTGCGGTAGCCGTAGCCGCCCCCGCCCAGGAAGTGCTGGAACTCGTCGAGCACCAGGGTGTAGGTGCGGCGGCGCGCGGCCTTCTGGCGCGAACGGGCGAAGACCGCGTCCTGCAGGCGGCTGACGAGCATCATGCCCAGAAACCACGCGCTGATGGCGCCGAGCTCGCCCTGGGGCAGCCGGGCGATGAGGGTCTGGCCCCGGTCCATGATGGCGCCCAGATCGAGCTGGGGCCGCCTGGGGTCCAGCACGGCGCGCAGGGCGGAGGAGCGCACCAGCGCGTCGTACTTGGAGATCACGTAGTTCTCCAGCTCGCTGCGGCTGGAGCCCGAGAGGTGCTCGATCTCCTCCTCCCAGACCTGGATGACCTTGGCGTGCAGCGGGTTGCTCTTGTCCAGACGGCTGAGGCAGCTCTTGCGGTAGAGCCGGTCGTGGGCGATGCGCCCGACCGAGTCCATGCCCTCGCCCGCCACCGCCAGGGGCAGCAGCAGCGCGCGGGACTGGCGCTCGAAGATGGGGCCCATGAACTCCGGCGGGTAGAGCTGGAACATGCTGCGGGTGACGTTCTCCAGCGCGCGCTCGATGGTGGCGTTGGAGCCGTCGTTGGCCAGGGGGTTGAGGCCGGGGCCCACGTCGCGGGCGGGGTCGAAGACCACCACGTCGCGGTCCCTGCCCAGGCGCTCGATGAGATCGTCGGAGAGGTCGCCGTGGGGGTCGATCACGGCGAAGGGCTCGGTCTGGGCGCGCAGGTCGAACATGAGGGAGCGCAGCAGGGTGGTCTTGCCCGTGCCGGTCTTGCCCACCACGTAGAGGTGGCGGTCGAGGTCCTCCGGGCGCAGGCGCACCTCCAGCGTGGCGCGCCGGGTGCGGCAGGTGCCCAGCAAGAGCCCCTGGTTCCCGGCGAGGTGGGGAGGGGCCCAGCGCAGGGGGGCGCGCTCCAGGGGCAGGCCGGGCAGGCCATCCTCGCCCGGAGGGGGCAGGCACAGGGCGCGGGCGGCCACCATGGCCGGGACCAGGCGCATGAGATCGTCGCCGCGCGGGGCGGGCGCGCCCTCGTCCTCGTCCGCGGCGGAGGGGCCCGAGGGGCAGTCCAGCGCCGCGAGCGGCCCGGCCTTGACCAGCGCGCACTGGTCCGCGCCCATGACGCTCCAGTGGGCGTCGGTGCGCAGGAAGGCGCGCTGAGCGGCGTGGGCCAGCCCGCCGGAGGGCTCGTCCGTGCCCAGCAGGTGGACCTGCAGGGCCACGGCCCCGCGGCGCAGCTCGGCCACCCAGGCCGCCTGGCGGGCCAGGCGCTCGGTGGCGCGGCCGAGGTGCAGCAGATCCTCGGGGAACTGCCGGGTGCTGGTGCCGCCGGCGGCGCTGGTGAAGGTCAGGCCGTGGGCCTGGCTGATGAGCCGGGCATGGATCAGGGCCAGCCGGTCCTCGAGACCCTCCAGCCGGTCGCGCGCGTCGGCGCGACGCAGGGACACGAGCACCGCGGTGGGGCCGAGCTGGGCCAGCATCAGGCGCAGCAGCTCGTCGCCCTCGCCCCAGGGGTCGGGCTCCACCTCGGGCAGGGCGGGCAGACGCCCGTCCGCCACCACGATGGCGGGGGCCAGGGGGTGGGCGGCCAGCCCGCGCACCTCGGGCGCGGCCAGCCAGGCCAGGCCGCCGCAGCCCGGGTGGTCGGGCTCGAACTCCAGGGCGTTGCCCTCGCCGAGCAGGAGCCCCACCTCGCGCCCCATGGCCATGATCCGCGCGCGCGCCTGGTCCACCTCGGCCTCGGACACCTCCACGCGCAGCCCGAAGTGCACCCGGTCCTGCCCGGGGTGGGTGGCGAGCACCAGCTGCAGCCCGACCCTGGCGGGCTGGTTGACCAGCCACGCCGCCAGGTGCTGGCCGAGGGCGGCGTGGGCGGCCTTGCGCTGCTCGCTCTGGGTGCGCTGGAACCAGACCAGCCTGAGCGAGGCCGTGGCCAGCCAGGACCTGGTGGGCGTCAGGCGGCCGGGGTCCAGGGTCAGCTCGCTGCGGAGCTGGACGTGGGACAGGGCCGAGAGCGGCTCGGGCAGCTCCGCGGCCGTGGGCCGGCAGCGGGGTGCCCGGCGGGGGGCCGGGAGACCAGAGGGGAAGGGGAGCTGGCTGGGCTGCTGGGTCATGGAGCCTCCTGCGCGCCGGTCAGACGCGGGTGGGGTGAGAGAACGGACAGGCAGCGTCGAATGTGGCGATGCGTGGCGTTCTTCAGGGGCGCGACGGAGGCGGGTGGTTCATCAGGGGCGGCTCCCGGGGGGCAGGGTGACAGCGCGACACCCACCATGACGGCGGGCGCACGGGCGCGCGGACAGGCGTTACGTTTTTTTCTGGGCGCTGCGCGGTCGGATCTCCGCCGGTGCTGCGCCATCGCCCGCGGTGGGGCCGCGGCTGTCAGCAGGGGGCCCCTGTCAGCCCTTGAACAGCTTCTGCTGCGGCCGCTCGATCGGCTCGGAGCTGTCGGCCTGCAGAGCGTCGGCGATGGCCCGGTTGGTCACCTCGGCGAGGTACTCCTGCAGGGAGGCCGAGAGCTGCTCGAACTCGGGCCACAGGGTCTCATCCACGAAGCGGCGCGGGACCTTGAGCATGACGGTCTGGGAGTGCTGCCGGTAGCGCCGGTAGGGTTCGAGCCCGTAGCGCCGCGCCAAAGCCAGGAAGAGCCTGCGGGTCCATGGGTCGGGCAGGGTGAACCTGTACTCCACCGCCGGCTCCGCGCGCCCTACGGTGGCCAGGCGGGCCAGGATGCGCTCGCGGGCACGTGCGGCGGCCTCGCGCTCGCCCGCCGTGGTGGCGCCGGCGAACAGGGCCTCGATGCTGCGGAGCTTGTTGAGGAAGCGCTCGTAGTCGTCCATGGTGGGACCCCGGGAGGCCTGGGCGAGGGCCCGACAAAGTATCCCACCGGGTGCTCGTGGGTCAGGGGGAGCCCCCTGATCGGCCCGCGGCCGCTGGGCGCACATGCTACGGTGGGCGGGTCACGCCGACCCCCGCATTGGAGGACATCATGGGACAAAAAATCCCTCGCCTGGCCTGCCTCGCGCTGCTGCTGGGCCTGGGCTGCACGCCGGAGACGAGCCCCTGGGGCCCGGAGTCGCCCGAGGGCGACGCGGACAGCGACACCGACGCCGACAGCGACACGGACAGCGACGCCGACGGCGACGCCGACACCGACATCGCGGAGGACCCGGAGGACGTGGACACGGCGGTCGAGGACACGGCGGTCGCCTGCGACGAGACGACCCCGGTGACCCTGTACCTCTCGCCGGACGACTCCAACTCCATGTCCTCCCCGGCCCAGGTGCGGGCCTGGGTGGGCGCGGGCGAGTGCGACCTCTCCAACGTGCCCATCCGCACCTGGGAGTTCATGAACTACTACGACTTCGGCTACCCGCCCGCCGTGGCCGGGGAGCTGGCCCTGGACGCGCAGATGGTGGCCGGCGCCGAGCCCGGCACCTACACCCTGCAGCTCGCCGTGGCCGCACCCCAGGTCGCCAATGAGGCGCGCGATCCCATCAACCTCACCTTCTCCCTGGACCTCTCCAACTCCATGGACGGCGCGCCCTGGGACAACATGCAGCACGTCTGCCGCGACATCGCGGGGCTGCTCGCGGCCGGCGATGTGGTCTCCGTCGTGGGCTGGAACGAGTTCACGTACACGCTCCTGAACAGCCTGCACGTCACCGGCCCCGACGACCCCACCCTGCTCGCGGTCATCGACACCTTGACCATGGCCTGGGGCACGGATCTGTACGGCGGCCTCTCCACCGCGTACCAGCTCACCGAAGCCAACCGCGCCAACGGCATGCTGAACCGGGTCATGCTCATCAGCGACGGCAAGGCCAACCTCGGAGAGACCGACGCGGGCGTCATCGGTGAATACGCCGGCGGCGCGGACGAGGACGGCATCTACCTGCTGGGGGTCGGCACCGGCAAGATCGGCAGCTACAACGACACGCTCATGGACGAGGCCACCGATCTCGGCGGCGGCGCCACCCTGTACGTCTTCGACGATGCCGAGGTGGACCGCTGGTTCAGCGACGGCTTCCGCCTGGTGAACCTGATGGACCTGGCCGCGCGCGAGGTGCAGGTGCAGCTCGATCTCCCCCCCGGCTTCGAGATCGTGCGCTTCTCCGGCGAGGAGTACAGCACCGACCCCGAGGAGGTCCGGCCTCAGAACCTGGCCCCCAACGACGCCATGGTTTTCCACCAGGACCTGCGCACCTGCGCCCCTGACGCGGTGACCGACGCCAGCGAGGTGCACGTCACGGTCACCTGGAAGGACCCGGTCACCTTCGCCGAGCAGAGCCTGGAGCTGACG
This sequence comes from Pseudomonadota bacterium, assembly GCA_043814015.1. Taxonomy (GTDB): domain Bacteria; phylum Myxococcota_A; class UBA796; order UBA796; family JAFGLY01; genus JBDRKM01. The sequence goes on from JBDRKM010000402.1 coordinate 77,346, forward strand.
GCGACCTTCGGCGACCTGCTGGCCGGCGACACGGAGCAATTGCGCAAGGGCGCGGCCGTCTTCGCCTACGCCGAGGCGCTCAAGGCCTACAAGCGCGACGATCCCGCCAACTGGACCGCGGCCGCCGCCGCCTGGCTCACGGCCCAGCAGGCGGCCGAGGCGGAGCTGCCCCACGATGCCGACCTGCAGGGCATCCGCGACATCATGGCGGCCCTCGGGGCCCCGGGAGCTTGAGATGACCCTTCGCCTGTGTCTTTCCCTGCTCGTGGGTTGCCTGGCCGTCGGCTGCGAAGCCGGTGAGCTGTCGCCGTCTGACGACTCCCATGCCTCGGACGACTCCGGCAACGCGCCTGTCGCCTGCCAGAACCCCGAGGCGATCCCGCTCCAGGACGGCCGGGAGTCCGGCTACGTGCGCTGTGCGGACGGCGCAGTGGACCGGGTGGCGGCGGTGGCGCTGGATCGATCACTGTACCTCGACGCGGTGCCGGCCTGCTCCATGCCGCCCCACGACGGCAGCTCCTGCCAGACCGACGCCGACTGCGGCGAGAGCCCCTGGGTCAGGTGCGCGAACGACCGTGGCTCCTCCACGGTGACCTGCTCCTGCGTGACGCTGTGTGCCGAGGACACCGACTGTGGCGCCGGCCAGGCCTGCCTCGCGCCAGAGCCGGCCGCCGGGATCAGCTGGCCCACCTGCCGTGAAGCCACCTGCGCGACCGACGGCGACTGCGCCTCCGGGGAGTGCGGCCTCTTCTCGAAGAGCCAGGGCGACTGGACCCTGGCCGGCCTGGCCTGCCGCACTCCGGGTGACGCCTGCCGCACCGACGCCGACTGCGGTGATTCCGGCGAGTGGACCTGTGCCTTCGTGGAGAGCGCCGATCCAGCCGCCTGGACCTGCTACCCCTTCATCGGGCCGGACTGATCCGCCTCCGGCTCCGGGGTCATGCCCCCGAAGATGCACCCTGCCGGCGGGTCATGCCCCGGTATTTGCCCCATCGGCGCCCGCCCACCCTGCCACGGTGCGGGTCGTTCCAGCGGAAAAGCACTTTCCACCGTTGTTGCGGCTTGTTCGCGCGCCGGCGATGGGGCACTTCCGGGGGCATGACTCCGAGGGTTGGTGCAAATCTGGATGCTTGACTCTCGCCACCCC
>JBDRKM010000403.1:0-6453 GCA_043814015.1 Pseudomonadota bacterium
GCCCTGGCGGCGCTGACGCTCGATCCGCGCTCCGAAGCCGCCGCCGCACCTCTGATCGAGGCCCTGCGGGCCCGCATCGCCGACCTCGACGATCTGGGCCTGGGGCACCTGCGCCTGGATCGGCCCACCGACAGCCTCTCCGCGGGCGAGGCCCGCCGGGTGCAGCTCGCCACCTGCCTGGCGGGCGGGTTGGGCGGGCTGCTGTACGTGCTCGACGAGCCCTCCGCCGGCCTGCACCCCGTGGAGCAGGCGCGGCTGCGGGGTGTGATCGAGCGCCTGCGGGATCAGGGCAACACCGTCGTGATCGTGGAGCACGAGCCCGGGCTGCTGCAGGCCGCGGGCTGGCTGGTGGACGTGGGCCCCGGGGCCGGGACCGCCGGCGGCCGGCTCCTCTACCAGGGCCCCCCCGCGCCCTGGCTGGCCGGCGAAGGGGAGGGGAGCCCCACCCGGGAGGCTCTTCGGCGCGCAAGCCAGCCCACGGCGCCCGTCGAGCCCGCGCCAGGCCACGGTCGCCTGCTGTTGCACGGCGCCCGCGCCCACAACCTGCGCGCCGTGGACCTGGAGCTGCCGCTGGGCTGCCTGGTGGCGCTCACCGGAGTGTCTGGCGCCGGCAAGACCACCCTGGCCGTGGACACCCTGGTGCCCGCCCTGCAGCGCCACCTGCGCCAGCCGGGTCCCGCGCCGGGGGCCTTCGACTCCCTCGACGGGGCCCAAGCCCTCAGGGGGGTGGTGCTGGTGGACGCCGCCCCCATCGGCCGCAGCCCACGCAGCAACGCCGGGACCTACACGGGGATCTTCGACGCCGTGCGCGCCCTGTTCGCCCGCCAGCCCCTGGCCCGCGAGCGGGGGTTCTCGGCCGGGCGCTTCTCCTTCAACACCGCGGGCGGGCGCTGCGAGCGCTGCGAGGGCGCCGGCAGCCTCAAGGTGGGGATGCACTTCCTGCCCGACGTGCACGTGCCCTGCCCGGCCTGCGGCGGCGCGCGCTTCGACGCCGACACCCTCGCGGTGCGCTACCGCGGCAAGAGCGTCCATGACGTGCTGGAGCTGCCCGCGGCCGAGGCCCTGGCCCTGTTCGCCGACGAGCCCGCCATCGCGCGCGGCCTGGCCGCCCTGGTGGACCTCGGCCTCGGCTACCTGCCCCTGGGCCAGCCCGCCACCACGCTGTCCGGCGGCGAGGCCCGGCGGGTGAAGCTGGCGGCGCACCTGGCGCGGCCGCCGCGCGGGGCCACCCTCTACGTGCTGGACGAGCCCAGCACGGGCCTGCATCCGGCGGATCTCACGGTGCTCATCGCCGCCCTCCGGGCCCTGGTGGCCGCCGGGCACAGCGTGCTGGTGGCGGACCACGACCTCGACCTGCTGCTGGCGGCCGACTGGATCGTGGACCTCGGCCCCGACGGCGGCGAGGAGGGCGGGCGGATCGTGGGCGCGGGCACGCCGGCCGAGCTGGCGACGGGTGGGGCGTCCCCCACGGCGCGGGCGCTGGCGGCGCGCATCGCGGGGAGGCCACCCGTGCCGGCAGGCGCCGGCGACCGCGGTCCGGAGCCCCCGCGTGCCCTCTCCCTGCGCGGGGTGGCCACCCACAACCTGGCGGGGATCGACCTCGACCTGCCCCACGGTGCGCTCACCGTGATCACGGGCGTGTCGGGCTCGGGCAAGAGCAGCCTGGCCTTCGACACCCTGCACGCCGAGGCCTGGCGGCGCTTCGGCGCCACCCTGCCCGGAGAGGCCCGCCGCCGGTTGCGGCGGATGCCGCGCCCCACCCTCACCACCGCCGAGGGGCTGCTGGCGCCCGTGGCCGTGGGCCAGCGCCCGCCGGGGAGGAACCCGCGCTCCACCCTTGGCTCCCTGGCCGGGGTGCTGCCGGCCCTGCGCCTGCTCTACGCCCGCTTCGGAGAGCGACACTGCCCCGGCTGCGGCGTGGTGCTGGAGCAGGGCGCCTGCCCGCGCTGTGGGGCCGCCGCGCCCGCGCTGACCGCGGGCCACTTCTCCTTCAACCGCGAGATCGGCGCTTGCCCCGCCTGCGACGGGCTGGGCCGCGTGCCGCGCTGCGATCCGGAGGCCATGGTCTCCCACCCGGAGCTGGCCCTGGGGGAGGGCGCGCTGCAGGGCTCGCGCTTTGGCCGCTACCTGGAGGAGCCCGAGGGCCAGCACCTGGCCACCCTGGCCGCCGCGGCCGCGGGCCTGGGGCTGTCGGTGGCGGGCCCCTGGCGCGATCTCTGCGACGAGGCCCGGCGGCTGGCGCTGGAGGGCAGCGGGGCGCGAATCTGGGAGGTGCGCTGGCGCTACCGCCGCGGCAAACGGGCGGGCGAGCACGCCTTCAGCGGCCCCTGGCCGGGGCTCTCGTCCCTGGTGGAGGCGGAGTGGGCCCGGGTGCACGCCGACGGGCGGGCGGCGGACCTGGACCCGTTGATGGCGGAGCGGCCCTGCGCCACCTGCGGCGGCGAGCGGCTGGCACCCTGGCCGCGGGCCGTGCGCCTCGGTGGCATGCGCCTCGGGGAGCTGGGCGACGAGCCCGCGACGGCGCTGCTCGCCCGGCTGCGGGCCTGGGAGGCGGGCGAGCTGCCCTCGTCCGTACGCGAGGCCAGCGCCGCGGCCCGCGCCCTGGTGGCCGAGCGCCTCGTGGCCCTGGTGGACCTCGGCCTGGGCTACCTCACCCTGCATCGCGCCAGCGACAGCCTCTCGGGCGGCGAGCTGCGCCGCGCTCAGCTGGCCGGCCTGCTGGCCTCGGGGCTCTCAGGCCTGCAGTGCGTGCTGGACGAGCCCACCCAGGGCCTGCACCCGCGGGACGTGGCGCGGCTGGTCGTGGCCCTGCGGGGCCTGGCGGAGCGCGGCAACGCCGTGGTGGTGGTGGAACACGAACTGCAGGTCATCGCCGCCGCCGATCACGTGCTGGAGTTGGGCCCCGGCGCGGGCGTGGAGGGCGGGCGGATCGTGGCCCAGGGCTCGCCCGCGGCCCTCTGTGACAGCCTGACCGGCGCCTGGCTGGCGGGCCGGCGCGCGCTGCCGCTCAGGTTCCACGGGCCGCTGGACGGCCCTCCGATCATTTTGCGGGGCATGGCCTGCCACAACCTGCGCGACCTGGACCTGATCCTGCCCACGCGCGGCCTGGCAGGGATCTGCGGGGTCTCGGGATCGGGCAAGTCCACCCTGCTGTTCGAGGTGCTGGAGCCCAGCGCGCGCCAGGGCCGTCCCGTGGCCTGCCGCGAGGCCACGGGGCTCGCCCAGTTCCGCGAGGTGGTCACGGTGGACGCCCGCCCCCCCGGGGACGCAGCCCTCTCCACCCCCGCCACCCTGGCGGGCCTGCTGGCGCCGCTGGCGGCCCACTTCGCCGCCCACGCCGACGGTCTGCGGCCCGCCGACCTCTCCTACACCAGCCCCCGCGGGCGCTGCCCCGCCTGCGGCGGCAGCGGGCGGGTGGCCGTGGGCCTGGAGCTGCTGGCCGACGCCTGGCTGCCCTGCGAGGCCTGCGGTGGCGCGCGCCTGCGCCCCGAAGCGCTCGCGGTGCGGGTGAACGGCATGACCATCGCCGAGGCCCTGGCTCTCTCCGTGGACGCCGCGGCCGCTCGCTTTGGTGGTGTCCGGGGCCTGGGCCCGCGTCTGGCCGCGCTGGCCGAGCTGGGCCTGGGCTACCTGCCCCTGGGCCAGCCCGCTGCCACGCTGTCCGGGGGCGAGGCCCGCCGCCTGCGCCTGGCCCTGGCCCTGCTGGAGGGTGGCCCGGGCCCGCGCCTCTTCCTGCTGGACGAGCCCAGCGCAGGGCTGCACCCGGAGGATCTCGCGCGGCTGCTGCCCCTGCTGGACCGCCTGGTGCGCGCGGGCCACACTGTGATCCTGGTGGACCACGACCCGGGGCTGCTCCTGCGCTGCGACCACGTGGTGGAGCTGGGCCCCGAGGGCGGGCCCGGCGGGGGGCGGGTGATCTACCAGGGGGCGCCGCGGGCCTGATCCGGGCTCCTACAGCCCGACCACCACCGCCTCGCCCCAGGGGCCATCCGCAGGCAGATCGTCCCGATTCGAGGACGAGTACCCGGCGGCGCTGCCGTAGTACACGTAGGAGTCCAGGTTGAAGGTGCCGGCGTAGTAGCAGTTCACGATCAGGTCGGTCCAGCCGTCCTCGTCCATGTCGGCGGCCTGGGCCCGCCAGGCGCCGTCCGTGGGCAGGCCGGACAAATCGGAGGTGGAGTAGCCCGCGGCCGAGCCCCAGTAGAGCCAGGAATTGAACGAGTAGGCGGAGCCCGAGTAGTACTGCGCGAAGAAGAGGTCTTCCCAGCCATCGAGGTCCAGGTCTTCGGCCACCACGGCGCGCGCGCCGTAGGAGACCAGCGCGGTGCGATCGGCGTAGCTGTAGCCGCCCGAGTTGCCCCAGTACACGTAGCTCGTGGTGGCGTAGCTCGAGCCCGTGTAGTAGCTGGCGAAGACCAGATCGGTGTAGCCGTCGCCGTCGAGATCGCCGCTGTCCACCTCCCAGGCCCCGTAGTTGTAGAGGGCGTCGTAGTTGGTGCTGTCCGGGCCCGTGGGGGAGCCCCAGTAGACGTAGGAGTAGCTCCCGTAGCCGGAGCCCGAGTAGTAGCTGACGAACACCAGATCCAGCCAACCGTCGGAGTTCAGATCCGCCACCTCCACGTCCACGGCGCCCGTGACGTACAGGGTGGTGAGGTCGCTGGAGGAGTAGCCGGCCGAGGAGCCCCAGTAGACGTAGCCGCTCGCCGCGTAGGAGCTGCCCGTGTAGTACTGGGCGAAGATCAGCTCGTCCCAGCCATCCCCGTCCAAATCGGCGATCTCCAGGTCGTAGGCGCCCCAGGTGGACAGCTCCGTGCGGTCGGCATCGCTGAAGCCCGCGGCCGAGCCCCAGTAGACCATGGACGTGGTGGCGTAGCTGCCGTTGTAGTGGCTGGCGAAGGCCAGGTCGGTCCAGCCGTCGTGGTCCAGGTCCGCGGCGCGTACGGAGATGACGCCGTCCGTGCCGAGGGTGCTGCGGTCGGCGGAGGAGTAGCCGGCGGCGGAGCCCCAGTAGACGTAGGAGTCCACCAGGTAGCTGCTGCCGTTGTAGTACCCGCCCAGCACGATGTCCTGGTAGCCGTCGCCGTCCAGATCCTCCACCAGGGCGCTGAGGGGGCCCCAGGCGTCCAGGGCCACCCCGTGGCTGGCGGCGAAGCCGTAGCCCGTGCCGTAGTAGGCCCGGGACTGGGTCGCCCAGGTGCTGTCGCTGCGGTAGCTGGGGAAGAGCAGGTCCGGCAGGCCGTCGCAGTTCAGGTCGGTGCAGGCGTCGATCCCGTCGCAGTCCTGGTCTACGCCGTCGAAGGGGACCTCCGTGGCGGTGGAGCCCGGATAGGCGGTGTCGTGGGCGTCGTCGCAGTCCGTGGCGTCGGCCACGGTGCCGCTGGGCTGGCTGCAGGTACGCTGCGCGCTGGCCGCATCCCCGTAGCCGTCCCCGTCGGCGTCGGCGTACCAGGTCTCGCCGTCGACAGGGTCGTCGTCCACGACGCCGCTGCAGTCGTTGTCTACGCCGTCGCACAGCTCTTCGGCGCCGGGGTGGATGGCGGGGTCGCCGTCGTCGCAGTCGGTGGAGGTGGCCTCGTGCCCGCTGGGCTGGCTGCAGGCCGCCTGGGGCAGGCTCGCGTCGCCGTAGCCGTCGCCGTCCGTGTCCGCGTACCAGGTGTCCGCGTCCACGGCGTCCGCCTCGTCCACCGCGCCGTCGCAGTCGTTGTCGATCCCGTCGCAGCGCTCGGCATTGCCGGGGAAAGCGTCCGGTTCGGTGTCGTCGCAGTCCCCGGGGGAGGCCACGTACCCGCTGGGGGCGGCGCAGGCGGCGGTGGTGTAGACGCCGGTGCCGTAGCCGTCGCCGTCCGCGTCGGCGTACCAGGTGGAGGTGCCGGTGACGCCAGGGTCCTCGTCGTCCACCAGGCCGTCGCAGTCGTCGTCCACGCCGTCGCAGGTCACGGTGGCGCCGGGGTGGACCGCCGCGGAGGTGTCGTCGCAGTCACTGCTGTCCGCGACCGTGCCGCTGGGCGCGGTGCAGGCCGCGGTGGCGCCGGCGGGGTCGCCGTAGCCGTCGCCGTCCGCGTCCGCGTGCCAGGTGGCGGCGTCCACGGGGGCGTCGTCCACGGCGCCGTCGCAGTCCTCGTCCACGCCGTCGCAGTGCTCGTCGGCGCCGGGGTGGATGTGGGCATCGCCGTCGTCGCAGTCGCCGGCGTCGGCCAGGTAGCCGCTGGGCTGGGTGCAGGCCGGGGTGGTGGCGGCCGCGCTGCCGTAGCCGTCGCCGTCGTTGTCGCGGTACCAGGTGGGGGCGTCGGCGGCGCTGGGCTCGTCCACCCCGCCCGAGCAGTCGTCGTCCACGCCGTTGCACAGCTCGGTGGCGCCGGGGTTGACGCTCGCCTCCGCGTCGTCGCAGTCACCGTCATCGCCTGCGTGGGCCGAGGGCTGCCAGCACGCCACGGTGGTGCTGCCGGTCAGGCC
>JBDRKM010000404.1:0-28705 GCA_043814015.1 Pseudomonadota bacterium
TGGCTACGGCGACCTGATCATCGGCGCCCCGGAGGCGGCCTGGGAGGGCGCGGAGCTGGAGGGCTCCTATGAGGCCGGCCAGCACACCGGCGCGGCCATGATCGTGCTCGGGCCGGTCACTGGGGAGCTCGATCTCGACGCAGCCGACGGGTGGATACAGGGCACCTTCGTCGAGCGTGGCCGCATCAGCGCCTATACGGGCTGGAGCGTGGCCGGCGTCGGAGACACCAACGGCGATGGGTTCGACGATGTGCCGGTTGGCTCCCCGTACTACTACGACGGCGTTGAGGCGACCGAGAACTACAATGGGATGGCGGGCCTGTTCCTGGGCCCCGTCGAGGGCGTCCAGGACCTCCGATCCGCGGACGCGACCTGGGACGCACACTCCTACTGCGCCTGGACTGGGTACGATTCGTGGCTCGCCCGGCGCAACGCCGACCCCACCCTTGCCGCGCCCCCAACCGCCGGCCGCCTGCGTCTGGCCTCCTGGACCGTCGCCCTGCTCGTTGTCGCCAACCTCGCCATGCTCGGCACCCTGCTGGCCGTCAACCTGCACACTCCCCGCCTCGCGGGCCCCGTCGGGCTGAGCTTCCTCTTCTGCTGCCGCGCAACGCCTCCGCCACCGCCCCCCACCCGAGCTCCACGGCAACGACGTCACGTGGGAAAGGCCTATGAGAACCTGTCGAGACGCGGCACGCAGGGAGCGGGAGGCCCTGCTTTCACGTCGACCGGAGGCGACGCCTGACCACAGTGCTCCGAGGGGCTCCTGGGAGCAGTCGAGTGACAAGCCGCTCGACCACCGTCGCCACGTCCGAGGCAAGCTGCTCCTGGGCGCCGCCGTCGCGCCAGGCGGTGAAGCCTTGAAGCTCGCGACCCTTTGGGAAGGCCCGCCGGAGATCCCGACGCACCTTTGCGGCCAGCTCCGGAGAGAGCCCTGGCGCATCCCACGCCCAGCACAGACCTGGCTCGTCCAGACCGAAGAGGGCAGCGGCCCCCAACTCGTGGACGAGCGCCGTCGTCCTCTCACCATCGAAAGGCCCGATGGGATCCGTACCAAGGAATGCGATGGCAGCTTCCGAGGTGGCCAGGGCGATCCTGGTCAACACACCAAGCCCTACAGGCGGCACGAGCACGAGCACATCGGCGTGCTGCCCCAGGGTGTCCAGTGAATCCCAGAGAAACTCTGCGGGATTGGGCCCGAATCCCAGCCCTCGAGTATGGGCATCCACGTCGAACATCGCCTGCTCGGCGCCCAACCAACCGGAGACCAGGGAGACCTGATGCACCTGGCTCCACCAAACGAGGCGGCCCAGATCGGGAGCCTCCCCGAGCGACAGAAAAGCCGGCATCCAGGCGGCAGCAGAGTTTCCGGCCACTTCCAGCTCCAGCCACTTCTCGGGCGGCAGCAGTCGCATGCTAAGACGGCAGCCCGGATCGAGGTCCACCAAGACGCAGCGCCTCCTCCCTCGCTGATAGAGGCAGTGGGCGATGGCGATGGCCAATGCCTCCCCACCGACGGGGCGCGGCTCCAGCAGGCAGAGGATCGAGGGGATGGGGGGGGACGTACTCAAGATGGCAGCTCCCTCAGGAGTTGATCCAGGTCCATACAACGGTCCCGGACACGTTCGAACTCGCGGGCCTTCTCACTGGTGATGATCACCAGGTCACGACGCAGGGCCATGCCAATCGTGAGCCAGTCCAGTGTCGTGGGAGCCCCGCGGAAGGCCTTTCGCAGGGTCGCCGTGGGCGCGCCGTCGCACACGCCGTAGACTTCCGCCAGCACCGCAGCCCAACGCGCGGGGTCAAAGCCCTGCAGCAGACCTTCGCTCTCCAGCGCCTCTCGGAAAAGGGGCGCCGCTTGCCGGACCGCCTTCCGCGCGCTGTTGGAAGGGCTTCGGGCTGCCCGCACCCCATCCACAGCGGAGCAGACTCTCCTCCAGGTTGGATCATCAGGCCCACTGAGCACCCCTGCAGCGCGCAGGCCGAGGCAGTACACGGCTTGGGATGCCTGGACGGCCATCCCCAGCTTGAACCTCCCAAAGTCACCCTCTCCCCCGAAGGTGTGGACGGTCCACTCCAGCAACGCCAGGGCATCCTCGATCACGAAATCCAACAGGCCCATCGGGCGGAGGCGGTCCGCCTCCGCCCAGGGGTCGATCCTGAGCCCCGCCGCACCAGGCAGCAGCAGGTCCTTCATCTTCCTGCGTTCGCTGGCCTCGATGATGCGCAGGTACTCCAGGAAGACATGTACCGGAGCCGCGCAAACCAGTTGTCGCCGCGTGACACGGGCGCCGACAGCGGCGATCTTCCCTGGAGGACCGAGGAGGTCGATCAGCGCGTTGGTGTCGAAGAGGACACCGTTTCGCAATACCCCGCTCACTCCTCTCCACCCTCCTCTCGCACCCAGGCCGCCAGCAAGTGCTGGGGCACCGCGATCATGGCTCCGTTCGGCAGGTGGGAGAAGCTCAGCTGCTCAGGCAACTCCATGGCTTCCATGATGGAGGGGGGTAGTCGCAGCAACCCCGCGCTCGACACCCAGCCCGCCTCGGGGCGGCCCGCCATGGCGTACTCGCGCTGCAGCACGCTGGACAACCTGGGTGCCAGCGCCGTGTTCTCATCGATCCCCGAGAGGGGCGACTCCCCGAGATCTCGCCGAGCGGTCGTCCCACCACCGGACCACTCGATCCGCCAGCGACCGGGACCGTCGAAGGTGTGGACATGGCTGGCCAGCAGGATCTGCTTGCCTCGTTGCCCAGTGACCCGTCGCAGCACCTCCAGCAGGCGCATCTGGGCCAGCTCCGACAGGTTTGTCTCCGGCTCCTCGATGGCAACGACCGTGGCGGGGCTACCGAGCACGGCGCACAGGATGTCCTTGGCCTGCTGAAGCCCGAGGCCCTGCTGGGAGAAGGGCACCACCACCCCGGAGTCGCTCTCCCAGGCCAGCTCCACGCGGCCCGCGCCGCGCGGCGGTTCAGCCCAAGAGTACCTGTCCAGCCGACCGGGACCCAGTTCGATGGGGAAGCCCTCGGCGAGTGCCCGCTCGACGGCCCGGAAGCGCTGTCGCGCATCATCCCCCACGTCCGCATCTCGCTTGGCCAGCAGCCAGTCATCCCAGGAAGAGAAACCGTAGGCGTCGGCACGACGTTGATCGACCAGGCGGAAGGGTTCCGGCGGGAGGCCGAGCCGTGCCGCGCCGGCCGTCCGGACGTCCGGCCCCGGGGGCGGCAAGGGCGGCGCACCCCCAGCGGAGACGTTCCTGCCCACTGGTTCCCCGCCATTGGACAGGGAGACTAACGCAGCCTTGAGCCCCCCCCGGACCGCCGAGAGATCAAACTCGGCTTCGATGGCAGGATCGATGATGGACAGCCCGATCCTGGTCGCCTCACCCCTCCGGGAGTGGTGGGCGAAGAAGCTCGGGGGGCAGGACAGAAAGGACTCGGGAAAGTCCAGATAGTCCGGCGCCCCATCCCACCATCTCCCGTCGATGAGCACCTTCCACGCCAGGTCGAGCGCCCGTAGCAGGTTGCTCTTCCCGCTGTTGTTGGGCCCGTGCAGGATCTCGATGGCCTGAAGCCCGGTCAACTCGACCGGCTCGCGGACGCTCCGGAAATTTTCGACACGAAAGGAGTGAAGGCGCATCGTCGGCTCCTCTTGAGAGCGCACAGTATCACGTAGGGCCCGCAGGCTGGCAGCGAGCTGATCGTGCTTCGTCGCGGAGGCCGACCCCTGCACTGTGGACTGGATAAACCTCGCACCATGCTCCCTCCCCGTCCCTCCCTCCTGGCCCTCGCCGCCGTCGTCCTCGCCGGCTGCCCCAAGGCGGTCACGCGGGTGGGCGACCAGCTCTCCGGGCGGGTGTGCTTCACGGTCGAGCCCGGCTGGGAGCTGACACAGAACTACCGCTGGTTCGGCACCGAGCACATCGCGCTCGCGCCGGACCCACCCTCACGCAGCCTCACCGTCGATCTGCGCAAGACCCGCGGCGAAGGCGAGGACCTCCCCCTGGATCTCGTGGCCGAGGGCGTGGTCGGGGAGTTCGGCCGCGCCATGGGGGTCGTGACGGAGGCCACCGCCGAGCACGAGATCGCGCTGGCCGGCTACCGCGCCGTGGCGCTCACGGGCACGCGGCGCCACGGGCCGCGCCAGATGGAGTTCACCGCCTGGGTGGCGCGGCCGCCGGGCCGCCTGCTGGTGGTGCAGCTGCACACCCCACCGGGTCAGCTGCACGCCGAAGTGCTGCTGCTGCAGCGGGTGCTCGAGAGCCTCCGCCTGCCGCTGGAGCCGCCCCCCCCCGACACCCTGGAGGGCGACTAGATGGGCGCCCGCGTCCAGGCTCGCACGCTCGTGGTCGTGGCCACGCGGGAGCGCACCCGGGGGCGGGCGGTGCTGGAGCTGGCCGAGCCCGACGCCCCGGACACCCGCTTCACCCTCTGGCCGGGGCTGCCGCCCCCGGAAGTCCCACTGCACCCCTCCCTGGCGCCGCGCATCCTCACCGGCCGCCTCCAGGGCGACGCGATCTGGCTCGAAGCACGGCCCTGGGGAGTACCCCTCAACCGCCTGGGGCCTCAGCTCGAGCCCGCCCAGGTGGCGCTGGTGCTGCGGGACTGCTGCGAAGGCCTGCAGGCCCTGCACGAGGCCGGCAGGGTCCACGGCGACATCAAGTCCAAGCGCGTGGTGGTGGACGTCGGGGGCTACGCCACCCTGGTGGGCGTGGGGCAGCGGCCCGGCCACCCCGAGGAGGACCTCGCGGCCCTGATCCGCCTGGGCCGCTCCCTGACCCGCGAGCGGGGCTCGCTGCCCCTGCCCGAGGTGGCGCCCGCCGATCCAGGCACCCTGATCGCCCTGCTCGACGCCCGGCTGGAGGGCGCGGACGAGGACGCGCTGCGGGCCGCCGTGGCCGCCCTCTGCGCCCGCGAGGCCGCGGCCATCCCCGAGGAGCCCACGGTGGTGCGCATCGAGGTGGAGCCGGAGGAGCGCACCCAGGGCAGGATGGACGAGCTGGCCGTGGCGCTGGGGCCCGAGTCCGAGCACACCGGCAGCCAGCCCTCCTGGAGCGGCGCGAGCGCGGCCGGCGATGACGTCACGCGCGAGGCACCCGCGGAGGACACCCGCGAGCTGGCTGGCGAGCCCACCGCGGACGACCTGGAGGGCACCGGCGCGCTGCCCGCCATCGGCGATCCTGGCGCCCTCCGGGTCCAGGTGCTCGCCCGCATCCTGGCCCCCCTGCGGAACCCGGCCCGGCCCGCGCGCTTCCAGCCGTGCGAGGGGCGGCCCTGCGAGGCGGTCCGCGCGCGCCTGGTAGCCGGCCCCCCCGATCCGCTCCCCTTCCCCGGCGAGGCGCCCGAGCAGCTGCGGATCGAGGCGGAGCCCGGGGGTCCATCCCGTGATGTCTCCATCATCCGCATCTACCGGGACCGCGCCACCGAGATCCGGACCGCGCCGGGTGCGCCCGTGCCCCAGCCCCAGCCTCCCACGCCACGGCCGCCCCCCGCGCGCAGCCCGGCGCCGCGCCTCCTCCTCGCCCTGGGTGTCCTGCTGGTGGTCTTCACCGTCGGGATACTGGTCGGCTTCGCCCTGCTCTACTTCCTCGGGACCACCCTGTGACCTCCCCCGACCCAACCCCCCTCCAGGAGCAGGTCCGCCAGCGGCTCCTGGCCGCCCTCCGCGGGGTGCCCCCCGCCACCACCGCGCTGGTGGTGGGGGTGGCGCTGGTCCACCTCGGCGTGGGGCTGGGCGACTGGCTCCATGGGCGCGCCCTGGCCGGCGGTCACATCGCCGGGCTCTACGATGTCCTGCTTGGCGAGCGCAGCGGCGAAGGCCTCCTGCGCTGGGGCGCCAACGACCTCGATGGGGTTGGCCAGGGCGCCCTCTGGCGCCTGCCCGCCTCCACCTTCCTGCACGCCAACGCCCTGCACCTGGCGCTCAACGGCCTGGCCCTCTTCGGCCTCGGACGCCTCTCCGAAGCCATCTGGGGCCGCGCCCGCTTCCTGGCCCTGTTCCTGGCAGCCGGCGTCGGGGGCGCCGCGCTGTCCCACCTCGGCCGCGCCCTCACCGACGCCGGGGGCGATGTCGCCAGCCTGTCGGTCGGCGCCAGCGGCGCCATCTTCGGCCTCATGGGCGCCGGGGTCGTGTTCGGGCGCCGCTTCCGCCGCCAGCTCCCGCGCCCCGCGCGCGACCTCTTCTGGCGCGGGCTGGTGCCCTGGATCGCGCTGAACCTGTTCATCGGGATCACCGTGCCGCGCATCGACAACCTGGGCCACCTCGGCGGCCTGGCGGTGGGCGCCCTGGGCGCCCTGCTGCTCGGCTCCCCCGTGATCCCCGGCGCCGAAGGCCATCGCTGGGCCACCCCCCTGCTGGCCTTCCTCTGCGCCGCACTCCTCGGCTGGACCGCGGGGTCCATGGTGCTGGGGGGCTGAACGGGCGCGTCGCTGGATTGCGGGTGCGCAATCGGGAATAGACGAGCTGATCGCTGTCGGGAAAAAGTAATGGCAACGTCCTGACCCCAATACCCACCCTCTGGACCTGCGTAGAGGCGGGCTTCGCCCGACGAACGTCACGCGGTCCGGACGAGGTCCCTGGTGCGCTGCCTGCTGATACCTGACGGCTGACACCTGATGGCTGTTTCTTGATAGTTCCCACGGCCCGCTTCTTGCGAGAGTCCCGGCCAGCGAGGTGTCACCCATGCATCGTCTCCCCGTGCTCGTCCTCGGCGCCACCGGCATGGTGGGCCAGCGCATGGTCCAGCGGCTCGCGGGGCACCCCCGGCTGAGGGTCGCCGCGGTGGCCGCCTCGGAGCGGTCCGCGGGCAGGAGCTACGCCGAGGCCTGCACCTGGCGGCTGCCGGGCCGGCCCTTCGGGGAGGCGGGCGATCTCCAGGTTCTGCCCTGCGAGCCCGACGCCATGCCGCGGCACTTCAGGGTGGCGCTCTCGGCGCTGGACCGGGGTCCCGCGCTCGCCATCGAGGACGCCTTCCGTCAGGCCGGCTGGGCCGTGGTCTCCAACGCGGGGGCCTGGCGCACGGATCCGTTGGTGCCCCTGGTCATCCCCGAGGTCAACGCCGAGCACCTCCACCTGGTCACCCGCCAGCCCGGCTCCGGGTACATCGTGACCAACCCCAACTGCGGCGCCATCCCCCTGGCCCTGGTGCTGGCGCCCCTGCACCGGCGCTTCGGGGTCGAGGCTGTCGTCACCTCCACCTGGCAGGCCGTCAGCGGCGCCGGCTACCCGGGCGAGTCGGCCTGGGACATGGTGGGCAACGTCCACCCCCACACCGCGGGCGAGGAGCACAAGCTGCAGACCGAGCCCCTGAAGATCCTGGGGAGCGCCGAGCAGCCCGCGACCTTCCCCATCTCGGCCCGCTGCGTGCGCGTGCCCGTCGCCGACGGCCACCTGGTGTCGGCCCAGGTCCGCCTCGCGGGGCGCCCCTCCCCGGCCGAGGTGGTGGAGACCCTGCGTTCCTTCGAGCCCGCCATCCCCCCTCTCCCCTCCTCCCCGCGCCCGCTGTTCCACTTCTCCACCGCACGGGATCGGCCCTCACCCCGCTTCGACGCGGACAATGGCGACGGCATGGCGGTCACGGTGGGCAACGTCGAGGTGTGCCCTGTGATGGGGGTCAAGCTCTACTGCCTGGCCCACAACACCATCCGGGGCGCGGCTGGTGCGGCCATCGCCAACGTGGAGCTGCTGCTGGAGCTGGGCATGCTGCCGTGAGCGCGGAGGTACAGCGCCGCGAGCAGCGTTGTGGAAAACGTTGAGGAAATCGCTGCGGAAAAAACTGTGGGAAACGGGGAGTTCGGAGCGGACAGGTGCGCTTGCCCGTCCCCTCCTACACTGTGGCGGAGCTGTATTTCGAAAGATTTCACATTTTCTTTACTTTCCATGGAATTCAAAGATTTGCTCGCTCCTTCCTTGACTTCTGGCACTCAGCGCGTCTTCGCGGCGTATCCTGGGGGAACGGCAAGACCGCACCCCGTTGCGCCTCGCCAGCGCCGGCACGTGGAGCATCCAGTAAGTTCAATGCGCAGCATCGGCGCGAACGCGGCGCCGCCTCCGGCGGTTCGGCGACAGGTGCGTCCCGCGTCGGAGCCCATCGGACGCAACCGTGCAGGGTGTCTACCTGCAGGGCGCGCGGTGTTCGATGGGTTACCCGGGCAACGCTCGCAGGACGGGAGGCCACGTCCACCCGAGCGACGACCTCCCCAACGACTGAGAGTGGAACAACGATGTCTGACGAAGAGACCGCAGAGCAGCTGTCTGGGGAGATGTTGCGGCTTATCCTGACCCGACTCGATGAGATCGGGTCCAACGTGAGTCGCCTGGAAACAAAGCTGGCCCGCGTCGAGCAGCGACTGGACTTCCCCGATCCCGTCTCGCGGACCGATCCCAGCACTGGTGCGAAGCACGGCGTCTGGGAGATGTTCGGTCTCGGCGATCATTCCTGATCCAGCCACCGCCGTCCACACGGGTCCGCTGGGTTGGAAGACCGTTCTGCAGTGAGCGCCGACGGGGAGGGCACGAACGTCGAACCCATCCGCACCGGAAACCGCGTCTACGCCCTCAACATGGTGACGCTGGACCGCAAGCTAGGCCCCTTCGACGGCGACTTCGCTGCGGGTCTCTCCACCCTCCTCCGCCAGGTGAGCGAGCGGCTCGCCTCCTTCACGAGCGCGACGCGTTGCCTCCACAAACACCCCGCGAGCGAAGCAAACCGTCCGTGCCAGCAGCCCGATCTCGCCCCGCACTGGCAGTGGGATCAGGCCGGAGAGGCCCCGCCGTCCTTCGCTCCGTCCGGGCTCCCGCTGATCTGCCCCGAGAAGGTGAAGGTCGGCCTGGGGCTGATGCTGGGCAAGGGGGATCTCTGCATCTTCACCTCTTGCTCGGATGAGATCTGGGCCGCCCACGTTCGCGCGGCGCTCCACACGCTGGAGGGTGTGGCCGAGGTGCTCCCCGTGCCCTTCCTGCGCCTGGTCCAGGCGCATCAGCGCAACCCCACGGTCCCACCGTCCACCGCCCACTGCTCCCAGAAAGGAGGCGCAGCCCTGGCTCGCGACGGCGCATTCCGCGACCGCTCGATCTTCTCGGAGCGCGATCCTCTCCCCGCGCTGGTGTGCTTCACCACCGCGCGCCTCCGCCGCACACTCGGCGGGGCACCGGCGGCCCTGACGCCGCGCGCGAAGGAGCGCGCGGACCAGGGTGCCACCTCACAGCAGATCGCCGCGTTCCGGGACCTGTTGGAGGCGCTGCAGCGAGAAGAGGAGCTGGATGCGGCGGAGATCGAGGGCTTCCTGACCTTCAACGACTACGAGGTCGTCCTCACGTTCCAGGCCGACACCTACGAACAGGCCTACCGACGCCTCGACATCATCCGCCAGCGGGGGGCCCTGGTCCTGCAGTCCACCTCGACCCAGATCTGCCTGCCCCTCGCGACCCCCGCGGACATCGCCGGATGGGGGTGCGGTCCGGCGGGCGAGGACCCGGAGGCCATCGCGCAGCGTCGTGGGAAGCGCCTGGATCTCTTGCGCGCCCGGCAGGCGCGGGAGCATGCCCAGGATGCCCCGCCCGCGTGGTACGTCGGGTTGCTGCTGCGGGTCGAGGCGGAAGCCCCCGATCCGGATCACCCCCCCATCGCCCAGCAGATCCTGGACTTGTTGGCGACCGAGGGTTTCATCGACGGCCGCGCGGATCTCCAGCTCGACCGGCACGGCTACTGGGACCTCCACATCGTCCTGCGCTGCGTCGACCTGCGCGACTTCGTGCATTTCGTGGTCGATCGGATCGCGGGCTTCCCCGGCGTGCTCGGAACGCGCATCGTCCCCTACCTCGATGTGCCGTTCTCGGGGCGCGTCGGTGTGTTCCCGACCCGCGCACCCGCCGCGGATGTCAAGGCGCTCGATCCTGTCCCCAGGAGGCTCAAGAAGTGGGACATCTGGGGCTTGACCACGCCTGCGGATCTACTCGCCGGCGACCTGCTCCACCGCCGGCAGCACGATCTGGAGGCCCACATCGGCTGGATCTGCACACGGGTCGCGCAGTTCTGCGAAGCCTGGGAGGCCCACCGCGATGTCCTGCCGCACAACGTGAGCATCTGGCGGCTGCAGCAGCTGCTGGCGTCGGCGCGGATCGCGCTGCAGGTGGCCCTGACACCCCGGAGGCCTGCCGACTGGTTGATACGGCAGCTCCGGCAGGCCGAGGCGATCGACCACATTGCCCGCCTGCTGCCGGACTACGAAGCTCTGGTCGGGTTCTACAACGAGCACCTGGAGGCCGTGCAGGCGGCGGCGGTGGTGGAGCCCTTCCCACGGGTAGGTGAGCGCGCGGGCGCCCTCACGTTGATCATGACGGCCATCAACCGCCTGATGAAGGACTGCTGCGGCCTCGCCTGGCTCGACGCGCCCTTCCTGGACAACACCGCCCCGAGATTGGGAGCTGGCTACGAGGATCGATGCAGGACACGCCGGTGGCTCGGGCTGTGTACCAGCACCGCCGGGCGGGACTTCCTCGTCAATGTCCAGTGCCAGATCCTGATGGTGCCGGCCGTGACCAAGCTGTCGGCGCGCGGGCTGCTGCTCTCGCTGCCCCACGAGGCGGCCCACTTCGTCATCGACAGCCTGCTGCCAAGGAGTACGCCGGATCACGGGGGAGACGAGGACCTGGACGAGGTCTGGAAGCGCATCGCGCGGGTGACCAACGAGCACCTGAAGGCAGTCGTGGCCGAGGGAAAGCTCGACCACTGGGTGGAGGCCACCCTCCGGAGCCAGCCGTACCGTGAGCTGCTCGCGAGCGAGCTGCTGGCGGACCTGATGGCCTACTTCATCGGAGGCCCGGCGTTCGCGGTCGGCTTCGACTCCTACCGGTACCAGCCTTTCACCTTCCAACGTGCCCGCTGGGCTGTGCTGCCCGCCTTCCAGCGGGTCCGCATGGGCAGCCTGTTGGCTCGCCGCGGCACCTGGCGTACCGAGCGAGACAACATGCAGGGCGACCTCGATGGAGACCCTACCTGGGAACGGCTCGTCGCCAGCGTCCACGACCAGATGGAGACCGTCGAGAACACCGCTCGGGCGGCGGCAGAGGAGATCGTCACCAGCCGACGCGCGCCGGAGGGTATCGATGAGTCCGTCGCCCGGATCTGGCCCCAGGAACAGCGCATCAAGGACGCCATCGGCAGAGCCCTGGACGAGCTGCTACCCAAGGTTCCAGACGAGGATGACATCGCGGAGACGACGAAGCGCGTGCTGCGGCGCCACTTCGACGCCCGGTGCTCGCCGCTCTTCTTCCACGACAGCGAGAATGCTCCCACCGAGAAGCTCAAGAAGGTCCTGCAGATCCGCGACCGCCTGCTGCACGGCTGGGAGATCGTGACCGACGCCCGCCCACGCGATCTCATCGCGGCGGGGGCCTTCCTCCAGCGGCCCCACCAGTTCGACCGCCGGAACACCTTCCCGACGCTCCGCCTCTACATGTCCCTGCTCTTCACCGAGCTGGACGTGGAGGTCGCCGCCCGCGACCCACGTTATCGCCCTTCCTCGACCTCGACCTCGATTCGCTGAACGACGCAACCGTCGAGCACGATCTCGTAGCCTCCGTCACAGCTCCGCGCCTCAGCCCCCGCACAGCCCCGCACTTGGAGCTGAAGGTCCTCCGACCAGGAAAACACCACCTCGCTGCCCTCATCGTCCAGTGACAGCGCGAGCGCGCCGAATCCCGAGCCCGTACCGGCTGGAGCCACCCTGGAGCTCGAGGAGACCTCGCCGCCACCCACCTCGTTGTAGAGGGACCACGCGCCCAGCGCGAGGCTGCTCGCCGCCAGGGAGGCGCCGCGGTCGAAGAGCCGCCTGGTCACAGGGCGCGCGGCCGCAGGCTCCCCGACCGGGCCCGCCGGAGACAGCAGCGTGGCGTCGACGAAGTCGATCTCTTCACCCTCGACATCCCACACACGCTCGACCCGCACCCGCTGGACCCAGGCCCGCTCCAGCGCGGCGCGCAGCCCGGTGTACTCTCGGCGCATGGAATCCGAGGCGTTCGGCCCCGAGGGACGAGCCCCGTCGGTCCTCCGCAGCACGTGAGCCCGGCGCCTCACCGGCACCCGGCGCACCGACTCATGGAGGCTCACACCCGTCAGGACGTGAGCCACGAGCCCACCGGTAGGCTGAGCATCCAGGGATGCAGCGAAGGGCTCCAGCGCCTTCCAGAGGCCCCCCCGCCTCACCGCCGCCCCCCGAGCGTGTCGAAAGAGGCTTCGCAGCAGGCCCGCAGATCGCGCGCCAGGTCGAGCGCCTCCTGAGGATCGCGCTGCTCCATCAGCTCCTCGAGGCGCCCAAGGGTGTCGTCGAGCGTGATCTCGAGAGGCACGCGCTTCAACAGGTCCCGGGCCGGGCCGGACAGTCGCGACAGGCTCCTGAGGGTGACACCGGACAGGAGACCCATGGCCTCGTCCACCCCGTGCTGGGTGATCAGCGTGGCCAGCGCCCGCCGTGAGGCGGCGTCCACTTCGGCGGCCGCGCAGATCTCCCCCGCCGCCGCGAGGTGCCGCCGGACCACCGAGAGGCCCTCGATGACCACACGAAGGGACCCCAGCGATCGGGGCTGGGTGGCGCCCTCGAGGGTCTCCACCCCCAGCTCGTCGAGCCGGCGTGCGGCCGCGGCGTGCTCCGCCTGGTACACAGGGAGATCGGCCAATCGGACCCCCCTGGCGCCCTCCCACAGGGGCTCCGCCTGCCGTGAGGTCTCCGCGAGGAACCTCCAGGTGACCTCCACAGCCCCGGGCTCGCCGCCGCCGCCCCGCTCGCGCAGGAGGGCGAGCAGCGGATGGCCGGCGCGGGCCTTCTCGGGGACATCCAGCATCGACGCCAGGGCCTCGATCTGTCCGGGGCTGAGCCGGAGAGAGGCTCGCTGCCGGTCTTGCGCACGGGGGGGCCGCCACGTGGTCGCCGCGTAGAAGTCGCCCGCACGCGCCCGTGCGTCGATCCAATCCTCCACCCGCCTCAGCGCGGCCTCGTTGGCTGGATCGTCCATCCACGCCGCGGCCACACGGACCACGGGGTCCTCGTGGGAGGCTGCCCAGGCCCGACGCGGCCGGAGCTGGGCGTGGGCGACCGTGGCCCGCACGTGCCCGCTCGACAGCCGGTAGGTGATCGGCCCACCGGGCTCGGGCCGCGCGAGCTGCGCGACATAGCGCCGCTCGCCATCCGTGAAC
This sequence comes from Pseudomonadota bacterium, assembly GCA_043814015.1. Classification (GTDB taxonomy): domain Bacteria; phylum Myxococcota_A; class UBA796; order UBA796; family JAFGLY01; genus JBDRKM01. The sequence goes on from JBDRKM010000404.1 coordinate 13,193, forward strand.
TCCTGCCAGGCGTCGTCGCGGGTGGAACCTGCCAGCGGAAGGTGCAGGGCGGGATCCACCGTGAGCGTTCCCGGCACGCGGTAGAAAGCCCGAAGATGGTGGTGCGCCACGAGCTCCCAGAGGCGCAGCCAGTGCCGCCCCCGCAGCGGGCGCCTGACCTCTCCATCGGTGGGCTCCGGGTCCAGGAAGGCGTGGGGGCCGGAGTGATCGGAGAGGAGCTGGACCACCGGCGCGCCCTCACGCTCGGGGTTCGCGAACAGGTCCGGCAAGGCGCCGAAGCGGGCGCGGATCACGAGAGGATCGGAGAGGATGTCGCGGGTGGCCTGGTCCATGGTGTCCCTCTCAGGGTCGAAACCTGCGGTGTCTTCGAGGTCGTGGTCGCCGTCGGGAGGCGGGCCCCGGCTCGGGACCTCCTCCGCAGGGGTCCGGGTGTGGGCCCGGATCGGATCGACCCTGGTGTCGATCCCACCCGCCACCAGCTCCCCGGACAGCGCCGCGACGACGTCGGAATCATATTTCGACGGCGCTTCAGCAGCCAGAGCCGCGAGCGCGTCCATCGGCGAGATGGGGATGGGGCGGTAGAGCCGCTGCCAGGTCATGGCGTCGAACGAATCCACCACCGCGATGATGCGCGGGAGGAGGCCCACCTCGCTCCCGCCGATGCCGTCGGGGTAGCCGCTGCCGTCGAGCCGCTCGTGGTGATGCCGGACGCCCCGCAGGATGCGGACACCGTACCCCAGGGGCTTGATGATCTCCTCCCCGAGGACCGGATGGCGCTCGACCTCCACCCGATCCAGGCGGGAGAAGCTGCCTTCCTTGTTCAAGACGGACTTGTTGACGCCGACCTTGCCCACGTCGTGCATGAAGCTGGCCAGCTCCAGGTCTTTGACGAGGTCGTCCTCCAGCCCCAGGCGCCGGGCCACGGCCACGGCGTAGCGCGAGACGCGCAGCGAGTGCCCCGCGGTCACGTAGTCCTGGGACTCCATCACCCGGGACAGGGTGCTGAAGAACGCGATGTCCATCCCCCCTCCAGGCTGAGGCCTCGAACCGGAAGGGGGAGCGCTCTGCTCCTCGCTCCGCGACGGACCACGCCGCTCGAACACCGCCCCGATGCGTCGGCGCAGCTCCGAGGGGCGGAAGTCCTTCTCCAGGAAGTCGGCCACGCCGTGCTGGAACGCTTCCAGTGTGGCCTCGTAGGTGCCGCAGGCGGTGATGATGACCACCGCGGTCTCCGGCGCATTCCGCCGGAGGACGGGCAACACCTCGAGGCCAGAGCCACCCCGCAGGTTGAGGTCCAGCAGCACGAGATCGGGGGGGCGCTCCCGCAGCCGCAGCTCGGCCTGGTAGGGACTCTCGGCCTCCTCGAAGCTGTATTGACGGCCGAGCACCATGCGGAAGGTGCTGCGCACCGCGGGGTCGTCGTCCACGATCAGGATGTGGGGCCGTCTCACGCGACCTCCGCCTCGGGCGCCAGGGTGGGCAGGCGCACCAGAAACCAGGTCCCCTGCTGGGGGACGCTGCGCACGTCGATCGCTCCCCCATGGGCGTGGACGATGCGCTGCGCGATGGGCATCCCGAGGCCGAACCCGGCATCGGGGGTCTCTTCCGCGCCGCGGGTGGAGAAGAACGGGGTGAAGACCAGCGGCAGCAGGTGCCGGTCGATCACCTCGGCGTTGTGGATGGCGATCTGCCACTCCGAGCGGGCACCAGCGCCGTTGAGGGGGCGCCGCTGCAGCTCCACCCCCACAGGCTCGCCATCCGCGTGCTGCAGCGCGTTGTTCAGCAGGTTGAGCAGCGCCTGCTGGAGCTGCTCGTCGTCGCACAGGCAGGGTGCGTGCTCCACCGTGCTGCGCCAGGTGAGCTCCAGGCCGCGGTCACGCGCCTGCAGTCGAGCCGTTCGAAGCGCCTTCTCCACGACCTGTACCAGATCCTGCGCGGTCATCCGCGGGGGACGCTGGACCTGCAGGCGCCTGAGCTCGCCGATGAGGGTGAAGGCGCGCTCGAGCTGCTCGGCCGCCGTGCCGCGGAACTCACTGATGAGCTCCCCCCGTTCCTCGGGATCCTCCAGCATCTCCAGGAAGCTGCGGGCCGGCAACAGGGCGTTGCGGAACTCATGGACGATGACGGAGATCCAGCGGGAGATGTGCTCGATCTGACGCTCCGCCTGCTCGGCCTGGAAGGAGCTCGCCGACCGCAGGGCCGTGCTGACCTCCTGGCCAAACCGGTGCAGCACCTTCAGCTCCGGCGGCTCGTACAGCGCTCCGCGCCGCGCGGGGCCCAGCACGAGCAACCCGCGGACCACGCCGGGGCTGCCCAGGGGCAGGACGAGGTCGCCCCCACAGGCCACGAGGACCTCCAGCGCGCGCCGGGAGACCTGATCGCGGCTCTCGTAGCGCAGGCGGTGGGTGACGGTAGGGCCGGCGAGGCTCAACAAGGCAGCCACCCCGGGCTCGTCGGGATCCAGCCGCCCAGGCACGGAGGCCACGTCCCCACAGGAAGCCGAGAGCACCAGCCCCATCCCGTCGCCCCGATCGAGGTAGATCAGGGCGCGATCCGCCTCGCAGTGGACCTCCAGGAGCCCCACCGCCACGCTGGCCACCTCGTCTACGCGGGGTCTCCCGATCAAGCGCTGGGCGCCCTGGAGCAGCGCGTCACCCTGCACCACCGTCTGCGGCCCCCGCAGCACGGCGAGGGCGTTGGAGAGGCGCACGCGCACCTGCTGGAAGCTCCAGATGCCGATCAACATGGCCAGGACCAGCAGCGCCGACAGGGCGATGGGGACGTAGCCGAGGGTGTGGCGCAGGGCGATGGCCATGACCGCGACGATGGGCAGCACCAACCCGATCCCCAGCAGCAGGGCCAGCGCCACCTGGTAGACGTAGCTGCGGATGCCCCACACCCGATCCGTGAGGAAGCCGTAGGAGATGACGGCCACGCCGAAGAGGGCGCCGATCGTGCTCAGGGGGAAGTCCACCGTGTGCATCAGCACGAAGCTCACGAGCGACCCACCGATGACCAGCGCGATCCCCACCAGGAACAGCTTCACCCGGGTCCGCAGATAGGCGTCCTGGGTGCGCAGGGCCGAGAGCACGATCCCGAACGCCGCGATGCCCACGAGGACGGTGAAGACGGCGAAGGCCTGGTAGGCCGGACCGTAGATGGGCTTGATGAAGCCGGCCTCACGGACGTAGCCACTGACCATCCACGGGCTGAAGGTGAGCGCCGAGAGGATGACGTTCGGCACCAGCGTCCCGAGGAGCAGCCACCGCCGCAACCGGACCGAGGTGCCGGAGAAGTGCAGGGCGAAGCTGAGCAGGAAAAGGGGCGTAAAGACGAACCACCAGCGGGTCCGCAGGCCCCAGACCCGCGCCACCTCGGGCTCCGGCGCGTAGAACACCATCAGCGACGCCAGGCTGAAAGCGGCGCAGGCCGAGGCGAAGGCGGCGAAGGAGAGGTTGCGCGGATCCCGCGGCCCGCGCAGCAGCGCCGCGACACAGACGATCAGTGAGCCCCCCAGGGCGAAGGCGGCGTCGTTGAGCCAGGGCGAGACCGCGGCGCTAGGCATCACGCTCCAGACGGAGCGCCGCCGCCGTGCCCCCGAGCCCCGAGCCGTTGAGGACAGCCCAGGTGGGGAGCTGATCGTCCTTCAGGACCGGAGGGAGGTAGGCGATGGGACCGGGCCCCCCCATCGTCGGATCGGTCGGAAAGAGCTTGCCGGCGACGTTGCGCATCCTCGGCAGCACGCGAAGGCCCTCGTCTGCCTGGAGCGCGTGGTAGGCGGCCACGGCGGCGAGGATGGACGAGCCGGCCATGGAGTGCCCGGTCCACTCCTTGATGGAGGCCAGGTACAGACGCTGCAGACGCCTGGAAACGGCGTTGACCACGCCGATCTCCAGCGGGTCCAGTCGGCGGCAGCCGAGCGCGAAGCCCAGCGCCAGGCCGGGACCCGGGGGCAGCCCGTGGAGCATGCCCCCGAGCACGCGGAACTTCCCGAAGTTCTTGTCCCTGGGAGATCGATGGGCCGCGTTGGCGAGGGAAGCTGCAGAGATACGCACCTCGCTGCGGTGGCTCCCGCGCGGGCGCCGCTCGATCACGACCGTGCCGGCGCCCTCCCCCATCACCCAGCCGGCGGCGCTCTGCCTGAACGGCTGGCAGAGGTCGGCGTAGGCCTGGTCCGGTGGAGTCGCCCCGGGCACGGTCTCCAGGCTCGCCAACACCCTGGCCCCCGAGAAGCCGGCGAGGAACTCGGGAGAGAGGCAAGCGTCCACCCCGGTGACGACCATCCTCTCCGCCTCCATCCCTGGCAGGGCGGTGGCAAGGAAACGGGCGGCCGTGGTGAGCGCTACTTGCCCGGAGCAGCAGGCGGTCGCCAGAGTGAGCTGCTCCCCTTCTGTGTGGAACAACTCACACAAGAGGCCCGCGATGGCGTTGTGGTTGGCGTGGTTGAAGGAACCCGCGAGGTCGCAGAGCGCCGTCGCGTCAAGGGCTGCCAAGGTGACCTGCCCGTCGCCCGGGGCCGCCCCCTGAGAAACTGGAGCAGGGATCAAGCCCGAAAAAGCGACCTCCCGGATGAACCTCGCGAAGGCGTCTCCGCTGCCGGTGGAGCAGCCCACCAACAAGCCCGTCCGGCCACCCTCCACCTTCCCCTGGATGGTCTTCAGCGACGGTCGGACGATCTCCAGGGAAGCCTGCAGGTAGGCCCGCACCACGGTGTCCGGGTCGCGGCCACAGCCGGCCCCCGCCAACAGCGCGCGAAGGGGCTTCGCGGCCTCGTCGATCTCCGCCTGGACAGATCTCAGATCGCCGAAGACGTCCAACAGCCCAAGAAACGTGGACACCAGGGCCAGCTCGGTCGCCCGGGGGAGGGTGAGGTGGATCGCGTCCAGCGCCAGCGTATCCAGGTCCCCTGCGCGGCGAGAAACCCGCTCGAACAGCAGCGCGGACAGGGGCATCAGCCAAGGCAGCAGCGCCGTCGCCGGGACGAAGGCCGCCGCGTCCACGTGCTCATCCCGTGGCTTGCCCCTGAACGGGCCGCCCCGGATGGAGGTTCGGATGGGCGCGCGCGCTTGCGGGATGTAGGCTCCCCCGGACTTGAACGCGTCGCTGTCCGCCATGTCCTGGAGGATCTCGGCGTCCGTGCGCGAGCCCGCCTCGGCAAAGACCGGGAACCCGAGGCTGTGGATGACCCACGCGATGCCCGAGAGGCCCCTGGAGCGAGCGCCCGCGGGGATCCGGATCTCGCGCCACTGATGGATCAGCACATCCTGGGCCATGGCCCGCGTGAAGGACTCCCGCAGGGTGGACATCAGGTCCTTCTCACCGTCGTCCGGGCGGTGGTAGTGCCGGTTGATGGGCCGGATCCCGACCGCGCCCGGATGCAGCCCGCGCACGAAATCGACCCCGACGCCGTTCGGCGCGACGGCGCCGACACCTGTGATGAAGACCTCTGGGACGTCCTTGGGGCACATGGGTCCTCCCCTCGAAGCGGAAGACGGGAACTCGGAGAGCCCTCAAGATTCGAAGCTCCTATTTCCTGGATGGACAAGCCGCCACCATGGCCCGCGGAGTCCCACGCGCAGCCGAGGGTGAAACCGCTGAGCGACGCGCCGATAGGCCCGGTGGCGGTCCCCGTACTCCGCCACCGGCCCTCGACCCTCCACGGCAGGAGCCTGCCATGCTGCACCTCCACCAGCCTCCCACGAGCCCGGGCGCCAGTGTGCTCCAGGACCCCGACCGCATCGCGGCCCACATCGTGTTCATGGCCGCCGAGATCCAGGAGATCACGCTCGAGACCGAGGCGCGGCGTATCCAGGGGCGCATGGACATGCCGAACACGGACCGGCTGCTGCCCTTCAGCCCCCACCCCGCCTACGGGTCCGGGATCGAGGGGCCCCTGCGGGGGATGCCCGCGCGGCTCGAGTACGCCGCCTACGGCGTGACCTACGCCTTCGACTCCCTCATGGCCGGCGTGGACGCCGAGGGGCGCTGGCTGGTCCAGCCCCCACACGCGGTCTCCTGCTCCGACCGCCGCCTCGTCCACCGCCACGAGGTCCTGGGCGATCCCGCCTTCGAGCTGCAGCTCGACGGCCCGTGGCAGCCGCCCGGCTTCCGCACCTTCCCCCTGCTGGACGTCTCCACCGACGGTCTCGGCTTCCTCTTCGATCCCTTCCGGACCCCCATCGCCATCAACGAGGTCGTGGAGGCGCGGCTGCTGCTGCCCACCGCCTTCCGCGCGATGCGCCTCATCCTGCGCGTCGCCAACCTCCGGCCCTGGCGTCCGGGCATCGGCCGCCGCGCGGCTGGTACGCGCTACATGGACCTGCCGCTGGAGAGCCGCAAGACGCTGGCCCTGTCCCTGAGCGTCTGGAGCGAACGGCGAAAGGTCGCCTAGAAGCCACGCCCCTTCCCCCGGGTTAGGTGTCCTTCGTCACCACCGGGAGGAAGCATGGCCATCGATCTCGACCTGCTCAGAGAGCTGTGCACGGCGCCGGGCGCCCCAGGGCGCGAGGAGCGCGTGCGGGACATCGTCCTGCGCGAGCTGGGGCCCGTCTGCGACCACCTCGAGGTGGACCCCCTGGGCAACGTGCTGGCCCAGCGCAAGGGCACCTCCGACGGGCGCCTGATGATCGCAGCCCACATGGATGAGATCGGCTTCATGGTCTCGTTCATCTCGGACTCCGGGTTCCTGCACTTCGTCCCCCTGGGCGGCTTCGATCCCAAGACCCTCACCGCCCAGCGCGTGATCGTCCACGGCCGCCGCGACCTGCTCGGGGTCATGGGCAGCAAGCCGATCCACATCATGTCCGACGATGAGAAACGCAAGCCGCCCCGCCTGGAGGACTTCTTCATCGACGTGGGCCTGCCTGGCGACGAGGTCAAGGAGCTGGTCCGCATCGGCGACGTGGTCACCCGCGAGCGCGACATCGTCACCGTGGGCGAGCTGATCAACGGTAAGTCCTTCGACGATCGGGTGGGCGTGTTCGTGATGATCGAGGCCATGAAGGCCCTGTCCGGCAGCCGCATGGACATCTGGGCCGTGGCCTCCGCGCAGGAGGAGGTCGGGGTGCGGGGCGCCACCGTGGCCGCCAACCGCATCGAGCCCGACATCGGCATCGCGCTGGACGTCACCCTCGCCAACGACGTCCCCTTCGCCCAGAAGCAGCAGGCCATCAGCGAGCTGGGCAAGGGCGCGGCCATCAAGGCCTACGACTCCAGCGTCATCGCCAACTGGAAGCTGGTGGACTACATGCGGGAGACCTGCGCCGAGCGGGGCATCCCCTACCAGCTGGAGGTCCTGCCGCGTGGCGGCACCGACACGAGCGCCATGCAGCGCGCGGGCAGGGGGGCGGCCGCGGGCTGCATCAGCGTCCCCGCCCGCTACGTCCACTCCGTCATCGAGATGATCCACCCAGGCGACGTGCAGGCCAGCATCGACCTGCTGATCGCCCTCATGGAGACCTGCGAACCCGGAATGTTCCGGCTCTGAGGCGCCTCCGGGCGAGGGAGGGAACCATGTCCTACAGCGTGCTCGCGGGCATCTCCATGCGCTCCGCGCGGGGCGTGCGGTTCGGCACCCTGGTCCAGATCCGCGGTCCCCTGGCGGCCGTGACCGCAGCTCCCGGCTTCGAGATCGGCGATGAGATCGAATTCCAGCTCGAGCTCCTGAGCTTTGACGCAACAGTCCGTGGCGTCGCCGAGGTGCTGCGCGCCCAACCCCGGCAAGGCGCCCCCAGCCGCTACATCCTCAGCATCCAGCGGATGCCCCGGGCCGACAAGGCCCTGCTGGCGTCCTGGTGTGAGGAGCAGGTGGCCCATGCCCCGAAGGGCACCGCGAGCGCACCCTCCAAGCCCCCGCTCGGCGCCGTGGAGTCGCGTCTCCCCTCTATTTCGGCCCGCGACCTGCCCTGGCCGCCGCCAAGGGACACCCCTGTCCCGACCTCCTTCTCCATCTCCTCCTGCCTGACGCGCGAGGGCTCGGGGAGGGCGGCGATCCGGGCCGTGCTGCGCGCGGCGGCGAGCCAGCCCACCGTCCTCGGCGGGGCGCCGGCGGGCCCCGACCCGGAGGTGACCCTCCAGCTCGAGGGCGACGATCCGAAGGTCGAGGTGCGCTACCGGAGCGACCCTGCCTGGCGGCGGGACTGGGACGCCTGGCTCAACCGGGGCCTGGTCATGCTCCCCGCTCCGAGCCACGCCCTGGCCATGGACACCCTGCTGACCCTGCGCCTCGTCTTCACCGAGCGCCTCGACCTCACCTGCACAGGCCGGGTCGTGCTCCACCACACCGACGGCCTCGGCGTCGCCCTGGACATCGACCCCGCCCGCTTGTGTTGCCCAGAGATGATCGACGCCGACCCCGACCTCCCCTCGCTCCCCGCCGGTTCCGACCGCCCGCCCGATCCCGACGACGCGAGCTGGCTGGAGGGTTGAGGGCTGCGCCCGGGGCCTCCGGGTGTCATGATGGCCCGCGGAGGTCCCGATGCCCCACGCCCCGCTCCCGCGCCGCCGCTTCCTGGAGGCCTCCCTGGGAGGCTGCGCCCTGGCCGCCGGCGCCGGGCTCGCGCCGGGGTTCGGCTGGCTCGAGCGCGCCCTCGGGCTGGGGAGCGCCGCCATCGCCGCCGAAGCCCTCGAGAGCCTCCTGCAGCAGGCCCCCGTGGCCCGCTACTGGACCAGCACCGCCACCGCCGCGGCCTGCGATGCCTGCCACGGTCCCACCGAGCTGAAGGGCCTGGCCGCCCACGAGCACGTCGGCGTCATGGTGCGCTGCGAGCTGTGCGCCCGGCGGTGCCAGCTTGGGCCCGGCGAGCGCGGCCTGTGCGGGGCCCGCATCAACATCGACGGCCAGCTGCGCAGCCTGGTCTACGGGCGGCCCATCACCACCCACGTGGACCCCATCGAGAAGAAGCCCTTCTACCACTTCCTGCCGGGGAGCCAGGCGTTCTCCCTCGCCACCTCGGGCTGCCCGCTGCGCTGCCGCTTCTGCCAGAATTGGGAGATCTCCCAGGCCCAGCCCGAGGACTACCACGCCGCCTTCACGCCCCCCGGCGTCATCGTGCGCAACGCCCGCACCCGCACGGCGCCCATCATCGCCTACACCTACAACGAGCCCACCGTCTTCCTGGAGTACCTCACCGACATCGCCCGTGCCGGGCGCGAGGTGGGCCTGCGCTCGGTGCTCATCTCCTGCGGCTACGCCTCCGAGGCCGCCATGGGCGAGCTGTGCGACGTGCTGGACGCGGTCAAGATCGACCTCAAGGGCTTCAGCGACGAGTTCTACCGCCAGACCTGCGGTGCGGAGCTGGCGCCCGTGCTGGCCTCCATCAAGCGGGTGCACCGGCGCGGCCTGCACCTGGAGCTGGTCAACCTGGTGGTCCCGAGCCTCAACGACTCGGACGACATGCAGCGGGCCCTGTCCCACTGGGTGGTGACCGAGCTCGGGCCCGACGTCCCCATCCACTTCACGCGCGTCCACCCCGACTACCAGCTCAACAACCTCCCCCCCACCCCGGTGGAGACCCTGGAGCGCGCGCGGCAGATCGCCATGGACGAGGGCGTGCGCTTCGCCTACGTGGGCAACGTGCCGGGGCACCCGGGGAACGACACCTGCTGCCCGAAGTGCGGCGCCACGCTGATCGAGCGGCGCGGGTTCCTCGTGGAGGCCAACAACCTGAAGGAGGGGCGCTGTGGGGCGTGTGGGGAGGGGATCGCGGGGGTGTGGGCCTAGCGTTACACCCACCCCATGCCCCTCCACCGCCGCGCGCTCCTGCTGGGCCTCGGTCGCGCCACCGCGCTGGGGCTGGCCGCGCTGGCCGGGCGCTTCGGCTGGGCCTTTTTTTCAGAGGGCCACGGCCCGAGCCCCCACCAGCGCCACAGCCTGGGGCTCCGGGCCGACGTGCTGGCCCGGGTGGAGGCCTCCCGCGAGGGCTTCTGGCTCGACGCCGAGCACCGCGTGCTGATCGTGCGCGACCCCTTCGGCGACGACCCCGGCCTCGCCGCGATCTCCCTGGCCTGCACCCACCTCGGCTGCACCCTGCGCCCCGGTCCCGGCAACCGCCGCCTGGAGTGCCCCTGCCACGGCAGCGCCTTCGCCTTCCTCGGCGACGACGGTCTGGGAGCCGACATCGGGCGCGTGCTGGTGGGCCCGGCGACCCGCGATCTGGACCGCCTGCGGGTGGTGCGGGTCGGCGAACGCCTGTTCCTGGAGACCTGACGTGCGGGCCTGGCTGTCGCAGGGGTGGGCCTTCTTCGAGCACCTGCACGCGCCCCGTGTGCGCACCGCCAGCCTGCGCTTCCGCGCCACCCTCTTCGGGGGGCTGCTCTCCACGATCCTGCTGGCCATCCTGATCGTCACGGGCCTCTTGCTGATGTACGTCTACGTGCCCTCCGAGGAGGGTGCGTGGCAGAGCATGCGGGTGCTGGAGGAGCGGGTGCGCTTCGGGGGGATGCTCAGGGCCCTGCACAACTGGGCCGCCCAGGCCATGCTCATCACCGCCACCCTGCACCTGGTGAGCCTCACGGCGCGCGGCGCCTTCATCCGCAAGAAGGCGCTCAACTGGTGGATCGGCGTGGCGCTGTTCCTGCTGACGGTGGCCCTCTCCTACACCGGCTACCTGCTGCCCTGGGATCAGCTCGCCTACTGGGCCGTGACCGTGGGCGCCCACATGGCCGGCTCGGCGCCCTTGGTCGGCGCGGCCGCGCGCCACGCCCTGCTCGGCGCCGACGAAATCGGCGGCACCACCCTGCTGCGCTTCTACACCCACCACTGCGTGACCCTGCCGCTGCTCTTCGGGCTCCTGATCGGGGTCCACCTCTACCGCATCCGGCGCGACGGGGGCCTGTCCCTGAGCCCGGCGGCCGAGGCACGGGAAGCGGGCGCCACCACCACCTCCCGCGGCGCCATCCTGCGCTGGGAGCTGTGGATCGCGGCCCTCATCACCCTGCTCGGCGTGCTGCTGGCGGCCTGGTGGCCCATCCCGCTGGGCCCCGAGGCCGACCCGAGCCTGACCCCCAACCCCATGAAGGCCCCCTGGTACCTGGTGGGCCTGCAGGAGCTGCTCCATTTCCACCCGGCCTTCGCGGTCACCTACCTGGTGCCGGCGGCCGGCTTCGGCGCCCTGCTGGTCCTGCCGCTGCTGCCGGAGCGGATCCAGGGGGCCAGCCTCGCCTCCCTGCCCCGCTGGGGTGCCGCGGTGCTGCACGCCGGCTTCACCACGCTGGCCCTGGTCTCCACCCCCCTCGTGGCCTGGCACACCGACCTCACCGTGATCCTCGCCTGCGGGCTCGGAGCCCTGGCCCTGGCCCTGGCCCGGGGGCCGCTGCGCGCCACGCTGGGGCGCCTCGGCCTGCCCCTCTTCCTGCTGGGCTGGACACTCACCGCCTACCTGGGCCTGGTGGCCGTGGCCCTCTGGCTGCGGGGTCCCGGCTGGAGCCTGCTGTGGATCCCGTGAAGCGCGACTTCTCCGCGAGCCCCTGGCTGGTCGGCGTCGTGCTGGCGGCGGGCGCGGTGGTCGCGGTGGTGGGTGCCGGGGTCCGGCCCGCCTGGCGTGCGGTCCAGGCGCGCTATGCCACAGGCCACGCCGGCTTCGACCCCGGGCTGCGCGCCGTGGGGGGCGAGCACTGCGGCACCTGCCACCTCGCGAGCGCGGGCTACGAGCCGCTGGCGCAGGAGCCCTTCGCCGCCCACCCCGCCGTGGGCCACGACCCACTGGACTTCGGCTGCGTCCCCTGCCACGGGGGAGATGGGGCCTCCCTGGCGCCGCACACCGCCGCCGCCTACGGCCGCGACCCGCCCCTGCCCGGCCGGCTGGCCTGGGCCGCCTGCCTGCACTGCCACGACCCACGGCGCGAGGAGCTGGCCTCCTTTCCCGCCCTCGGCGCGCTGCAGGCGCGGCTCGAGACCTCCATGCGCGAGACCGGCTGCCCCGCCTGTCACCGCAGCGCCGGGCGCGGCGGGCTGGTGGGCCCGGATCTCTCTGCCTTCGCCGCCACCCCCGTCTCCGACCCCACCGCGCCCTACGGGGGGCGCCGCGGCCAGGCCGAACGCCAGCTCGAAGACCCTCTCTCCCTGCAACCCGCCGCGCGCATGCCCACGCCCGACCTCGAGCCCGACGAGCGCGAGGCCCTGGCCGCCTGGCTCTCCCTGCTGGGGCGCACCCGGGGCGTGGACGCCTGGCTGCCCACCGGCGCGCTCGATCCGGAGGACGGCGCCGCGCTCTACACCTGGTTCTGCGGCCCATGCCACGGTGAGGACGGCGAGGGCCTCGAGCGCGGCCGGCGCCCCGGCGCGGTGCCCGCCCTGGCCTCCCCCCTCTGGCTCGCGTATGCCCCGCCGGAGCTGCTGCGCGCCACCCTGGAGGGGGGCCGCGACGGCGCCCTGATGGAGGGCTTCCGGGCCGAGGGGGCCGTCCCCATCCTCAGCGAGGCGGAGGTGGACGCCCTGCTGGAGCACATCGACTCCGGCGCCCTGGTGACCGAGCGGGACGCCGCCACCTATGCACGCGTCGCCGCCGGCTCCTGCGCCACCTGCCACACCCTGCGGGAGGACTACCTCGCGGGCCGCTCCGAGGCCGAGCAGGTCGCCATCCTGGCCGAGCACCCCTGGCGCTGGGGGCTCGATGACTGGCTCGACGACGAGGGCCTGGACCTCGGCGACTGCGGCGAGGACGTGGAAGACGCCGAAGGCCAGCGCATGCGGGTGGACGCCGGAGAGCACCTCTACACTGGCCTCTGCGTCCACTGCCACGACGATCCGGCCGAGGCACCGCCGGGTCAGGCGCCCGCCGCCCCCAGCCTGCGGGGCGCGCTGACGCGCCAGCACTTCGACGCCGGCTACCTGTTGGCGGGCGCCGTCATGGGCCGGGCCGACGCGCCACCCACGAAGTGGCGCCACCAGGGCATCACCGAGGGCGAATACACCGCGGTCCAGCTGGCCTGCCTGGCCCGCTGGCTGGAGGCGAACCCATGAGCCCGCGCGCCCGCCGCATCGCCTGGGCCGCCCTCGCGGTGATCCTGGGCTCGCCGCTGGCCTTCAAGGCCGTCCAGGGCTGGACCCACGCTGCAGCCCCGCGCCAGCACGCCTACGAGAACCGCGGGGATCGGGCCAGCGTCGCCCGCGGTGACTACCAATCGGCAGAATTCTGCGGGGGCTGCCACAGCGAGATCTACGACCAGTGGAAGGAGTCCTACCTCTCACGCACCTGGGAGCGGGCCGCGACCGAGGTGCTGCTGCACGAGATCACCCTGCGCCTGCGCGGCATGGAGCCCCAGGAGAAGCGCTTCTGCCTGGAGTGCCACGCGCCCCTGGCCCTGGCCGACCCCGAGGACCTCGCCGTGGACGACCCCCTCGGCCAGGAGGGGGTGACCTGCGTGGTCTGCCACTCCGTCCGCGAGGTCTGGACCGACACCAACCCGGCGCGCATGACCAACACCCCCCTGGAGGGCATGCGCGGCCCCTTCGAGGACGCCGTCTCGCCCTGGCACCGCACCCTGGCCTCCAGCACCCTGCAGCGCTGGGACGACCCCGTGTGCGGCTCCTGCCACTCCTCCCACTGGCCGCTGTCCGAGCTGCCCATCGACTGGACCTGGCAAGAGTGGCACGAGGCAGCCGAGCCGGTGGACGCGAACTGCCGCGCCTGCCACATGCCCGCCTACGTCGGCAAGGCCGCCCAGCTCGAGGGGGTCCCGGAGCGCACCCTCCGGCGCCACACCTTCCCTGGCGGGCACGACCCGGACATGGTGGCGGAGGCCGTGGCCCTCGCCTTCGTGGCCGTCGAGCGCGGCCCGCACGGGGCGTTCCTGGTGCTGGACGTCCAGAACATGGCCGGCCACGACCTGCCCTCGGGCAACCCCCCCGCCCCGGAGCTGCGCCTGCGCGCCTGTGCCGGGGCCTGCCCCCCCGAGGGCGGCGCGCTCGATATCCGCTCCTACCGGGCCTCCCAGCTCATGGCCTCGGGCGAGAACACCTACGACGTCACCATCGCCGCCACCCAGGGCCCGAGCACGGCCTTGAAGCCCTGGGAGACGCGCCGCGAGCGCCTGGCCCTGCCGCCCGACCTCGAGGGGGCCGTCGAGGTGCGCGCGGACTTCTCCTACTGGCGTCCCACCGAGCCCCCCGAGCGCTACCCGGCCTACTTCCGCACCATCCGCCAGCACCTCGGAAACCCCCAGGTCAGCCTGGGGCGGCTCGCCGCCACGCTGCTGCGACCCCAGACCTGGGAGGTCCTGTACGCGGCCTGGGGTGCGTCCAAGTCCGAGCCCCTGCCCGTGGACGCCCTGCGCATCGACCTGGCCACCGCCGAGGTCACCGCCCGCTGGAGCGAGGGGGAGATGGAACTCTCACGATGATTCCTTATCGAGGCAAGGGGCGTTGGGAAGGGCCTGGGCGCGGAAAGTTCCACCACCGCTGACGCCGGCCACTGCCCAGCGCGCAGCACCAGGGCGATCGCGCCAACCGCAGCTATCCTCCCGGGATTGCAGGAGGCGCGCGTGCCACACACCCGTCCCCCCGACCCCGACGAGCTGACCCTGCTGCGCGCCGAGGAGGCGCTCTGCGCGGCCCTGCGCGCGCGCCTGGACGCCGCTCGCGCCCGCGGCGAACCCAACCTGCCCTCCCCGGAGGCACCCTGCTTCGGCCACCTCCGGGTGCGCCTCGGCGACCGCACGCGGGATGTCCTCGTCGGCGAGCGGCGCTGGCCCGATGCCCGCCCGCCGCTGCTGGACTGGCGCTCCTCGCCGCTCGGCGCGCTGTTCCTCTCGCACCAGGAGGGCGATGACTTCGAGCTGGAGCTCGAGGACGCGACGGTCCAGGGCGAAATCCTCGCGCGCCGCGACTGGCGCTTCGCCGCCAGGTGTCTGGTAGGCGTGGACACCCCCGAGGCCTCCTTCCGGCGGCAACCCGACGGCCCCTGGGCGGCCACCGCCCCCTGCGCGACCCACCTGCTCCCCGCGCCCCCCGACCAACCCCTGCGCCAGGGCCTGCTGGTGCCCGACGGCCTGCTCGACGCCGGCCAGCGGCGCGTCCTCGATGCTCCCGCCGGCGCCGCCCTGCTGGTGGAGGGCCCCGCGGGCAGCGGCAAGACCACCGCCTGCCTGCGCCGCACCGCCCAGCGCTGCCGCGCCGGGCTCGCGCCATCTCGCGCCCTGGTGCTGGTGCCCGAGGCGGGTCTGGCGGCCCTCGCCGAGCGCGCCCTGCGCGCCCTGGGCGCCGGCGAGGTCCCGGTGCGCACCTTCGCCACCTGGCTGGGCGACGCCGCCCGCACCTTGCCCGACCTGCCCGCCAAAGCCTGCCAGGTCACACCCGGCCGCGTGCGCCGCTTCAAGCGCCACCCCGCCCTGCTCGCCGCCCTGCCCGCCTACGTGGCCGCCACCGGGGATGCGGCCGCCGCCCGCCTGGACCACGCCCTCTTCACCCGCGGCGCCCTGCTGCGCCACTGGGAGCACAGCGGCCCCGGGACCACCCTGGCCCGCCTGGTGCGCTGCGAGCGCGCCTGGCGCCGGGCCCGACCCGGCGGCCACCCC
>JBDRKM010000405.1:0-6259 GCA_043814015.1 Pseudomonadota bacterium
GGGCGGCCCGGCCGGGGCGGGCGTGCGGCGCACCACCTGGCGCGGGGTTGGCGCGGCGGTAGCCCTGGGGCGCTCCGCGGGTGGCGGCGGCGAGGGACTCGCGGCTGGAGCGGCCGCGCGCGGCGTGTCCTTCTCCTGGCCGAAGGTGACCACAGGCGGGCTCGTGGGACGCCGCCCGGCCCGCAGCGCCTCGAGCAGCTCGGGCTCGACCTGCGCGGTCGCTTCGTGCTCGTCGTCCCAGCCCTGGTCCTCTGGATCGAACGGCGCCAGGCCACCGCGTCGTGGCTCTGCGGCGCGCGGGCGCGCGGACTGCGCGCGGGGGAACGCGCCGGTGCTGTACATCCGCGGGATGACGGAGGGCCTCGGGGAGGGCCTGGGCGGCACGGCTTCCTGCGGGACCTGGAACCTGGGCTCCGCGGCCGCAGGGGCAGGGGCAGGGTGGGGGGCGACGGCGGCGGCTGGCGCGGGTGTCGCCGCGGGGACAGGGGCGACCGGCGCGACCGGAAATGAGCCGGACTCGGCGCCCACAGCGGCGAGCGCCGCGGAGCCGAGCCGGGCGCCCTCCTCTTCGCGCGAGGGGGTGATGGGCCGCCCATGGCTATCGAAGCGCGGATCCGGGACCGCCCGGAAGCTGGAGGAGGCGCCGCTCTCCCGCACACGCAGGGCCGAGCTGTCCTCTTCGATCAGGCGCCCGTCGAGCGCGCTGCCCGCGGACTCCAGCTCCCGGCTGCGGGTGAGGATGGAGGGCAGCGCCGCCTCGGCCCAGTCGTGCAGGCCTTGATCGGGAGCTATCCGGGACAGATCGCGGCAGACCTCCACCACGCGGGCGGCCGAGGGGCGGTCGGCATGCTCGTAGTCCACCATGGCGATGATGAGCTGATCCAGCCCGGAAGCGAGCTTTCCTCCGAGCCCACGCACGGCCCGCAGGAAGGAGAGGCGATCCCGGACGAAGCCGGCGTGGCGATCCGGGCGGCCCTTGGCCTTGCCCATGCGCTCCAGCGCAAGGATCTCGTAGAGGGTGGCGCCCAGGGAGTAGATGTCGCTGGCCGGGGTCTCGGGCTCGAAGAACAGCCGCTCGGGCGGCATGTAGTCCACCGAGCCGAACTGGAGGTCGGCGGTGTTGCTCTCGCGGGACTCGAAGTCCGCCCGGGCGACGCCGAAGTCCAGCACCTTGACCGTCCCGCCCTCGTCGACCATGACGTTGCTGGGCTTGATGTCGCGGTGGATGACCCGCAGCGGCTTCTCGCCCGCATAGGGGGGCCGGTTGTAGGCGGCATCGAGCGCGCCGGCCACGCACGCGGCCATCTGCAGCGCAGCGCGGACCGGGATGTGGACGCCGTCTTCCCGCAGGGCTTCGGTGACATAGCGGAGGTCGACGGCCTCCAGGTACTCCATGATGACGGCGGTGCGGCCGTCGATGGCGGTGAGATCGACCACATCGACGATGTTGCGGTGGCGCAGCCAGCCCAGCAGGCGGGCTTCGTCCCGCATGCGGCGCGTGACCTCCTCGCTCTCGGACCACCTGCGGTGCAGCAGCTTGATGGCGACCAGGCGCGAGAAACCGTCGGTGTGGACCTCCTTGGCCAGGTAGACCGAGCCGAAGGTGCCCGACGCGATCTCGCGCAGGAAGTGGAAACGACGGTTGTTCTCCCGAGTCAACGCGGATCACCCTCGGATGGGACCGCGGGCAGGGTATCACGTCCCGGGCCGGGTGGGGGCTGCAGCGCGATGGCGACCTGACCGCCCTCGTCGTCACTGGCCTCGACCCAGCCCCAGCGCTCCGCGAGGAGGGCCGCGGCGAGGGCCAGCAGGCCGTCGGCCGCGCCGAGATCGCCGCACAGCACCCGGGGGGGGAGGGGGAGATCGCCCGCGGAGGGGCTCCGCCGCACACCTGTGATGGTGGCCAGGGCTGGCGAGGCCGAGCCTTCGGGCTCCAGGAGGAGGAAGACAGCGCCCTCCGCGGGGCTGCGCGCGGGCCCGGCGCGCCCGAGGCGGTACAGATCGCGGGCGGTGCCGAAGTCCACCCGGCTGTCGGCGGCACCGGCGAGCGCCGCGGGGCAGCGGCCCTCCGCGATGGCGTGGCAAGCCTCGGCCAGGGCCCCGAGCCCGGCGGCCGCCTCCCCCGCGACCGTGCCGTTGGGCCCCATGACGCCGAGGTTGATGGAGACGTGGGAGAGCACCAGGTTGGGCAGGGTGAGCAGCGGCAGCAGGGGCGGGTAAAGCTCGCGGCCCGCGCCCGCGAGGGCGGTCGGGTCGAGACGACCGTCGATGCAGGCGGCCACCAGCGCGGGCTCGGCGCTGCCCGTGTCGGGCGGCTCGCGCCCCACACCGACGAACAGGCCGAGCCCGACGCGATCGCCGGCCCAGCCGCCCAGCGCCCGCCCGGCGGCCGGCAACGCCAGCTCGGCGGCGCGGGAGAGCAGCTTGCGGTCCTTGCGGCGCCGGAGCCAGGCCCGGAGGTCCACGGGCCCCACGCGCCCGCAGAGGGCCGAAGGGAGGCCCGCGAGGTCATCCTCGGAGGCGAGGACGACGGTGCCGTCGCGCAGGCGCGCCCACAGCGCGTCCGGCTCCTGCCCGAGGGGCGTGACGAGGCCGAGCCCCGTGATCAGCACCCTCATGAGGGGCCACCCACCACGAGGGTGGCGTTGTTGCCGCCGAAGCCGAAGGAGTTGGAGAAGGCGTTCCGCAGGCGCGCCGGCCGGGCCTCCTGGGCCACATGGCACAGATCGCAGTCGGGATCGGGGTGGTCCAGGTTGATGGTGGGCGGCGCCACCCCGTCGCGCAGGGCCAGGAAGCTGAACAGCAGCTCCAGCGCCCCGCAGGCGGCCACGGTGTGTCCGGTCATGCTCTTGGTGCTCGAGACCAGCACGCGCCGCACCTCAGGCCCCAGTACGCGTTGCAGGGCCCGGGCCTCGGAGACGTCGTTCTGGGGGGTGGAGGTGCCGTGGGCGTTGACGTAGTCGATGTCGGCGGCGCAGAGCCCCGCGTCGGCCAGGGCGGCCTCCATGGCGATGGCGGCGCCGCGCCCATCCGGGGGGGCGTCCGTGATGCGCCAGGCGTTGAGCGAGCAGCCATAGCCGAGGATCTCGCCCAGCACCTCGGCACCACGCGCTCGGGCGTGGGCCAGGGTCTCGAGGCAGAGCATGGCCGCGCCGTCGGCCAGGACGAAGCCATCGCGGTCCACGTCGAAGGGCCGGCAGGCCCGCTCGGGCTCGGCGTTGCGGGTGGAGAGGGCACCGAGGATGGCGAACCCGGTGACCATCAGCGGATCCACCAGGACATCGACCCCGCCGGTGAGGGCCACGTCGATCTCGCCGCGCCGCAGGCGCAGGTAGGCCTCTCCGATGGCCTGGGCCGAGGAGGAGCAGGCGGTGGAGATGGTGCTGGTGGGGCCGGTGGCCCCGCACAGGGTCGCGAGATCGGTGGTGGGAGCCCAGGGGGCCGCGCGGGCCACCTCGGCGGTGGTGGGCAGCTCGCCGGTGCGCATGCGGCGCGCCACGAGGGACAGGGGCGGTCGGTCGGCCTCGCTGCCGATGAAGACGCCGGCGCGCGGCCCTCCGGGCAGGCCAGCGGCAGCCAGGGCCTCGCGGGCGGCGCGCAGGGCGAGGGACCCCTTGAGATCGGCCGGGGAGCCCGGCAGGTGCACCTCGGCGCCGAAGGTCACGGGGAAGCCAGCAGGATCGAAGCGCTGGACGGTGCGGATGCCGTTGGCGCCCTCCAGCACGGCGTGCCAGGTGGCGGGCAGGTCGAGGCCGAGGGCGCTGACGGCCCCCATACCCGTGACGACCACCCGCTCGGAGGCGGGCCGATCCGCTGCGGGGGAGCGCACCATCAGCCCTCCTCGCCGCCACGCGCCGGCAGCCAGGCGTGCTCGGGGCAGCCCGGCCACAGGCTGCGCAGGTAGCCGAATTCGACCCGCTCCAGCCGCACCAGCTCCTGGGGATCTTCCAGGGGGACGGCGTTGAACACGAAGATCTGCTCGGCCTGGGCCACCACGCGGCTGCCGACCCGCGCGCGGACCCGCACGTCGCTCATCTCGTCGCGCAGGGCCACCAGACGGGTCTCCAGCTCCACCCGCTCGCCCGGTCGCACGAAGCGCCGGAACTTGACCCCGTTCATCATGGAGAGGATGGGGAAGGGCCAGTCGCCGCGCACCAGGCGCACGGTGTAGCCGATGAGCTTGCCCGAGAGCTGGGCGAGGGCTTCCAGCAGCAGCACCCCGGGGACCACGGGGAAGCCCGGGAAGTGATCGGCGAAGAAGGGCTCCTGCGCGCCGAAGGCCTTGTGCCCGTGGGCCAGCTTGCCGGGTTCCAGCAGATCGATGCCGTCCACCAGGAGCCAGCGCGAGACCATTACTGCAGCACGGCCTCCAGGCCGTTGATCTCGATGAGCTCGCGCTTGCCCGAGCAGGTGCGGTAGCGGTACATCTCGAACATGTGGTTGCCGGAGAAGGGGGCGAACCAGGCCGGGACGTACCAGTGGCGGTAGCCGTCCTTGACCGGACCTGCGGCCACGCCCTTGCCCGCGGACTCGGAGGGGGCGTCGCGGGTGCCCTTGTAGGGCTGGTCGTCGAAGTAGAGGTCCATGTCGTAGGAGCAGCCCTCGGGGCCATCGGCCGAGGCCTGGGTGAAGACGCCCACGGGGATGGCCTCGCCCAGCGCGATGTCGGGCTTGGGGTAGCCCTCGAACTCCACGAGCTGCGACTCTTCGAGCTTGCGGTTGCGCGCGGCCTCGCCCAGGAACAGGAACCCGGTGGGGATCTCGAAGGTGAAGTCGGCGCCCTCGGGGAAGGGGAGGTACTCCTCGTAGCCCGGGGTGCGGGGGCGCTCCTTCTCCTTGCCGCCTTCGCCCAGCTCGACCTTGGCCACCACCATGCGCATGGCGCAGGCCTTGTGGTAGGGCTCGACGTAGACGCGGTG
This sequence comes from Pseudomonadota bacterium, assembly GCA_043814015.1. GTDB lineage: Bacteria > Myxococcota_A > UBA796 > UBA796 > JAFGLY01 > JBDRKM01. Next base: position 4,920 of record JBDRKM010000405.1, read on the forward strand.
CTTCTGGCGGTAGCCGGTCTGGAACTGCTCCTGGGCCCTGCCGGTGAACTGCTCCTCGAAGACGTAGTCGATGTCGCGCTTCTGGCCCTTGAGGGCGATCTTGGAGAAGTACCCCGGGATCAGGATCATGCTGTAATTGCCCGGCTCGCCCTTGATCCGGATGCGGTTGCGGTGATCGCCGCGCTTGCCCGTGACCTTGATCCAGTCGCCGGCGAGGCCGTCCATGGAGATGTTCGGGCAGGGATCCTCCTGGACGGGTTCGGGCTCTTTCTCGCAGCCCGTGCCGAGCAGGCCGAGGAGCGCAGCCATGGCGATGCGGTGGGTGACGTGCAGCATGTCCAGCCTCCGTGGTGCAGGGAACCGAGTGGACACGCCTATCCTGCCAGGGCCGAGCCGGCAGGCGAGCCGCCGCCCCGCGCCGCGGGCCGCGCGCGGACGGCGTCCGTCACCCGCCGGGAACGGCGGGGAGCCCACCTTCTCACCGGGGCGCTGGGCTTTCCGCGCCTGAACATGGATAATGTCCTGCCTGAGAGTGTTGGTGCGGCAGGAGGTTCCTTGTCCACGATCCAGGCCACCGGCGTCAGTGTGCGCCACGCCATCAGCCGCGCGCTGGCCACCGCCAACCAGGCCCCGCGCGAGGCCACCTACAAGGTCATGGGTGCCAAGGCCATGACGGACGGGCGGGGGAGGGTGGTGCGCGCCGAGGTCTCCCTCGCCATCCGTTCCCCCGCAGCCCTCGAGGCGCTGCCGCCGCTGGAGCGCGTCGGCTGGGTCAACCCCGACGGCGCCCACCCCCTGATGGCCCTCGTGCCCGCCGACGCCACCCCACGGGGCACCCCCCGGCTCGTGCACCTCGACGTCTACCCCGTGACCTGGGACGCCTGGCTGCGCGTGGTCCCCGATCACCTGCCCGACCGCGTGGACAGCCTCTGCCCGGTCACGGGCGTGTCGTGGGAGCAGGCGCGCGACTTCGCCGCCGCCACCGGCCGGTACCTGCCGGAGAACACGCTGCTCTCGGCGGTCTGGGGCCCGGACCGCTACCCCTGGGGGCACCGCCCCGATCCCGCGCGGGGCTTCGTGGGCCGCCCGCGCTTCGACCACATCCCGGCCGTCGGCACCCACCCCCCGGGGGAGTACGGGCTGTTCGATCTTGGCGCCTGGCTCTGGCACTGGGTCGCGGACGGCCGGCTGGTGGGTGGCTGTGACGAGACCGATCCCGGCTTCGGCCTGCCCCCCACCGAGCTGCGCGGGCCTGTCGGTTTCCGCTGTGCCGCGCCCTTCGAGGGCTGAGGCGGCTGGGCCATGACCCAGGCTTCGGCCAATCGGCGAGTTTTCGGCCT
>JBDRKM010000406.1:0-4320 GCA_043814015.1 Pseudomonadota bacterium
GCCCGAGGCGCCGAGCGAGGGCGTGCGCGCTCCCGAGGCCTCCCGCAAGGGGGTGGCGGCGGCCGTCCAGGATTCCGACGAGCCCGACGCTGTCCCAGCCGACGGGGAGAGCGACCAGGAGCCGGGCGATCCCGAGGAGCCCGGAGAGCCCACCTGGGCCCTCGCCCCCGAGCTCGTGGAGGAGAGCATCGCCGACCTCTGGCGGGCCCTCGATCGGGCCGCCCCTGCGCGCGAGTCCGAGCCCGAGGCCGAGCCGCTCCAGCCCGTGCCCCTGCGCGATCCCCAGGGCGCGGGGGCCCCGCTCGTGGAGGTCCTCTCTTCCGTCACGCCGCGTCAGATCGAGGCGCTGGAGGCTCTCGGCATCGAGACCGCGGCCGATCTGCTGCTGCTGATGCCCAGCGAGTACGAGCTCCTGCCGCGGGCCGTCGAGCCTTCGGAGGGCCTGCCCCCCGGCGAGCGCCATGTCCTGCGCGGCACCGTGCTCAAGCGCCTCACCCGCCTCTCCCCCTTCGGCCGGCGCCACGAGGTGGTCCTCGGCGATGGCGAAGCGCGCGTGATCTGCCGCTGGCTCACCCCTCGCGAGCTGTCCTTCTGGCAGTCGATGGAGCCCGGCTCGCGGGTCGCCATCTATGGTCACGTGGAGGACGAGGGTGAGCTGCGCCTGCTGCACGAAGGCGAGCAGGTCTGGCTCGACAGCCGCGGTCAGGGCCGCCAGGCCTGCTACGGCCTGGCTTCGATCTCGGATTCCGAGCTGCGCGGGCTGCTCGCCCAGGCCCTCGAGGCCTGCGCCGGCCAGATCTCGGATCCCGTCCCCGAGGAGATGCGCAAGCGCCTGCGGCTGCTGCCCTTCGAAGAATCCCTGCGCAGGCTGCACTTCCCCATCCACGGCCCCCAGCGCGGCCGCGAGCGCCTGGCCTTCGACGAGCTGCTGCTCTACCAGCTGGGCAGCGCCCTGGAGCGCAAGCGCCAGCCCCGCGAGCGTGGCATCGCCCACACCATCCGCCATCGGCTGGTCTCCCAGATCATGGCCGCCCGCTCCCACCCCTTGAGCGATGGCCAGGAGATCGCCTTCTCCGAGATCCGGCGCGATCTGGGGAGGCCACTGCCCACCAACCGCCTGCTGCAGGGCGAGGTGGGTGTCGGCAAGGGCTTCGTGGCCCTGCTGTCCGCCGTGGTCGTGGCCGAGGATCGTGCCCAGGTGGTGTTCGTGGCCCCCGACTCCCTCGCCGCCGAGCACCGCTACCTCTTCGCCGAGCCCCTCTTGCGCTCGGTGGGCCTCGTCCCGGCCCTGCTGCAGGACAAGCCCGACGCCGCCATGCTCGACGCCCTCAAGCGGGGTGAGGTCCACATCGTCTTCGCCTCCCCCTGGATCATCAAGGCCTGGCCGGCCTTCAAGCGCCTGGGCCTGGTGGTGGTGGAGGAGCGCGAGGAGTACGGCTCCGTCACCCTCTCCAGCCTGCCCTCCCAGGGCGCGCGCCCCGATCTGCTCGTCCTGACCGACGCCCCCATCCCCAGCAGCATCGCCCTGACCGTCTTCTCGGACATGGATCTCTCCCTCGTACCGGGACAGCTCGCGCCGGGCATGCAGGTCAGCTCCCACCCCTGGGCCGACCACCTGGAGGCCTACGAGCGCGCCCGCACCGAGCTGGAGGCCGGGCGACAGGTCTACGTGGTGCTGCCCATGCTCGCCGGGCAGGAGCGGCTGAACCTGCGCGAGCTGGCGCGCTTCGCCGACGCCCTGCGGGGCGAGGCATTCCCCGGCAAGCGCATCGGGGTCTTCTCCGGCCTGATGAGCCGTGAGGAGCGCCAGCGCACCTACGACGACTTCATCCACCGGCGCATCGACGTCCTGCTCACCACCACCATCATCGAGGATGGCCCCGCCGTGGCCAACGCCACCGCCTGCGTGGTGCTCGAGGCCGATCGCTTCGATCTCGTGCGCCTGCACCGCCTGCGCGCGCACGTGGCCCGTGGGCTGCGGGCCGGGCGGTGCATGCTGGTCCTCAGCGAGAGCCCCGATCCCGAGGGGGTCCGTCGGGTGGAGCTGATGGTTCGGGAGCTCGACGCCTTCCGCATCGCCGAGCTCGATCTCGTCGCCCGCGGCGCCGACGCCCTGTTGGGTGAGCGCGCCAAGGAGCTGCCCACCTTCCGTTACGTCGATCCTCTCGAACACCGCGACCTGCTCGTGCGCGCGCGTGGCGAGGCCTTCCAGATCCTGGACCAGGCCGGCCAGCTGGCCCTGCCCGCCTTCGACGCCCTGCGGGAGGCCCTGGAGGAGAGCTGGGACCGCTGGTTCCCCGGACGCTCTTCCCTGGGGAAGAAGCGCCCCACGGGGCGCGGTGCCCGCTCGGGTCGCCGCCGCCGCCGTCGCTCCCGCTAGCCGTGGAGGGCCCATGCCCAGTGCTCGCCAGCACATCGAGATCGACGCCGCCGCCGACCGTGTGATGGCGGTCCTGACGGATTTCCCCGCCTACCCGCAGTTCCTCCCGGAGATCGAGCGGATCGAGGTGCTGGAGTCCGGCCTGGATCGCTGGGACGTGCGCTTCCACGCCAACGTCTTCAGGCCCTTCCAGTACACCTTGCGCCTGGAAAGGGGCTCGCCCCTGCGCCTCTCCTGGGCCATGCTCTCGGGCCTGTTCACCTCGAACGACGGCTCGTGGGACCTGGAGCAGGTGGTGGGAGAGGGGGCGGTCCGCACGCGGGCCACCTACAGCATCGATCTGGTGCTGGGGCTCTTCGTCCCCCAGACCCTGGTCAACTCCCTGGTGGGGGTCACCCTCCCCGCCACCCTGGCGCGCTTCAAGGCTCGCATCGAGGGGGCGTGAGCCGCCCCGGCGGGTATCTGCGGAGCGTGCTGGCCCGCTGGCCAGCCTGGGCGTGGGCGGCCCTGGCCCTCGTGGCCCTGGGCTTCGTCTGGCGCCTGTGGCTGACCCCCCGCTACTTCGGCTGGGAGGAGAGCGACTACGGAAACCTCGCCATGGCGCGCGGGGTGCTCGAGTCGCGCTTCACCACCTACGACATGAACCACCTGCCCCTGTACTACGGCCTCTCGGCCCTGGTGCTGGCGGTGGTGGGCGACGCCGTGGTGGCCACCCACACCGTGAGCATGGTGTCGGGGCTCTGCGTGATCGGCCTCGTGGTGTGGCTGGGATGGCGGCTGGGCGGGGCCAGCGCGGCCTGGCTCGGCGGGCTGTTGGTGGTGTTCCAGCCTGAGCTGGCCCTCTACAGCGCCTCCTCCCTGCGCGAGCCGCTGTACGCCGCCATGATCCTGGCCAGCCTGGCGCTGGCGGGTCGGGAGCGGCTGGTGGCCGCGGCCATCTTCTCCATCCTGGCCTTCCTGACGCGCTTCGACGCGCTGCTGGTGCTGGTGCCGGCGCTGCTGCTGCACGCGGTGGGCCGCGGGCCGCGGGGTCGGAGGCTGGCGGCGGTCGCGCTGCCCGTGGCCATCGGAGTGCTCGCCTGGTCGGCGTACTGCCGGGGGATGTACGGCACCTGGCGCTTCTGGGAGCACTCCGTCACCATCAACCTGGAGACCGGGGCGTCGGAGGAGGCGGTCACGCGCTGGGAGTGGCTGCGCAACGGGCTGGCGGTGGACGGGGCGCTGTTGTTCCAGGTGATCCCGGCGCACCTGGGGGTGGGCCTGGCGCTGGCGGCGGTGCTGGCCTTGCCTCTGCTCCTGTGGAAGGGGCACGGGCTGGCGCGGACCGCAGGCGCGGCCGGCGTGCTGCTCACGGGGTTCTGGCTGGGGATCGGGCTGACGGCCCAGCATGATCCCGGGCACAACCTCTACTGGAAGTGGCTGCTGCCGCTGGTGCCGCTGTGGGCCTTGTCCGCCGGGGCGGGGCTGGGGTGGCTGTGGGTGAGGTTGAAGGGGTGGCTGGGGGAGCCGGGAGCCTGGGGGCTGGTGCTGGCCGTGGTGGCGGTGGGGTGGGTGCAGCAGCTGGACGAGACACGGCGGCAGCTGGAGGTGTCGAAGGCGCTGTACGCGCCGCAGCTCGCGCTGGCCAGGGAGATCGAGGCGGAGATCCCCGAGGACTGGCCGATGGTCGTGGACAACATCCCGGGCTGCTGGATCAACCGGCGGCCGAACGAGCGGCCGCTGTGGACCTGGATGGACGTGCCGGTGGCGGAGGGCGGGGCCGAGGGGTTCGGGAGGTGGCTGATCGCGGAGGACATCCGGAGGGTGTTGTGGTTCAGGGAGGAGTGGACCCAGGCGCCGGTGGTGGCGCCGTGGTTGAGCGGCGGTGGTGTGGTGAGGCTGGGGGGGGTGGTGCTGAGGGAGATCGGGAGGGAGGAGGAGTATGGGTGGATCTGGTATGC
>JBDRKM010000407.1:0-16325 GCA_043814015.1 Pseudomonadota bacterium
AGCAGCCCGTCGGGCCGGCACAGGGCCAGCAGGGCGGCCACGGCCGCCGCCACCGCCAGCCAGGCGCGCCGCTGTGGCAGGGCCAACAGGGCCAGCACCCAGGCCAGGTACAGCAGGTCGAACAGGGCGGTCTCCAGGCCCGAGGAGGCCCAGGTCAGGAAGCAGGCGTTGCCCACCAGCAGCCCCAGGGGCAGGGCCAGCGCCAGGGCGAGCCCCAGGGGTGGGCGCAGCCGCCGCCGGCGGGCTGCGATCCAGGCGGCACACAGGCCCACGCTGCCCAGGGTGGCCGCCAGCGACAGCAGGTTGGCGGCCCGCGGCGGCTCCAGGCCGAGCGCCCAGGCCCCCCGCAGCAGCCACAGCCACAGGAAGCTGGTGTAGCCCTCCACCGGGAGGAAGGGCGGCGGGTTCCAGACCCAGCCGAGTCCCAGGCGCGCGTTGGAGACGTAGCGAAAGGCGATGAAGGCGTCGTCGGTCAGGAACCACTGACCCCGCCAGCCGGCCAGGGTGACGGCCGCCGCCGCGCCGATCACCGCCCCAGTGCCGAGCCGCTCGCGCCACCGCGCAGTCAAGTTTTCCTCCAGGGTCCGGTGTGACGAACCGATAGGTAGCGCGGCGTATCCCCACCATGCACGGACCTTCCCCCGCTCCACGGCTCGCCCGGCTCCTGCTGGCCGCCGCGGCGCTTTTCGCCCTCCTCGCGGCCCCCGCCGCGTGGGCCCTCGATCCCGACCAGCCACTCCGGCGCTACGCCCAGCAGGTCTGGGGCCGCGAGAACGGCCTGCCCTCCTCCTCGGTCCAGACCATGCTGCAGGACCGCCAGGGCTACCTGTGGCTCGGCACCCAGGACGGCCTGGTGCGCTTCGACGGGGTCCGCTTCGTGGCCTTCCACTCCCGCAACACCCCCGCCATCGGCAACGACGACGTGCAGGCGGTGGTCCAGGATCGGGACGGGGCCATCTGGTTCAGCACGCTGGGCGGCGGCGCCGTGCGCCTGGCAGACGGCCGTTTCGAGGCCTGGACCGCGGCCCGGGGCCTGGCCTCGGACACGGTCCGCACCCTGCTGGTGGACCGCGAGGGCGCCCTCTGGATCGGCTCCGACCACGGCGTGGACCGCCTGCTGGACGGCAACGTCTCCCACGTCCCCGTCGCCCCGGTGCTGGGGGACGACGTGGTGGAGGCGCTGGCCGAGGATCGCCAGGGGCAGATCTGGGTGGCCACGCAGAACGGCGGCGTCGGCGTGCTGCGGGATGGCGCCTGCCTGCCCGCCCCGCTGCCCGCGGGCCTGGCCCCGACCCACGTCCGCGCCCTCGTCGAGGACGAAGACGGCGTGCGCTGGTTCGCCACCGACGGCCAGGGCCTGCTGCGCGTCGAGGGCGACACCTGGAGCTGGCTGACACGGCAAGACGGCCTGCCCAGCGACGACCTGATCGCCCTGCTGCAGGACTCCGACGGCAACCTGTGGCTCGGCACCCGCCGCAGCGGGCTGGTGCGCCTGGGCGCGCAGGGCCCGGAGGTCCTCTCGGAGCGGGACGGGCTCACCCAGGCCCACGTGACCTCCCTGCTGGAGGACCGCGAGGGCAACCTGTGGGTCGGCACCTTCGCCGGGGGCCTGCAGCGCCTGCAGGACGCGCGCTTCGTCACCTACGGCCCGCGAGAAGGCATCCCGGAGGACGTGGTCCTCTCCGTGGCCCAGGACCGCCTCGGCTACGTCTGGATCGGCACCATGCGCGGCCTGTACCGCATGCACGGTGAGGAGGTGGTGCCCTTCGCCGGCATGGAGGACCTGCAGGACATCGCGGTCACGGCCCTGTTCCAGGATCGCACCGGGGCCCTGTGGGTGGGCAGCTTCGGGCAGGGACTCAGGCGCTTCGCGGAGGGCACCTGGACCACCTGGGGGCGCGCCGAGGGCCTCTCGGCCCCCTACGTCTTCGCCGTGGCCGAAGACACCGAGGGGCGCACCTGGGTCGGGACCCAGAAGGGCCTGGATCTGCTGGTGGGGGATCGCCTCGAGCCGGTCGCCCTGCCGCCAGGGCTGCAGGGCTCCACCGTGCGCACGCTGTTCCTGGACCAGGACGGGCGCCTGTGGATCGGCAGCGACGGCGCCGGGCTGTACTCCTGGACCCCGGCGGGCTTCGAGGGGCCGCTGCAGGCGCCCGAGGTCCCCCCCAACCGCCGCAAGATCACCGCGGCCCTGCAGACCCGGGACGGGGCCCTCTGGTTCGGCACGGAGGGCGGCCTGCTGCGCTGGCGCGACGGCGCGCTCTTCGCGGTCACCGAGGCCGACGGCCTGCACGACGATCGCATCTGGCGCGTGCTGGAGGACGACGCCGGCTCGCTGTGGATGTCCTCGAACGAGGGCGTGTACCGGGTCGACCGGGCCTCCCTCGAGGCCTTCTTCGCCGGGCACCTGCCGCGGGTGGAGAGCCTGGTCTTCGGCCGCGCCGAGGGCATGGTCAGCACGGAGTGCAACGGCGGGTACGTGGGCGCCGGGGCGCGCACGGACGACGGGCGGCTGTGGTTCCCGACCACCCGCGGGGTGGCCGTGGTGGATCCCACGAGCACCCAGGACTCCCGGCCCGCCCCGAGCGTGGTGATCGAGGCCGCCAGCGCCGACGCCGAGGCGCTGGGCTCGCTGGACCAGGTGGCCCTGGCCCCGGGCACCTGGCGCTTCGCCATCGAGTTCACCGCGCCCTGCTTCCTGGCGCCCGACAAGGTCCGCTACCGCTACGCCCTGGACGGCCAGCCCTGGACCGGGCCCGACAACAGCCGCTCCGCCACCTTCACCAACCTCGACCCCGGCCACTACACCTTCCGGGTCGAGGCCAGCACGGACGGTCTGGTCTGGAGCGCGCAGCCCACCACCCTGCGCTTCACGGTCCTGCCGCGCCTCTGGCAGACCGCCTGGTTCCGCGCGCTGGCCACCGCGCTGGGGGCCGCGCTGCTGTTCGGGGGCGCGTGGCTGCGGGAGCGGCGGCTCCGGGCGCGGCAGGTCGAGCTGGAGGCCCAGGTGGCGGCCCGGACCCGGCAGCTCGCGCAGCTGGCCGAGGAGCGCAAGGAGCTGTCCCTCATGGACACCCTGACCGGCCTGCGCAACCGCCGCTTCCTGCTGGAGACCGTCCGCCCCGAGGTGGACGCCATCGCCCGCCAGGCCGCCGGGCGACCCTTGGGCTCGCGCTTCGAGCGCCGGCCGACCTCCGCGGACCGCCTCGGCCTGTGCATGGTGGACATCGACCACTTCAAGCAGGTCAACGACACCTGGGGGCACGACGCGGGCGATCGCGTGCTGGAGCAGCTCTCCGGCCTGCTGCAGGACACCGCCCGCGGCCAGGACGTGGTGGTGCGCTGGGGCGGCGAGGAGTTCCTGGTGGTCCTGCGCGGCGCCGACGAGGAGGGGCTGGCGGCCTTCGGCGAGCGCCTGCGGCGCCGGGTCGAGGCGCGCGCGTTCACCCTGCCCGACGGCTCCACCCTGCATCGCACCTGCTCCATCGGCCTGGTCTGCTGCCCGGTCTACAGCGACGGCGAGTACGGCGTGGACCTCGAGCAGCTCGTCACCCTCGCCGACCTCGGCCTCTACCGGGCGAAGAACTCCGGCCGCAACCGCTGCGTCGCGGTGCGCCAGGGCCTGCGCTCCCCCCGCAGCCGCGAGGAGGCCACCAGGGCCTTCGCCTCGGAGGAGGCGGCCACGGAGGGCGGGTACCTGGAGATCGTGGAGCTGTAGCTACCCCACCGCCTCGGTCTCGGCGTCCTCGTCCCCCAGCGCCCCCACCTCGCCCAGGCCCGTGGTGACCCGCTGGAAGACCTCCTCCAGGCTGGAGGTCTCCCGGTGCAGCTCCAGCAGCAGCAGGCCCTTCTCGGCCGCCAGCTGGAACAGATCGGCGCGCACGTCGCGCTCGGCGATGACCTGCAGGCCCACGGCGCCGGGCTCGCCCACCTCCACCATGGCCACGCGCTGCACGCCCGGGATGGCCTCCACCGCGGCCCGCACCACGGGCGCGGGCAGGCGCACCTTGCCCGGGGCGAACACGGCCTGCACGAGCTGACCGCCGCGCTGCCGCGCCATGATGTCCTCGGTGGTGCCGTCGGCCACGATGCGGCCCTGGTGGATGATGACCACCCGGTCGCAGGTGGCCTGGACCTCGGAGAGGATGTGGGTGGACAGGATGACCGTCTTGTGCCGGCCGATCTCGCGGATGAGGTTGCGGATCTCCACGATCTGGTTCGGGTCGAGCCCGCTGGTGGGCTCGTCCAGGATCAGGATCTCCGGGCTGTGCACCAGGGCCTGGGCCAACCCGACGCGCTGGCGAAAGCCCTTCGAGAGGCTGCCGATGCCCTGCAGCAGGCGCTCGCCGAGGCCGCACTGCTCGGCCACCCGCCGCACCGCCGCGGCGCGCTCCGCCCGCGCCAGGCCGCGCACCCGCGCCACGAAGTCGAGGTAGTCCACCACACGCATGTCGCGGTAGACCGGCGCCGACTCGGGCAGGTAGCCGATGCGGTTGCGCACCGCGATGGGATCGTCCAGCACGTCGATGCCATCCACCAGGGCCTGGCCCGCCGTGGGGGCGAGGTAGCCGGTGAGCACCTTCATGGTGGTGGTCTTGCCGGCCGCGTTCGGGCCCAGGAAGCCCACGATCTCGCCGCGCTGGACCTGGAAGGAGATGCGGTCCACCGCGACGAACGAGCCGTAGTTGCGGGTGAGCTCGCGGACCTCGATGGTCGGCATGGGCACCTCCGGGGGGAGGGTCCGCTATCCGGGGCCACCGGGCGGTTCAAGCGCGGCCATGCCGGCGGACCCGGCCGGTGCTATCCTGCAGCGACGACCCGAGGAGGTCCCATGCGTCTCGTGCTGCTCGCTTTCCTGGCCGTCGGCTGTCGCGTCTACTCCAACTCGGGGGGCGTGCAGCTGCCCGACACCGGCGAGGAGCCCACCTGCGGCGACGACACCGGCGGGCCCGACACCGACGACACCGGCGAGGCGGATCCCGTCTGGGACGGCGCCGTGCTGCAGATGATCGCCCCCGAGAGCGGCGACTTCCTGCCCATGGAGGACGCCGGCCACTTCGAGGCGCAGGTCGCCGACGCCGACGGCAACGTGCTGGACTGGGACGACATCGCCTGGACCAGCAGCGAAGACTCCGACTGGAACCCGGTCGGCGCCTCCTTCGACGACGCCAGCCTGCGGGTGGGCCGCCACGACATCACCGCCCAGACCCGCCTGCCCAACGGCGACCGGCTGGCCTGGACCGTGGGCGATGTCCTGGTGCAGAGCGCGTACGCCGGCACCTACACCGGCAACATCTACGTCGAGATCACCATCGAGTACAACGGCACGCCCATCACGGTCTCCTGCGCTGGCGCGACCACCATCGTCGTGGACCTCGAGGGTCAGACCATCCTGGGCGACTCCACCTGCCTGGTGTCGCTCATGGGCTACGACATGAACCTGGCCCTGACCGTGGACGCCACCAACGACCACGGCGATGTGGAGGGTGACGTGGCCGTGGACGCCGGCTTCTTCGACGTGCCCATCGCCAGCACGGGCAGCCTGACCGAGGACGGCGAGCTCTCCATGGAGTTCGCCGACGACGTGTACGGCTACGCCGCCGTGGCCGGCTCGGTGGAGGCCACCAGGATCAGCCGGGACACGGAGCTGGGGGGCTAAGGGACCCCGTTCTCATCCAGCCACGCCTCCAGCAGATCGTGGCAGTCCTCCAGGAAGCCCAGCACCAGCCCCTCCGCGAAGTCCCGCGGCGTGTTGTTGTCGTCGGAGTAGACCGTCCACTGGGCCTGCAGGCGCCAGGCGCCGGCTGAGCCGGGCACGAAGAGGTTCAGGTAGGCCTGCTCGTCCACCTTCATCAGGTCCGAACTGACCTCGGGGGGCTCCACCTGCCAGTTGCGGTGGACCATGGCCCAGCCGCCCTCCAGCTCCACCCAGACGTACTGGTTGTGGGCGGTGCTCCAGGTCTCCAGGTTCAGGGGGAAGGTGCTGTGCAGCTCCTCCATGGCCTCCATGCGGTCGCAGCTCATGTCCACGAAACAGGCGGGACCCGAGAGGTACTCGCGGTCGTACTCCGCGAAGGTGTCCGGGTAGATCTCGCTCTGGTCCACCGTCACCAGCGCCCAGGTGGAGTCGGCGATGGGGTGCTGCGAGAGGCGCGTGAGGGAGAGGCCCACCATGTCCAGGGTGGTGCGATCTTTCTCGTCGAGGGCGTCCACGGCCTCCTCCGACAGCGCCCCCACCTCGTAGCCCTCGTAGGCCTCCTCCTCGTGGGCCTCCAGCCAGGTGGTGAGCTGCTCGAGCCCGACGACGAGGGCTTCTTGATCCTCATCCCAGGCGTGGGCGTAGAGGTAGGCGCCCAGCTCGTACAGATCCTCGGGGGCTTCGGGCGGGGGCCGGCAGGCGGTCAGCAGCAGGAGCGGGACCAGGGCGCGCATCTCCCAAGCGTAGCGCGGGGAACTGGAGCCGGCCCACAGGATACCAAGGGACCATGCATTCCCTCGCCCTCACCCTCCTCCTGGCCGCCTGCGGCCCCCCCGATCCCCTCGCGGCCGTGGCCGAGGTGCTCCCCGACCCCGCCGTGGTCGCCGATCTGCGCGGCGCCATCCCGGCCGCCGGCCTGGCCCTGGTGGCCACGCCCGACGCCGCGCACCTGGCCCCGCTGGGCAGCTTCGAGGGCTTCGCCGAGGCGCCGCGCGCCGTGCTCGAGCGGGTGGACAGCTTCCCCCTCGTGGACGGCGCCTTCGCCGAGAGCGACCTGCGCGGCATGATGGCCAAACCCCTGTTCGACGCGCTCTGCGCGCGCGCCGACGCCTGGAAGGCCGCCGCCGGGCTGGACCCCGATCTCGGGGAGTTCGAGGGCGAGCTCTGGCTGCTGACGGACCGCCGGCTGGAGTACGAGCCGGTGCGCACCCTGCTGTACTCCGCGGGCCAGGCCCAGTTCGGGAGCTTCCAGCTCGTTCCCTTCGGCGCCACCAGCCCCCGCGAGGTCGAGGTCCTGGACGAGGTGGACGAGGCGCGGACCGCGCTGGCAGCGGCCGCCACCCCCACCACCCGGCCCGACCCGGCGGTGGGCCGGCGCGAGGGGGTGCTGCGCCTGCGCTACCCCCCGCTCCCCGGAGAGCCCGAGGTGGCCGCGACCTTCGAGGTGGACGACCGCGGCGCCACCTTCACCATCTCCATGCCGAGCCGCGGTGAGATCTCCCCCGTCCTCGCCGCCGACCCGCGGGCCATGGAGGCCTTGCTGCGCGCCGACCCGGACGACCCGCAGCTCTTCCCGAGCTACGCCGCCGCCCGGCAGGCCGCCGCCTTCCCGGTGCTGCCCAGCCTGGAGATCCTGCTGGCCCTGTCCAAGGCGGCCGACGACCGCATGATGGCCGCCCTGGAGCGCGCCAGGGCTCCCCAGCGAGCGGGCTGGATCGAAGCGGCGGCACGCGCCCTGCCCCCCGAAGCCGGTGAGGGCCGCGTGGTCCTGGGCGCCGCGGCCCTGCTGGGCGGGCAGGATACGGCCGCGTGGGGCCTCACCGCCGCCGAGCTCGAGGCGGCACGCACACGTGCGGCGGCCTTCCTGGCCCAGCCCCACCGCGCCAAGCCCCTCGGGATCTACGCCGAGGACCCCGATCTGGCCGCGATCTTCACCCGCGACCGCTTCCTGCTCACGCCCCTGGACATGGGCCAACCCGACGAGCGGGCCGTGGCCCTGGCCCTGCATGCCTTGCTGCGCGGCGAGCCCGCCCTGGCCGCCTCCCTGCGGGAGGAGCTGGCCCTGCGGTCCGCCCTGGACAACCCCCCGAAGGGCCCTGGCGTGCTGGACCTCGATCCGTCCGTCTTGCCCGCCGAGGTCTCCCTGCTGCCGGCGGCCACCAGCCGCGAGACCGAGCTGATGGAGCGCCTGGGTGGCACCGCCATGCTGGGCCCCCACACCATGGAGACCTTCATGGCCGCCGTGCGCGAACGCCAGGTCAGCCTGGCCCCCCGGCCCGACTCCGGCTGGTACGACCTGCAGCAGTGGGCCCTGGAGCCCCTGCTCACCCTGCCCGAGGCCCCGGTGCTCGCCGCCGACGCCGGCTACCGTCGCCGGCTGGAGCGGGCCTTCGAGGCCGCCGTGGCCTCCCGCCGCGAGACCCACATCAAGTCCCTGGCCCTGCCCACCATCGGCGCGGCCTTCTCCGAGCGCGTCCCCGTCACCGTGGCCCCGGATCTGCGCGTCGAGCCCCTGCCCACCCACTACGCCCGCAGCGCCGAGAGCTACGACTTCCTCTTCGGGCGCGCCCTCACCCAGGTCCCCGGCTGGGAGGCCTGGGACGGTGGCGCCGTGGCCACCGACCTCGCCGAGGCCCGCCGGCGCTACGCCGAGGCCGCCGACATCGCCCGCGCCGACCTCGGCCTGGAGACCCAGGGCCCGGTGGACGACACCGCCGCCTGGCTCGCCCGCTGGTGGGAGGACGAGCGCCTGGCCCGCGACGTGCGCTTCATGATCCCCTTCGGCGAGGACGCCGCGGGGCGCACGCTGGCCTGGGCTGTGCTCGGCGTCACCGACGTGGACGTCACCGTGGCCTACGACCACCCCCCGGCCGTGCGCGCCCTGACGCCCGGCTACGAGCTCGAGGTCACCTTCGCCGCGGCCCGCTACACCCTGCCCGTGTTGGTGTTCGCCGAGCTGCCCGTGGCACACATCCTGGACCGGGCCGCCTTCCGTGCCCTGGCGGACGCACACCCGACACAGCGGGAGCTGATCCGGGCGCTCGAGGGGCCATGAGGCAGGCGAGGCCCCCGCCATCGCGGTAGGTGGCCCGGCCCACGCCCCCTGGAACGCCGCGTGACCTACTCCCCGACCCTGGCCATCGCCACCGCCGCCTTCGAGCTGGGCGCCGCCCTCTGGGCCCTGACCGCACCTCGCCGACGCACCACGGTGCGCCTCTGCATCGCGCTGCTGCTGGTGCTGGCCGGCTACCAGATCCTCGAGGTCCTCGTCTGCCGCGCCGAGGGCCCCTCCCTCGCGGGCAAGCTGGCCTTCGTGGACGTGGTCTGGCTGCCGCCGCTGGGGCTCTGGCTCATGTTCCACGCGGCCTGGCCTGGGCGCCGAGCCCTGCGCCTCACCCTGGCCGGTGTCCTCGCCACGGCCGGCGCCCTCGCCCTGTGGGCCCTGCTCGATCCGAGCGCCGTGGACGGCGCGGTCTGCCAGGTGGTGCTGGCGCGCTATCACCACAGCGGCGTCTTCCGCCTGGTCTACGGTGGCTACTACCAGATGGTCATGGGCGCGATCCTGCTGGCCGCCAACCTGGGCATGATCCAGACTGACGACCGCGCCGTCCGCCGCCTGCTCGGCGAGTTCCAGCTCGGCATGCTGGCCTTCGTGCTGCCCGGCATGGCCGTGGTGGCCTTCGTGCCCTGGGCGGCCCGCTCCACCCCTTCGGTCATGTGCCACTTCGGCATCCTGCTGGCCGTCGTCATCGTGCGGATCGTGGCGCGGGAGAAGCGGGGCTGATCATCGACCGGGGTGTTTCTGGTTAGGGAAAACGGCAGGTCCAAGCCTGGACCGTGGAGCCGCCCGCATGTCCCACCCCGACAGCACCCCGAGAACCACGTTCCCCCCAGGCCTGGCGCTGTGCTTCGGTGGCTGCTGGGAGGCCCACCCGGTCTCCGTCGAGCCGTCTCTGCTGCGCAACCCCACCCTGCGCGCGTCGCTGGACCGCAGCGCGGATCTCGCCCAGAAGATCCTCGGGGTCCCCATCGCCCCGGTGCTGGCCGGGGAGGCCGACGCGGCCGAGCTGTGGGCCAGCCCCGCGGGCTCCCGCACGCTGACCCTGGCGCTGCAGCTGGCCGATCTCGCCTTCCTGCGCTCCCAGGGTGTGGCTCCCGCGGCGGTGCTCGGGCACGGCGCGGGCCTGCTGGCGGCCCTGGTGGCCTGCGGTGCCTGGGGTCCGGCCCAGGCCTTCCGGGTCCTGCGCGCCCAGCTCGAGGCGCTGCAGCTGGCCCAGCAAGCCGCGGGCTGGCCGCTGGGGGCCCTGGCGCTGTGCTGCCCGGCCTACCAACGCGACGCCCTGCTGGCCCTGGCCGGCACCGATCTCGGCCTGGCGCGCATCGAGGCCCCCGGCCGCTTCCTGCTGGCGGGCCTGGTGCAGGCGGTGGAGCGCACGCTGGGCGGCGCCATCGCGTTTCAGGCCGAGGCCTGGCTGCTGCCGGGCGAGGGCGCCTGGCACACCCCCTGGCTCGAGCCCGCGCGCGCCGCCTTCGAGCAGGCCGTCGCCGCCCTGCCCTGCCGCCAGGCCCGCGTGCCGCTCATGGCGACCCACGACCACGAGCCGCTCTCCAGCCACGGCCTGGACCCGGCCTCCCTGGCCGCCCACCTGGCCCGCAACCTGGTCCAGCCCCTCGACCTGCCCCGCACCGTGGAGCGCCTGGCGCAGGGCGGCATCAAGCACTTCGCGATCCTCGGCCCGGACCAGGAGCTGGGCACGGCGCTCACCACCGTCCTGGCCGACCGCCCCCACCGCGTGCTGCGCTGCCAGCCCGCCGACGGCCACGGCGCCGACGGGCTCGCGAAGGTGCGGGCCTTCCTGGACGAGCAGGGCCACCTGCACCCGGACGCCGCCCCCAGCGTGCTGGAGCCCCTGGCCCGCCCCGTGCCTGGCGCCACCCTCGCCCGCCTGCTGGAGAGCGACTTCCTCGCCTGGCTCGAGGAGCGCGAGCCGGCCGTGGCCGCGCTGCTGCTGGAGGCCCACGGGCGCTACCGCGCGAGCACCGGCGCGGCCCCACCGCGGGCCGGCCCCGATCCCGAGGAGCCCTCGGACCCCATCCCCGCCCTGGCCGCCGAGGAGCAGGGCGCCAGAGCCCCTGCTCCGAACGCCCCCCCTCTCGCCGACGATCCCACCCACATCGGCCCCGATCCCCAGCTCATCATGGCGCCCGACCCCGAGCCCACGCCAGAGCCCGCGGGCGCAGCCCGCACCGACAAGGCCCTGCCCGTGGTCCTGCTCACGGTCGGCAGCCGCCCCCTGGCGCGGGACGAGCAGGAGCACTTCACCTGCCAGCGGGCCCTGCTCCTGACCGACGAGGAGCCCGGCAGCGCCGTGGGCGAGCGCCTGCGCGGCGCGGGGGTGGAGGTGCTGGAGCTGGCCGCGCGCCTGGTGGGTCGCATGGGCCAGGAGACCCTGGCCCAGGCCCTCGCTGGCCGGGACACCCTGGTCTATCTGGCCCACGCCCCGGCGCAGCGGGCCCTGCCCGATGCCCAGATCGCCCAGGTCCTGGTGGAGCAGGCCAGCCTCTTCTACCGCTGCTTCCAGGCGCTGGCGCCGCTGCTGCGCAGCCAGCCGCTGCGCGTGGTGGTGCCCGTGGCGCAGGACGGCACCTTCGGCGTCCGGCCCCGTGGCGTCCAGCGGCCGCTCGGCGCCTTCCCGGCCGCCTGGGTGCGCTGCCTGCAGCGGGAGCTGCCCTCCTGCCGCTTCCAGCTCCTGGACGCGGGCGACCTGCCCTGGCCCGAGGCCATCGAGCAGCGCATCGACAGCGTCGCCCGCCACCTGGAGCTGGGACGCGCACCCTTCGGGATGGTCACCCCCACCCTGGTGCGGGTCGGCGCCCGCGCGCGCAACGACAACCTGCTCGTCTCCGGCGATCTCGTGTTGGGGCTCGACTGTGAGCGCGGCCCAGGCTTCGAGTACGCCCTGGCCCTGGCCCGGCGCACCGGCGCACGGCTGCTGCTCACCGGCCGCACCCCGGCCCCCACCGACCGCCCCACCTGGCTCGACGCCGCCCCCGAGAGCCTGGAGCTGGTGCTCGGCCAGCTCATGCACGAGCTCACCGAGCGCCAGGGCCTCGGCCCGGCCGCCGCGCGCCAGCAGGTGGTGCGGGCGCGGGCCCAGTGGGAGCTGGCCCGCAACCTCGATCGGCTGCGCAGCGCCGGCATCAGCGCCCGCTACCAGGCCGTGGAGCGCCTCGACTCGGCCAGCCTCGAGCGCCTGCGGGCGGGAGAGCCGCTGCGCGGGGTGCTCGTCGCGCCGCCGCCCCTGCCGCGGCAGCTCCCCGAGGATCCGGGGGAATTCCTGCTGCTCACCAGCTTCGGCTCCCTGCTCGGGCTGCTGGAGCACCTCGATCCCGCGGAGCTCAGGGTGCTGGCGGTGGCCACCCCCCTGGCCGGCTGGATCGGCCAGACCGGGCAGGGGCCCCTGGCCCTGGCGGGCGACATGCTCGCCTGGCAGCTGCAGGCCCTCGGCCAGCGTCACCCGGGCCTGCGCACGCTGTCCTTCGCCATGGGCGGGCAGGGCAGCGGCTCCACGCTGGGCGACCTCTTCCTCGAGGCCCTGCTGGGCACCGCCCTGACCCGGATCGCGGTGGGCGATCTGGCCACCACCAGGGCATCGGGCCGGGCCCTGTCCAGCTTCCCACTGGCGCCGCGCCCCCGCGACCGCCTGCTGGCCGCGACCGACCAGCGCAGCCCGCGCGTGCGCTTCGAGCGCGCCCAGGACCTCTGGCTCGACCAGCACCGGCTCGACGACGAGCCGAGCCTGCCCCCCTCCTTCGTGGCCGAGATCTTCGCCGAGCAGGGCCGCAGCGCGGGCCTGTCGGTCAAGGATCTGCGCTTCCGCCGCCCTGTCCCGGTCCGCGGCGCGGCCCTCGACGCCGAGCTGATGGAGCACGACGGGCGCCTGTTGCTGGTCCCCCGCGACCGCTCCAACCTCCGCACCCACCTCCTGCCCCGCCTGGCCTTCGCCTCCTGCCGCCTGGGCCCCGGGGGCACGGGCGAGCCGGCCGGCACCCTCTTCTCCCCGCGCGAGCTGCTCGGCCTGCACGAGGCCGCGCAGGAGGCCGAGCCGGCGGCCTACACCCTGCTGGACGAGCGCTTCGCCCCCACGCTGGGCCTGGGCCCCATCTTCCGCGGTATCCGCTCCACGCGCCACACCGGCGACCGCTTCCTCGGGCTCGTGTCCCTGAGCGACGAGGCCCTGGCGGCCCTGGCCCTGCCGGGCGAGTTCGCCTTCCAGCCCGTCCTGTGCGATCTCGCCATGCAGGTGGCCATGGCCTGGGCCCTGGCCGAGCACGAGCAGCTGGTCATGCCCCGCTCCCTGGCCTCGCTGCGGATCCTCGGCACCTCCCGCGAGCGGGAGGCCGTGGTGGTGTGCAAGGCCCGCGACCTGCGCAGCGCGCGCATCGTGGTGGACCTCGTCCTGCGCGAGCCCGACGGCAGCCCCCTGCTGGTCCTGGAGGAGCTCTCCCTGGGCGCGGTGGCCGCCCAGGACGATCCCGAGCCGGAGCCCTGATCGCTACAGCACCCGCTCCATCCGGACGTGCGGGATGCCCGCCTCGTGGAACACGGGGCCCTGGGCCTGATAGCCGAGCTTCTCGTAGAACCCGAGCACCGACAGCTGCGCGTTCAGCACCACCCGCGGCAGGCCCCGCCCGCGCGCGCGATCCTCCAGCGCCGCCATCAGCGCCCGCCCCAGCCCCCGCCCCCGACAGGCGGGCAGGACCGCGACGCGCTCGGCCTTCAGACAGCCACCGCCGACCGACCGCAGCCGGGCAGTGCCTATGGCGCGGCCCGCCGCGTCCAGCGCCAGCAGGTGCTCGCAGGCGGGATCGAGCCCGTCGATCTCCAGCTCGTCCGGCACGCCCTGGCCCAGCACGAAGACCTCCCGGCGCAGGGCCTGGCAGCGGGGCAGGTCCGCCGGGGCCGCGAGCTGGATGGCGAAGGGAGGGGGCATGGCGCTCGCGTCAGAAGTCGATCCGGCCGTCCTTCTTCGCCTTCTTCATGCTCTCGATCCGGCGCTTGGCGCCACGGTGCTTGTTCACCGCGTAGGCCTTCTCGTAGTTGTCCATGGCCTTGGCGTACTCGTGCTTGCGGTAGTAGAGGCCGCCGAGCCGGTACAGGGAGGTGGCCCGGTACTCGTCGATCAGCTGGTACCCGAGGTACTTCTCCAGCTCGGTGATGGCTTGGTCCAGGCGCTTGGTGCGCCCGTAGACCAGGGACAGGTAGTAGTGGACGCGCTCGTTGTCCGGGGCGTCCACGAGCACCTGGTTCAAGGTCTGCTCGGCCTCCTGGACGCGGCGCATGTAGAGGTAGATGCGGGCGAGCAGCAGGTTGTTGATGACGTTCTTCGGGTAGTGCAGGTGCCCGCGCACCGAGGTGGCCATCGCGCGCTTCAGATCGCGCTCCTCCAGGTAGGTGAAGGTCAGGGCCAGGATGGTGGGGGCGCTGACGAAGATGCCGTGCGTCTCGACGTACTTCATCTCCTCGATGCCCTGGGCGCGCTTGTCCTCGCCGTCGGGGATCAGCTTGGTGTTGAGGGCCACCACGCTGCGCCAGTAGTCGTAGATGCCGTCGGCCAGCACCAGATCGGGGAAGTCCGGGGCCGACTCCCGGCACTTGTCCAGGGCGCGCTTGGCCTCGTAGGCCTTCCCCAGCGCGTCCACGTACTGGTACTTGCGGGTGGCGTGCATGGCCTCCACGCCGATGACGCCCACCAGCATGAAGTAGTCCCAGGCGTCGTTGCCCGGCACCTCGGTGGCCGCCGTCACCCGGCGGCGCGCTTCGGCCCAATTGGACTCGTACTGCCCCTCGTACTTGAAGTCGAAGTTCTCGAGCATGAGGGACTGGAAGATCAGCCCGCGGCCCACCGGGCCCACCGCGGTCTCGGGCCAGCGCTTGTCCAGGGCCCCGAACTGCTCCATGGCCGCGGGGTAGTCCCGCAGGTAGATCTGCTCCAGGCCCTGGCGGGCGCCGTGGACGAACTCCGGGTCCATCCTGAGGACGTCCGCGCCGATGTAGACGATGTTGTCGTAGGGGCGGTTGGCCTCGCGCTGCAGGGTCTCGCGCAGGCTCGGCCGCGCCTCCTCCTCGGGCAGCCCCTCGATGGGGGGCGCCTTGTGGGGGGTCATGGTGCCCTCGTCGATATCCTCGCGGGTCTCCTCGTCTCCCTCTGCGCTCTGGGCGGCCGGCTGGTCGCTCGAGCTGGACTTGCGCACGACCTTCTCGGCCTGGACTTCGGCGACCCAGAGCCCGCAGGCCAGGCCGGCCAGGGTGGTGGTGACGATGGTCTTCCTCATACTGGACCTCCGACGCGCGGGAGACGGCCCGGCCCAGAAACTCTAACTGGTTTACTTCCCCACACAGAACCGCGCGAAGAGGGCGTCCAGCACCTCCTCGCGCACCCCATGCCCCGACAGCCCCGACAGCGCCGCGAGCACCCCGATCAGCTCCTCGCTCGCCACCGCCACCCCGGCCTCGCCGGCCAGCGCCTCCGCCGCGCGCTCCAGGCCCGCGCAGGCCTCCAACAACAGGGCGTGCTGGCGCTGGCTGGCCACCAACACGGCCCCGGCCTTCGGCTCCTCACCCACGAGGGCGGCGCGCAGGGCGGCGCGCAGCTGTGGCAGGCCCTGGCCCGTGGGGGCGCAGGTGGGCAGCAGGTGCTCACCGTGCTGGACGAAGCGCGCACCCCGCCGATCCGCGTGGTTGCCCACCAGCAGGCGCGGCCTGCCCGCGGTCCGCTCCAGGAGCGCGGCGCTCTCGGCCAGCCGCGGGCGATGGGCGGGCAGCACCACCACCACCAGATCCACCTCGTCCAGCAGCGCATCGCGCAGCGCCAGACCCGCGCGCTCGATCCCCGCAGGCCGCGCCCGCTCCCCGGCGGTGTCCAGCAGGGTGACCTCCAGCCCATCCAGGTCGAGCGGCGCCTCCAGGGCATCCCGGGTGGTCCCCGGCCTGGCGGCCACCAGGGCCCGGCGGCGGCCGAGCAGCGCGTTGAACAGGCTGCTCTTGCCGGCGTTGACCGGGCCGATCAGGGCGACGCGGGCGCCCCGCACCAGGACCCGGGCCCGGGCGTGGGTGGCGGCGGCCAGGGCGAGCCGGTCGCGCACCGCGCGCAGCCTCGCGAGCAGGGCCTCGTCCTCCAGGAGCCCACCCCAGCCGTGGTCCAGCTGGTCCGGAAAATCGAGCCGCGCCTCCACCTCCGCGGCGCAGCCCTCGAGCTCCTCCCGCAGGGAGTCGAAGAAGGCGGACAGCTCCCCGGACAGACCCTGTGCCGCCACCTCGAGGCCAGCTTGGCTACGCGCCAGGATGGTCTGCAGCACGGCCTCGGCCCGGCACAGGTCCAGGCGCCCGTTCAGCCAGGCGCGGCGGGTGAACTCCCCAGGCCGGGCCAGGCGCGCGCCAGCCTGGACGCATGCGGCGACCAGCCGCTCCACCAACAGGGGGTTGCCGTGACAGGACAGCTCGGCGCAGTCCTCCCCGGTGTAGGAGCGCGGTCCGGGCATCCACAGCAGCAGGCCCTGATCGAAGGGGCCCGCGGCGTCCCGCAGGCCCACCAGGGTGGCGCGCCGCGGCGCGGGCAGCCCGCGG
>JBDRKM010000408.1:0-9609 GCA_043814015.1 Pseudomonadota bacterium
TCTGGACGGCCGGTTCGTGGAGCGGGTCCTCGCGTCATGCCGCTCCCTGGAGGCGCTGGCGGTGCTGTGCGTGGCCATCACCGGCGCGACCGAGGCGCAGGCCCTGCGCTGCCGGCGCGAGTACCTGCGCCCTGAGGGCCACCGCATGTGGGTTCCCGGGCGGAGTACTGCCAAGGGGCGCCGCATCCAGAGCCGGTACATCTGCTTGAGGACCTGGGCCAAGCCCATCGTGACGGCCTGGGTCGAGCGTTGCGTGGCCAGGGGCCTGGGCGGGGCCGGGCCGCTCTTCCCGTCCCGGGACGACCCGACCCAGCCGAGGAGCGGGCTGGCCGATCTGCTCGACGCTGCCTGCCGACGCGCGGGTCTACCCGAGATCCGGTGGAGGTCCTACGGGCGATGCATCAGCGATCCCCACCCCGAGGTGGTGCAGCGCGCCCTGGAGCAGGTGTTGGCCCGAGCCGCGGTGCCGCCAAAGCGGAGGCGACCAGCGTGAAGGGCTCGCCCACGATCCAGCCGCCACCATCGCAGGCGCGTGCAGAGAGCCGGTAGGTCCCGGGCGGCGCGGTCACGCACCGCTCGCAGATGCACTGGGCGTCGCCCAGGGTCCCGAGCCATGGCGCGATCTCGATGGTCCCGCCAGCGGCGACGGTGACGCACTCCTCGTCGCCGCCGGCCCAGAACACGACGCCGTCGCGGGGTTCACAGCCGGTGCGCACCCAGATCGCGCCGACCTCGCCGGTCGCGGTCAGGTCGGTGAACCCACCCTCCTCCTGGCGCTCCAGGCGCAGCGAGCGCCGCAGTCGGATCGGGTCGGCCCCGTGGTTGGCGATGGTGACGGGCACGAGCCCGGAGGAGCCGGGAAGGCTCGCCCCGGTTGGCTCGCCGGTGATGAGGATCTGTCTGGGGGGCAGCAAGGCTTCGAGGCAGGCATCGCGCAGTGGGCGCAGGACCGGGTCGTCCACCGCGGCCAGGGCGGCGACCCGCCGCGCGACCTCGGCGTCCGCCTCCGCCTGGCGGTCTACAAACGCCTGGCCCAGGGCCATCACCAACATCCCGGGCTGAGGCACCAGGGCGCTGTGCCGGGCTGCCTCGGCCAGGAAGAGGTGCGCGTCCACGGTGACCAACGACCCGAGGATCTGCTGGAGTTCCTCGGCGAGGGCGCCGTCCGCCACCACGAGCAGGTCGAAGGCCAGCGCCACGGCCTGGTCGTCCCCGGCCGCCACCTGCCTGGCCAGGGCTCCGCCCTGGGTGTCCTGGATGGAGCGGTAGAGGATCTCCCTCACCAGGCGCTCGTCCGCGCTGACGCCGGGCTGCAGCCGGGTGGCCGGGAGCCGCTGGCGGACCGCCTCCGCGGTCACGGTGGTCGGGTTCGCCTCGTAGCGTTGCCAGGCCAGGCCGAGCGCAGACCAGTCGAACGCGGCGGGCTCCACGTCGACCAGAGCTGCGTCGACGGGCGCGGGCGCGGTCGGTTCCAGGCAGCCCAGGACCATCGGCATCAGCAGGACGAGCGCCAGCTCGAACCTTCGGGCGGCCTGGGAACGTACGCCTTGCCTCATGGGACCTCCTACGCCGGAAGGGGCGCCAGGGATCACCATGGTAGCACCTGCCACCGGGGCACAGCTCCGCACTGCGATCGGCTCGCCCTCGGAGTCCCCGCCATGCCACGCCCCCGCCGCGTCTCCGATGAACAGGTCCCTCCTGTCCCAGATCGTCGCGCCCAGTAGAACCAGCCAGGCCCGGGGGCGACAGAGGTCGCCCGAGATGGTTCATCTCCCCCCCCGCGGTGTGGCGTCCGGGGGGCCGGAGGCCGGCGGCGCCACGATTCGGGACAGCAAGCGTTGAGCCTGCTGTCCGCTGGGTTGCGACATCCCCTCCCATCGGTCTTTCTCCAGCGCACGGCGCATAGCCGGTGTAGCATGAAGCCGCCGTCGGTGGGACGGCCGCCGCTGTCGGCCACGCCGCGCCCACCGCCAGGAGTGGACACCATGCGTCGTCTCTTCTTCTCTCTCCTGACCATCTCCCTGCTCTCCGCCTGCGGCGACAAGGACGACACCGGCACCAGGCAGTGGGAGGGCATGAACCCGGGGGAGTGCATCGACGGCGCCGACAACGACGGTGACGGGCAGTACGACTGTGACGACGACGACTGCGCGGGCTCTCCGGACTGTGATGGCTCCCAGGACGTGGACGCCGACGGCTTCCCGGCCTCCGTGGACTGCGATGACATGGACGCCGCCGTCTACCCCGGGGCGCCGGAAGCCTGCGACGGCATCGACAACGACTGCGACGGTGAGATCGACGAGGCGGGCGCCGAGGGCGAGCAGATCTGGTACGCCGACGCCGATGGCGACGGCTATGGCGACGCGGCCGACGACCAGGCCGCCTGCGAAGCACCCACCGGCTACGTCACGGACGGCACGGACTGCGACGACACGGACGCCGCCGTGCACCCGGGCGCGGACGAGCACTGCGACGGCGTGGACGAGGACTGCGACGGCGAGACGGACGAGGACGCCGTGGACCTCGGCGCCTGGTACCCGGACGCCGACGAGGACGGCTACGGCGACGCCGCCGCCACGCCCGTGCTCCAGTGCGATCAGCCCAGCGGCCTGGTGGGCGACGGCAGCGACTGCGACGACGCCGATCCCGCCGTGAGCCCCGCCGGGGTCGAGTCTTGCAACGGCTACGACGACGACTGCGACGGCCTGGTCGATGACGAGGACGACGCCGTCATCGACCGCACCACCTGGTACGCCGACAGCGACGGAGACGGCTTCGGCGACCCTGAGAGCACCACCCTGGCCTGCGCGCAACCGAGCGGCTTCGTGGCCGACTCCAGCGACTGCGACGACGCCAGCGACGCCATCTACCCCGGCGCCACCGAGTGGTGCGACGGGATCGACACCGACTGCGACGGCACCCTGGACGAGGACGACGCCGTGGACGCCACCGCGTGGTACGCCGATTCGGACGGCGACGGCTACGGCGATTCTGGGGCTGAATACCTCGCCTGCACCTGCCCCACCGGCTTCACCGGCGATGCCACCGACTGCGACGACGCCCACGCCAGCGTCTACCCGGGCGCTCCCGAGCTCTGCAACGGAGTAGACGACGACTGCAACGGCGACATCGACGACGACCCCGTCGGCCTCGGCGTCTGGTACGCCGACACAGATGGCGATGGCTACGGCGACCCCACCGCCACCGCCGAGGGCTGCGAGGCTCCCACCGGTCACGTCTTCGACGACACCGACTGCGACGACGCCGACGCTGACGTCCACCCCGGCGCCACCGAGGGCGTGGCCGATGGCGTGGACCAGGACTGCGACGGCGGCGAGCTGTGCTACCTGGATGGCGACGGCGACGGCTACCTCGACACCTCCGGGGTCACCGTGGCCTCCGCCGACCTCGGCTGCTCCGGCGCGGGGGAGGGCGGCGCCAGCACCCCCACCACCGACTGCGACGACGCGGACGCCAGCGTCCACCCCGGCGCCACCGAAGGCGTGGCCGACGGCGTGGACCAGGACTGCGACGGCGGCGATCTGTGCTACGACGACGACGACGACGACGGCTACCTCGACACGAGCGGCGACACACGTGCGTCATCGGACCTCGACTGCACCGACGCCTACGAGGGCGAGGCCGGCGACCCCACCACCGACTGCGACGACTCCGCCGGTGGCGTCCACCCTGGCGCCACGGAGGTGGTGGCCGACGGCGTGGACCAGGACTGCGACGGCCAGGAGCTGTGCTACGACGATGACGACGACGACGGCTACCTCGACACCTCCGGCGACACCCGCGCCTCCTCCGATCTCGACTGCACCGACGCCAACGAGGGCACCGCCAGCACCCCCACCACCGACTGCGACGACGCCGACGTTGACGTCCACCCCGGCGCCACCGAAGGCGTGGCCGACGGCGTGGACCAGGACTGCGACGGCCAGGAGCTGTGCTACGACGACGACGACGACGACGGCTACCTCGACACATCCGGCGACACTCGCGCCTCCTCCGATCTCGACTGCACCGACGCCCAAGAGGCCGGCGCCGGCACCCCCACCACCGACTGCGACGACACCGACGCCGGCGTGAACCCGGGCGCCACCGAGATCGTGGGTGACGGCATCGACGAGGACTGCGATGGCACCGAGGTCTGCTACGAGGACGACGACAACGACGGCTACCTCGACACCACCGGCGACACCCGCTCCTCCTCCGACGCGGACTGCACCGACGCCTACGAGGGTACCGCCTCCGATCCCACCACCGACTGCAACGACGCCTCGGCCCTCGTCCACCCGGGCGCCACCGAGATCGTGTCCGACGGCGTCGACGAGGACTGCGACGGCACCGAGCTGTGCTACGACGACGACGACGACGACGGCTACCTCGACACATCCGGTGACACACGCGCCTCCACGGACATGGACTGCCTCGACGCCTACGAGGGCCGCTCGACCGATCCCACCACCGACTGCGACGACGCCGACGCGAGCGTCCACCCCGGCGCCACCGAGGGTGTGGGTGACGGCGTGGATCAGGACTGCGACGGCAGCGAGCTGTGCTACGACGACGACGACGACGACGGCTTCCTCGACACCTCCGGCGACACGCGCACCTCCACCGACCTGGACTGCGATGACGCCTTCGAGGGCATCGCCAGCGCCCCCACCACGGACTGCGACGACACAGATGCAGACGTCTACCCCGGCGCCACCGAGACCGTGGCCGACGGCGTGGACCAGGACTGCGACGGGCTGGATTCCTGCTACGCCGACGCCGACGCCGACGGCTACCGCACCGACACGACGGTCGCCTCCTCAGATGCCGACTGCGCCGACGCCGGCGAAGCCTACGCCAGCGATCCGGACGGCGACTGCGACGACAGCGACGCGGGCGTCCACCCCGGCGCCACCGAGGGTGTCGGCGATGGCATCGACCAGGACTGCGACGGCGGCGAGATGTGCTACGACGACGATGACGACGACGGCTACCTCGACACCAGCGGCGACACCCGCGTCTCCACCGACCTGGACTGCGACGACAGCCACGAGGGCTGGAGCACCGATCCCACCACCGACTGCGCCGACGGCAACGGCGCGCGCTACCCGGGCGCCACCGAGGTCGTGGGGGACCGCATCGATCAGGACTGCGACGGCTACGACGCCTGCTACGAGGACGCGGACGGCGACGGATACCGCACTGACGTCACCATCGTCACCACGGACTCCGACTGCACCGACCCGGGTGAGGCCGGCAGCGCCACCCCAGGCGACGACTGCGACGACAGCGATGCCACCGTCAACCCGGGTGCGACCGAGATCACGACCGACGGCATCGACAACGACTGCGACGGCGAGGTGGACGAGACCCCCAGCGCCGTGGTCTGCTGGGACGGCAGCGCCCTCTATTCCACCGTCCAGGACGCCATCGACGACGCCACGGACGGCGATGTCATCACCATCTGCGCCGGTACCTACGAGGAGAACCTCAGCGTCTCCTCCCTGGAGGTCACCCTCGAAGGCACGGGCGGCCCGGACGGCGTGGTCCTCGACGGCGGGAGCGGGATCGGCCTGCAGGTCAGCGCGTCCTCTGTGCTCACCCTCTCGAACCTGACCCTGCGCGGCTACACCGGCACCGCCCTCACCGGCGGCGCGCTGGACTGCGACGGCTCCCTGGTGCTGCTCACCGACGTGGTCATCTCCGGCGCCACCACCTCGACCACCGCCGGCTACGCCGTCTTCCTCGACGACTGCGACACAGAGCTCGATGGTCTCATCTTCGAGGACAACCAGGCCAGGGTCTGGCTCGGGGCCGACACCGGCGGCACCCTGATCGTCCACCACAGCCTCTTCATCGACAACGGCTACCCCAGCGGTGGCACCGTCGGGCTGGTCTTCAGCCTCTCGAAGGTCAGCACGGAGATCTACAACAACCTCTTCGTGAACAACGACCTCAGCGGGAGCTCCAGCTACGCCGCCGCCCTCTACGGCAGCACCTCGGCCAGCCACTGGGTCTACAACAACACCACCTACGGCAACACCGCCAACACCAGCGGTATGGTTGTCTGGTATCTCTCCGGGTCGAACATCACCTTCGAGAACAACATCGTCGCGAGCAACACGAGCTTCGGCACTGGGGTCGGCAAGAGCGGCACCGGCACGATGGAGTACAACGACAGCTACGGGCACTCCAACAACTTCGTGTGCTCCGGCTGCACCACCAGCAGCTCCAACCTGCAGCAGGACCCGCGGCTCAACGACCCCACCTCGCTGGACTTCACCCTCAACACCGGCTTCTCTCCCTGTATCAACGCCGGCAACCCCCTCGCGGGCTACAACGACCTGGACGGCACCCGCAACGACATGGGCGCCTTCGGCGGCCCCGAGGGCACCTGGGATCCGGGCTTCTACGCCTTCTACCTCGATGCAGACGGCGACGGGTGGGGCGATGACGCCGAGAGTGTCCGCGGCGCCAGCGCCCCCAGCGGCTACGTCGCGGAGGGTGGCGACTGCGACGATGGCGACGCGGCCGTCCATCCGGGCGCCACCGAGATCGCCGACGGCATCGACAACGAGTGCGACGGCGTCGTGGACGACATCTGCACCTGCGATGTCTGCGACGACGGCGGCAGCCCCTACGCCAGCGTCCAGGACGCCATCAACGCGACCGCCACCGGCGGCACCATCACCATCTGCGGCGGCACCTGGGACGAGAACCTGACCCTCAGCAGCAAGACCCTCACCATCGCCGGCACCGACGCCGAGACCACCGTGATCGCCGGGGGCAGCGGCGTGGCGCTGTCAGTCACCGGCGCCGATCTCACCCTGTCGGGGGTCACCCTCACGGGCCACGCCCCCTCATCGAGCTACGGCGCGGCCCTCTCCTGCACCTCGTCGGACCTCGACATCTCCGACGTCATCATCACCGGCTCGACCTACACCTCCAACGGCTACACCATCCGCCTCTCCGCCTGCGACGCCGTGTTCGAAGACATCCTGGTGGAGGACAACCAGGGCCAGACGATCTTGTACACCACCGGTGGAAGCCTGGACCTCTCCCACTCCGAGTTCACGGGAAACACGGGCCGCAGCTTCTCGCTGTACGACGACGTGCAGATGTACAACAACCTGGTCTGGGGGAACACCGCCGGTGTCAGCGGCGCCACCGTCTCCTGCAACCCCTCCAGTGGGTACTCGCAGTGGGTGTACAACAACGTCTTCGCCAACAACACCGGATACTCGGGCAGCGCCTACATCCAGTTGCAGGGCTCCACGGTCGAGTTCCAGAACAACATCGTGTCCAGCAACACCAGCTCGAGCTACGGCGTCTACATCACCAGCGGGGCGACGGCCGAGTACAACGACAGCTACGGGCACACCACCAACTTCCAGTGCTCGAGCTGCACCACCAGCAGCACCAACCTGCAGCAGAACCCACGCTTCACCGCCGCCTCATCGGGAGACTTCACCCTCGATCCCGCCTTCTCTCCCTGCATCAACACGGGCAACCCGCTGTCCGGGTACAACGACACGGACGGCACCCGCAACGACATGGGCGCCTTCGGCGGGCCTGGGGGGAGTTGGACCCCGGCGTACTGACCGCGGGCGCCCCCCTACAGATCCCTCCCCAACAGCCGCGCCTCCGCGGGCTCCCCGTGCAGGGTCAGCCGCAGCCAGGGCAGGGCCCGCAGGCCGGGGGGCGGAGGCGCGGTGGTGGTGACGATGTACTGGTTTCTTCTCGCGCCCAGCGGTTCCAGCGCGAAGAGACGGGTGGAGCCGCCCCCAACATTCCGTCCTCCCCCTGTGGCACCTGGCCCCAACCCGCCGGTAGTACTGGTATATGACCCCCACGCCCACCGACGAGGATCTCATGATCCGCCTCCAGCAGGGTGATCGCCGGGCCTACCAGGCGCTGTATTCGCGCTGGGGGGCGCGGACCCTGGACTTCCTGCTGCGCCGCACGGGGTCGCGGGCCTGCGCGGAGGACGCCCTGCAGGAGACCTGGCTGCGCGTCTTCCGCTACGCCCGCTCCTTCGAGGCCGGGCGCCCCTTCCCACCCTGGCTGTTCCGCATCGCCGCCCGTGCCGGCCACGACGCGCGGGAGCCCGAACCCGACGCCTTCGTCCAGGCGGGCAGCTACGAAACCGACCCGGCCCTGCGCGACCGGGTGCTGCAGGCGCTGCACGGGCTCGACCCCGAGGACCGGCGCCTGCTGCTGCTCAACGTAGAGGGCTTCGACGCCACCGAGATCGGCGAGATGTTGGGCATGCGCCCGGGCACAGTGCGTCAGCGCCTGACCCGGATCCGCCGCCACCTGCAGGGGGTGCTGGGAGAACCCGATGCCTGAGCTCGACCACCTGATCCGCGACCTCAAGAGCGCGGCGCCGCTCCCCCGGGCGCCGGAGCTGCCCGCGCACGCGCCCCGTTTCACCATCGCCCTGGCCGCCCTGGTGCTGGTCGGCGCGGGGATCTGGGTGGTGGCCGAGCGCGACCCGTACTCACGAACGCGTGGCGGCGCGGCCACACCCGAGGTGGACCTGCGCATGGTGGTGGAGCGCGACGGCCGCAGCCTGCGGGTGAGCCGCGACGGCCCCTGCCATGTGGGCGAGTCGGTCTACTTCCGGGTCGCCTCCCAGCCTGCCGGCGAGGTCGTGCTGTGGGTCGAGGGGCCCGCCGGCAAGGAGCCCATCGCCAGGAAGCCCGCTTCCCCGGTGCCCGCCGACCTGCAGACGCCGACCGGCATGGTGAGCTACGAGTTCGAGCGCCCCGGCGCCCACACCTTCGTCCTGGCGCCCGCCGGCAAGGAGGACTGCCCCGCCGCGGTCTGCGCCCAGCTCACCCTGGAGGTCGAATGATCGCCCACCTGGCCCTGCTCGCGGGCGCAGCCCTCGCCGGCACCCGGGGGGTACACACCGACAGCCCCCGGCCGCCCGATCTCGAGCAAGCCTACGCCCCGCGCCGCGTGGCCCTGGTGGTGGGTATCGACCGCTACACCGACCCTGCGCTGGGCGACCTGCGCTACTCCGCCAAGGACGCCCAGGACCTGGCCGCCGCGCTCTCCAGCCCCGGCGAAGGCTCCTTCGACCTGGTCTCCCAGGTGGCCGGCACCGTCACGAAGCAGAGCTTCTGGTCGGCGTTCGAGGCCGCCACCGGGCATCTGCAGCGCGACGACACCTTCGTGCTCTTCATCGCCGGGCACGGCACCCTGGATCTCGGCGGCGAGGGCACGCTGCTGTACGTCATGCCCTCGGACAGTTGGCTGGAGCAGCCCGCCGACACAGGCATCCCCCTGCTCGACCTGGAGGAGGCGTTCTCCCACCTCCCCGCGCGCCGCCGCGTCCTGCTGCTCGACACCTGCTACTCGGGCTCCGGCCGCTCGGCCCTGACCCCCGCCATGAAGGCGCGCCTGGACGGCCTGCGCGGCCCCCTGCCCGCGCCCCTGGCGCTGGACGTGAGCGAGCAGGAGGTGCGGCTGTTCTCCGCCCACCACAACCAGCCCGCCATCGAGGACGAGCACCTGGCCAACGGGGTCTACACCCACTTCTTCGTCGAGGCCCTCGGCGGGGCCGGCGATGCCGACGGCGACGGGCTGGTGGACGTCCTG
>JBDRKM010000409.1:0-10681 GCA_043814015.1 Pseudomonadota bacterium
TTTTTGTTGGGTGTTTTGGGTGGTTTTTTTTTGGGGGGCCGCGCCCCGGCCCCCGGCGCTGCCCTTGGGGGGGGGATGTGGGGGGGGAGGGGGCGTGTGGCGCCCTATCTGGGGGGTAATAATCTGTCTTCCCCCCCCCAAAAAAAGGGGCGAGGTCCTCGTTGCGGCCGTGGCCGAAACGTGGACCGTAGCCGAGGAGGGGGGTCTTCATGGTTGCTCCGTTTCCGCGGAAGGGAGGCAACGTGCGTCCCTCGCCACCCCTCCATCGGGATGGTCGAACATCTAATCGGCCTGGAGGGAGCGAGAGGGTGGGGCCCCAAGAAACAGGTGTCGGGCACCGCCGGATCACCGCCGGCAGACCAATTCCCAGGTTACCCGCCGTGGCATGCCCACTCTCGTCCTGCCGCTGCAGCGCCCCCCCGACGCCCCGGTTCCTCCCACGATCACCGACCCGGAGCGGCTGGAGGCCGTGGTACGCGACGCCGCCGGCGTGCGCGGTCGAGCCACCGGGCTGGTGGAGCCGCGGGACGAGGCGCAGCTATGCGCATGGCTCCGGGCTTGCCCCGACACGCCGGTGCTGGCCCAGGGGGCGCTGACCAGCCTGACCGGCGGCGCCACGCCGGCCGGCGATGGGGTCCTCTCCACCCGGCGCATGAACCACCTGCGGATCGACGGCGCGGCCATGCGCGCGGTGGCCGGCCCGGGCCTGCTGCTGGCGGACCTGCACGCCGCCCTCGCGGAGCGGAGCCTGTACTACCCGCCCGCACCCACCCACGACGGCGCCTCCCTGGGGGGCAACGCGGCCACCAACGCGGCCGGGGCGGCCACCTTCGCCTACGGCACCACCCGCGACTGGGTGCGCCGCCTGCGGGTGGCCCTGCGGCACGGCGAGGTGCTCGAGCTTCGGCGCGGCGAGCACCAGATCCGCCCCGGCGACACCCTGGAGCTGGTGGGCGAGCGCAGCCTGCGGGCCCCGGTGCCCACGCACCCCTCCCCTCCCCTCAAGAAGACCTCCGCCGGCTACCACACCCGCGACCCCATGGATCCCATCGATCTCTTCCTCGGCGCCGAGGGCACCCTGGGGATCATCACCGAGGTGGAGATCGCGCTCCTGCCCCGCCCGACCGCGCTCACCGCCCTGGTCTTCCTGCCCGGCGATGCGCAAGCCCTGGCCCTCAGCGGCACCCTGCGGGAGCGCTCCGCCGCCACCCGCGCCGGCGCCCGGCCCGGTGGGCTGGCGGTGCGCTCCATCGAGTACTTCGATCGGCGCTGCCTCGACCTCATCGCCGCGGGCGGCGCCCTGGACGATCTGCGCGTGCGCCTGCCGGAGGACGCCGGGGCCTGCCTGCTGCTGGTGCAGGAGCTGACCCCGGGTGCCGACGACGCCAGCGTCCTGGCCGATCTCGAGGCGAATCGGGGCCCCATCGCCGACCTGGTCGACGCCCTCGCCCTGCACGGCGCCCTGGACACCACCGAGCTGGCCCTGCCCGAGCAGACCACGCGCCAGGCCCAGCTCGCGGCGGTGCGCGAGGCCATCCCGCTGGCGGTCAGCGAGTGGATGCTCGCGCAGCAGCGCGCGGACCCTGGCGTCCACAAGGTGGGCGGCGACATGATCGTCCCCTTCGCGCACCTCCCGGCCATGCTGGCGGCCTACCGCGCCGCGTTCCGGGCCTGCGGCCTCGATCACTGCGTCTACGGGCACATCAGCGACGGCAACCTGCACCCCAACGGCCTGCCCGTGTGCGCCGCCGACGTGGCCGCCGCCGAGGCCACCCTGCTCACGCTCGCGAGCCAGGCCATCGCGCTGGGCGGCTGCCCCCTCAGCGAGCATGGCGTCGGCCGCAGCCCCCTCAAGCAGCGGATGCTGGCGCTGGCCCGCGGGCCGGCGGCCATCGCCGAGATGAAGGCCCTCAAGGCCGCCCTGGACCCGGGCTGGACCCTGGCACGGGGTGTCCTCTTTCCACCACCGGACAAGGTCACTTCCCCCTGGTAGATGCGCCGACATCAGGCCATACTTCTACTCCCGCGGCGCGAGGCTCGGCGGGCGGAGGTGTACGGAATGTCGTGGATCGCTGGCTTCATCGCCGCCATCCTGGCGGGGACGCCGTCCGCGCGGGCCGCCGATCTGGTCGATGTCCTCGACAGCGGCGGGGAGGGCACCGCCGCCCTGGGCGGCACCGAGCCCTTCACGGTCCAGGAGCTGGAGACCTTCACGTTCACCTTCACGGTCGGTCCCTCGGGCCTGGAGGCCGGCGGCGGCTTCCTGGTCGCCGACCCGCAGCTGCACGGCATCACCACCTTCCGGTACATGGACTGGGTCACGGATCCGGCCGACTGCACCGACGAGTACGCCGAGGGCGAGGACTTCACCCACTACGACGGCCTGGCCTGGGCCACGACGGACCTGGCGGGGGTCGAGCTCACCGTGACACGGCCCGAGCACGATCAGGGGCTGCAGCAGTTCATGACCACCACGGTCGTCACCGACCTGCCCCTGCCCGAGGGCACCACCATCACACTCCACCTCGGCTACAGCGGCGCGACCCCGCTGGGCCCGGCCGACGCGCGCTGCGCCCTGCGGGCGCCCTTCCGGGCCTTCCAGCACCTCACCTGGCCGGTGGCGAGCCGCTACGATGCCGAGGCCGAGTGGGCCTACCTCGACAGCGGCTCACCCGCGATGAGCATCGAGCCGGGCGCGCCGGACTCGCTCCAGCTGGTGCTGCCCGCCACCGCCCAGGCCGGGCGCCCCCTGCCCGTGCGCATCGCGGTGCTGGACGCCTGGGGAAACGCCGTCAACGACCACGACGACACCCTGTGGCTGCAGGCCGACCACGCCACCGTCGGCCTCCCGGCCGCGATCCACTTCGGCCGCGTCCTGCGACCGCCCATCGCGCACGAGCTGGTCCCCACGGAAGAGGGCGTCCTGCGCGTGAGCGCCCGCACCTCCTCGGGCCTCAGGGCCACCTCCAACCCCTGCCTCGTCAGCGCCGACGAGCCGGAGTGGGACATCCTCTTCGGGGATATCCACCAGCACTACGGCGTCTCCTGGCTGGACGACGACGGCGAGATCGTGGACGAGACCCTCGACTACGCCCGCCGCGTGGCGGCGCTGGATTTCGCCGGCGAGACCATGAAGCTGCCGCCGCTCGAGCTGGAGACTGACCTGATCTGGGACCACCTCGGCCGCGCATGCACGCGCTACACCACCGACACCTTCGTGCCCATCCGCGGCTTCGAGTTCCTCGGGCCGGCCAACGTCGGGCACCACAACGTCTACTTCGACGACTGCGAAGGCGTCATGGTGGACTCCTCCACCCTGCTCGGCTTGAGCGGTGGGACCGGCCTGTGGGACTGGATGGAGACCATCCTGACCAACCGTCCCGAGCTGCGCGCCATCTCCGTCGCCCATGCCCCGAAGTACACCGGCTACGACTGGGTCGATCACCACGACACCTACCGCCCCCTCGTCGAGGTGCAGAGCGAGTGGGGCGAGTCCGTGTCCACAGACGGAGATTCCTCCGCCGTGGACGGCATCTTCCAGGGAAACATCCTGGGCTTCATCGGCTCCTCGGACAACCACGACGGCTTCCTCGGCAACCCCATCATCCTGGGCCGCAACGACTACGGGGGCCTGGCCGGCGTCCTGTCCACCGGGCGCAGCCGGGCGGACATCTTCACGGCCCTGCAGTCCCGCGCCACCTTCGCGACCCGTGCCGAGCGCATCCTGCCCCTGCTGTGGAGCGTGGAGGGCGGCAGCCGGGCCCACATGGGCCAGCAGCTGGTGGCGTTCTCCCCGACCCTGCGGATCGAGGTGTACGCCACCCGGCCCCTGCTCGCGGTGGAGCTCTGGCAAGGGCTGCTCGAGACCGGCGAGCAGCGGGTGCTGCGGAGCTGGTCGTTCGCCGGCGGTGAGCTGGACTTCGAGGGCAGCTTCAAGCCCGACGAGGTGGGCGCGGGCTTGATCGAGCCGGCCTTCTTCTACCTGCGCGTGGACCAGGAGGGCGCCGGAGAGGCCTGGTCCAGCCCCATCTATCTCTACCCGGATTGCCGTTTCGACGTGCCGGATCCAGCCCACCTGTGCGACTGGGCGCCGGACGAGGACGGAGACGGCGCCCGCGCCGACGTGGACTGCGACGACACGGATCCGGACGTCTACCCCGGCGCCGAGGAGATCTGGTACGACGGGATCGACCAGGACTGCGACGGTGCCAACGACTTCGACCAGGACGGCGACGGCTTCGACCGCCGCCACGACTGCGACGACACCGACCCCGCCATCCACCCCGGGATCGACGACTACCGCCAGGCCTGCGAGCCCCGGGAGGAGCCTGCGCCCCGCGTCGTCCCGCGCACCTGCGCCTGTTCCAGCGGGGAGCCCGGCCACCTCTGGCCGCTGGCGGGCCTGCTCGTGCTGCCCCTCGGGCGCCGGCGGAGGTCTTCCATCAAAGGGCGGGGCTGAACCCCCACCCCTACGGCCAGTTCGCCGCGCACCAGGCCAGCAGGGCGTTGTCCTCGGCCATGTAGGCCGGCACCCAGTCGCCGGACTGCACCCAGGCGCAGGTGGCCCGGGACAGGCTTGTGCGCTCGGTCTCCTCCTCCGTGGCCAGATCCTCGGCCTCGTCGGGATCGACGGAGAGGTGGTACAGCTCCTCGATCTCGGCCGGGTAGGCCTCGCCCGGGGTGCCCGAGTAGGGGGTGCACTGATCGTAGCCGCCCTCCGGGGTCAGGATGTACTTCCAGTCACCCCGGACCAGGCCGGCGGTCTCGACGCCGCGCTCGAAGAAGACGTCGTGGGAGGGCGCCACCCCCTCCTGGATCTCCGAGACCAGCGAATGCCCGATCTGCTCGCCGGCCCAGGGGCCCGCGCCCGACAGCTCGAGCACCGTGGGGGCGATGTCCACCAGGCTGATGGGCTCGTCCACCACCACGCCCTGCGGCCAGCGGCCGGGGGCACGCACGGCGTACTCCACGCCGATCACGGAGTCGTAGGGCGAGCAACCGTGGAAGAAGTAGCTGTTGTGATCGCCCAGCTCCTCGCCGTGGTCGGCGCCGATGACCACGATCCCGTCGTCCGTACGCCCGGCGGCCTCGATGGCGGCGAGCATGCCCGCGATGGTCTCGTCGGCCTCGCGGATCTCGGAGGCATAGACGGCCTCCAGGTAGCGCTCGTCGGCGGCGTCGTAGGGGCGCGCGCCCATGGTGATCAGGTTGAGGTTGGCGTCGTCGGTGGTGTCCAGCGTGCCCGTATAGGGCTCCGGGTGGAACTCCTCGAACCAGGGGGAGATCTCGTAGTAGGGCGAATGCGGCAGGTTGAGGTGGACCCAGACG
This sequence comes from Pseudomonadota bacterium, assembly GCA_043814015.1. GTDB lineage: Bacteria > Myxococcota_A > UBA796 > UBA796 > JAFGLY01 > JBDRKM01. Next base: position 5,329 of record JBDRKM010000409.1, read on the forward strand.
AAGACCTTGTCCGTAGGCGACAGATCGGCCAGGCGGGCGCTCAGGGTGTCGAGCAGCAGCTGGTCGTTCATGACCTGGCCGATGTCGTCCTGGTCCTCGGGGACGACGTCCGGATCGCGCTCGTTGCCGATGGTCTTCTCGTCGAAGCCGAAGTCCAGCAGCACGCCCTGGTTGGCGACGTAGCCCAGCGTGGTGTAGCCGAGATCGCGGAAGCGGTCGGCGATGGTGGCCCCGGTCAGCAGGTTCGGCTCCTCGTTGCTGCGCACGTTGTGGGTGCGCGGGTAGGTGCCGGTGAGCATGGAGGACAGGGCCACGGCGGTCATGCCGCGGGGGGTGTAGGCGCTGCGGAACCAGACCGCGTCCTGCTGGAAGGCGGTCACGGTGGGCGAGACGTTCCACTCCTGGTCGGCGCCGTGCAGGACGCGCGGGCGGATGGTGTCGACCGTGATGATCACCACCGTACGGGCGGGCCCGGGGGTGGAGGTGTCGCCGGTGCCGGTGTCCTTCTTGAAGCGGCAGCCGACGAGGGCCAGCGCGGCGAGGGCCAGGGCGATGTTCTTCAAGGCGGGCATGTGGGCCTCCGGGGCGAGGTGGAGGATACTTTCGGATGAAGGGCACCGCAATCAGAGAGCACATGGGGCCACCCGCACCCGCGCCCACACGGGGTGGTGATCCGAGACCACGCCCTCCGCGCCGAGCTCGCGCTCCACCCGGTAGTCCACGGGCTGCAGGCAGACCTGCGGGCCGTCCCGCAGCAGGACGCGATCCAGGCGCAGGTCCGTGTCGGCCCAGGTCCCCTCCCCCGCCAGGTCCAGCTCCAACGCCACGTCGCGAAAACCAGCCTCGCGCAGGGCGGCCGCCGCGGGCTGGTCCGGGGCGAAGGCGCGGTGCAGGTTGAGGTCGCCCAGGAGGATGGCGGCCCCGGGGTGGGCGTCCACCGCCGCCAGGAGCTCGGTCACCTGGTCCACGCGCACTTCGGCGGATCCCGCGTCGGCGTCGGCCTGCAGGTGGGTGGTCCAGACCCAGACGCGGGCGCCGCCCACCAGGGTCAGCTCCGCCCCCAGCAGGCCCTTGTGCTTGAGGCGCTCCACGCCCCTGCGGCGGTGGAAATGCCGCACGATGGCCTGGCCGTGCTGCCCCACCCTCCCGCGGAACCACAACCCCAGGCCCGCGTCCTCGGCCTCGACGGTGAGATCGGGGGCCGGATCGAGGTCGTCCACCGCCGTGCTCCAGGCCTCCTGGACCGCCAGCACGTCGTAGCCGCCGCGTTCCAGGAAGCGGTTGACCCGACCACGCCGGTGTCGCCAGGTGGGGTGGGTCAGCCAGCCGGGCAGGCCCCAGATGTTGTAGGTCGCCACCCGCAGCTCCACCGGCGGCGGCGCGGGCTCGGCCCAGGCGTCGTGGGCCGACAACAGCGCGCAGAGGACGAGGGCGAGGGGAGCGGGCATGGTGGACCGATGTGGAGGAACGAGCCCAGCGTACAATGTCCCTGGCGGGGTCGCTGTTCGGTTCGCGCCTCATGTACCCCCGGGGTTGAAGGCCCGCGGGAAGCACCCATGGATGACGCCCGGTGTCAACCAGCGGGACACGGGGCTGGTTATCGGGGGACGGTTCCCGGAGTCTCCCATGAGCACCTTCGCCGTCACCCTCGAGCGCATCGGGCAGACGCTGCCCATCCCCGACGCCGACCGCATCGAGGTCGCCGTGCTGGAGGGCATGGACTTCCAGTTCGTCGTGCCCCGGGGCCGCTACCAGCCGGGCGACCAGGTCCTGTACTTCCCGGTGGATTCCCTGCTCCCCCCCGCGCTCATCGAGCGGCTCGGGCTCACCGGGCGCCTCGCGGGGCGCGACCAGGACCGGGTGAAGACCATCCGCCTGCGCGGCCAGATCAGCCAGGGCATCGTGGCCGATCTGGATCTCGTGCCCGCGGGGCTCACGGATCCGGAGGCCATCACGGCGCACCTCGGGGTGCGCAAGTACGACCCCCCGGAGCAGGTCACCAACGACGCCATCCTGGCCCGCCTGCCCGAGGGGCAGTCCGCCTACGACATCGAGGGCGCGGATCGCTACGTGCAGATCGCAGCCCTGCTCCTGGACCAGCCGGTCTGGATCTCCGAGAAGGTGGAGGGCTCCAACCTGTGGGTCCGGGCCACGCCCGACGGCGAGGTGGAGGTGGGGCAGCGCAACCACGCCCTCATCCCCCGCGAGGGCGCGCTGCACACCTTCCACAAGATCGTGGCGCGCCAGCGGATCGACGCCTTCGCGGCGGCGCTCGCCCGCGCGGCGGGCCAACCCGCGCTGGTGTACGGCGAGGCCCTGGGGCCCGGCATCCAGGGCAACATCTACCAGCTCAAGGAGCACCGGGCGCTGCTGTTCGACGCGCGCGTCGGGCCCGAATGGCTCTCCCCGGCCGGGCTGCGGGAGGCGCTCCAGGGTTTCTTCGGGGAGGAGGGTGATGCCCTGCTCGTCCCCACCCTGTGCTTCGACCGCACCCTCCGGGACTGGCTCGGGGGCCAGAGCATCAAGCAGGCCTCCGACGGCCCCTCGCGCCTCGCCGGGCGAGCCCGGGAGGGCGTCGTGATCAAGCCCATGACCGAAGCGGTGGTGCGGGACTTCGGCCGCCTGGTGATCAAGCAGCGCAGCCCCGCGTACCTGGCGAAGAGCGAGTACTGATCGGGGGGATCAGTACCCGTAGTAGAGGCTGTCGGCCTGATCGGCGTCCGCCTCCATCAGGGCCAGCAGGTCCGCGGCGAGCTGCACCTCCACCGGCAGATCGTCGTCGGCCAGGGCGGTGGCGTCGGCCGCGAAGCGCTCGTGGACGGAGGTCATCTCGACCACCGCCGCGGGGTGGTCCGTCTGGTAGGCGGTGGCGGCGTTCTTCATGCCGTCCACCAGCAGCGCCAGCGCGGCGGTGCGGCCCACCGAGTGCTGCTCCCAGCCCTGGCCGCGTTCGTCCAGCTCGCCGTCGAAGGAGGCCTGCACCTCGGCCGTGCGCGCCGCGCCTGCGGGGGTCCGGTAGGAGATCGTGCCCGAGACCTCGAAGGGGCCCACCTCGCCGTCGTCGGGGGTGAGCTGCAGCAGCATGGCGCCCTTGCGGCGACTCAGGAAGACGGTCGCCACCTCGAGCTCGGAGCCTGGGCTGTCGTCGGTGCCGGCCGGGAAGCCGTAGCCACGGGCCAGGCTGAAGCCGGCAGGGGACTCCATGGAGACGGCGAGATCGTAGGCGATGGGGGAGAACATCCACGGCCACGAGTCCTCCATCAGCTCGTCCACGTCCTCGTGGGTGAACAGGCTGAAGGCGTTGCCGCCGCGCAGGTGGGACATGGCCAGCAGCACCTCCTGGCCCATGCCGGTGCCCAGGGCGAAGACCGTCAGGCCGATGCCGTCCTCGGCGCCGTCCTCGGCCATGCGCTCGAAGTCGGTGGAGGCGGTGGCGCCCACGTTGGGCTGCACATCGGTGAACAGGGCCAGCCGCACCTCGTCGGTGCCGAAGTCCGCGTCCCGGGCCAACTCGTAGGCTCGCTCGAGCCCGCCCTCCATGTTGGTGGAGCCCCCCTCGTGCAGGTCGTGGATGGCCCGGTTCACCTTGGCGTCGGTGGGGTCGGTGAAGTCGAGCGCCGTACGCACGCGGCTGCCGTAGGTGACGATGGCGATGCGGTCGTGGGAGTCGAGCTCGTCCACGATCTCGCGCAGCAGCGCGTGGCTGAGCGCGCCCGGCGTGGCGTAGTCCTCCGCGTACTCCGAGTAGTCCCAGCCCATGGAGCCCGACACGTCCACCACGGCCACCAGGGTGACGCTGGGGCGATCGTAGTGGTCGGGGTCGATGGTGGAGGACATGCCGACCTGCACGAAGCCAGCCGCGTTGCCGTCGCCATCGGGGGCGGACCCACCCGCGGCGCGCAGGCAGAGCAGGGTCTCGCAGGCCTCGCCCTCGAGCCCCAGATCGTGCTCGGAGAACATGCCCTCGACCACGAAGGCCTCCGGCGGCGGGACGTAGCCCGAGGCGATCATCTCGCGCGCCAGGCCCATGTCCTGCACGCCGCCCTGGGTGGCGCCGAACTCGTAGGACGTGGACATGCTGAGGCAGCCCGAGAGAAGGGGGAGGACGAGCAGGGAGAAACGGTGGGTGGTCATGGGAGCCTCCAGGGTGTGCGCCCTCTCGGGAAGCAAATGGCGTGCCACGAGAAAGTTTCCGCCTCCCAGGCCGATCACACGGGAACCGGCCGCGGCCTCGTCCGGCCATTCCGTGACGCGGATGTCACGGGTATCCGCGGCTAGTCCCCGAACAGGACCTCACAGTCCTCGAGCACCAGCTGGGCGTTGGTGAAGGCGCTGGCCGGGTCGTAGGCCAGGCGCCACACGCCGTCGTCGTCCAGCAGCGCCGTGACCCGGTCGGCCATGGCCTGGCTGGCGCTGTCGGCCGCGCCGTAGGTCTGGGCCAGGGTGCGGTCCAGATCGGACCACAGCTCGTAGCCGAAGCCCTCCTCCTCGGCGAAGGAGGCGTTGGCGGACGGCTGATCGAAGCTCACCCCGACGATGGTCACGCCCAGCGCGTCGAAGTCGGCCTGGCGGTCGCGGAACCCGCAACCCTGGGTGGTTCAACCCGAGGTGGAGGCCATGGGGTAGAACCACAGCACCGTGGGGTGGCCCAGCAGGTGCTCGCGACCGCGCAGCTCGCCGTTGTGGGCGGTGGCCTCGAACTCGGGGGCCTCCAGGAACACGGCGGGGCGAGCGCCGTGCAGCTCGCCGTACAGGCCGGTGTCGAAGGGCGGCGCGGTGTCCACCGGGGGCGAGGTGTCGGCCGCGCTGTCCTTCGGGTCCTTCTTGGCGGGCGTGCAGGCGATGGCGAGGACGGGCAGCAGCAGGACAGTGCGCATGGGGTCTCCGGTGTGGGGGGTCGGGCGAGGATACCACAGCGCCCGAGCGCTGGGCGCGTCCCTGCCAGGCCCCAAATCGTCGGCTCCGCCGACGAAGCTGTCAGGTATCAGCGGTCAGGTATCAGCTCTTTCGGGCAGCAGCCGGCGCTCGCGCACTTCACCCTCGGGGTGAACGGGACCGAGCGGGGTGACTCGCGAAGAATGTGCTTGCTGATTCCAGACCTCCTGACATGTGCCCCTGCTGAACTGTCCGGTCAGTCCGGCTCCGGGGCCTCGACGGCCGCCTGCCGCGGCCCCGGGAAGGCCATGGAGGAGGGGGGCAGCGGGGCCACCGCGAGGTGGAGGCGCAGGCTGGTGCCAGGGAACAGGGTGGCGGTGTCGTTCAGGGTTTGGCACATGGCCTGGACGGCGAGCGTGCGATGGGGCGCGGACAGGGGGGCCAGGGTGACGTGGAGCGCGTCTGTCTGGACGCGGAT
>JBDRKM010000410.1:0-8448 GCA_043814015.1 Pseudomonadota bacterium
GCCTTCGGGCCGGGCACCATTGAAGCAGCGTGTAGGTCGCCGCGTTGAAGGTGAAGACCCCGGTCCCCTCCCGGCCTTCGGGCCGGGCACCATTGAAGCCCGTCCACCGTGACCAGCTGGTAGCGCAGGGCGGCGTGGTCCCCTCCCGGCCTTCGGGCCGGGCACCATTGAAGCGTCCACGGGTCGCCATACTCCCAGGGCTCCCACCGCAGGTCCCCTCCCGGCCTTCGGGCCGGGCACCATTGAAGCCGTTTGGGCACTTCAGAGCCCCCCAGGCGCGTTTTCTGTCCCCTCCCGGCCTTCGGGCCGGGCACCATTGAAGCCCGAGGCGGCCCAGCTTCAGGGCCAGGTGCTCGCGGGGTCCCCTCCCGGCCTTCGGGCCGGGCACCATTGAAGCGTGCGGGATGCGGGCTCTGTCGCGTCCCTCCGTCAGTCCCCTCCCGGCCTTCGGGCCGGGCACCATTGAAGCCGGTAGGCGTCCACGGCGCCACCGGAGGCGCCCAGTCCCCTCCCGGCCTTCGGGCCGGGCACCATTGAAGCGACTACATCTACCTCTACGAACGGATGCGCCTCCTCGGTCCCCTCCCGGCCTTCGGGCCGGGCACCATTGAAGCCGCCGAGACCTCGACCGCCTCTCCGTGCTGCTGGACCGTCCCCTCCCGGCCTTCGGGCCGGGCACCATTGAAACATGATGGGGTAGGTGCGGTTGTCAACCCCCGACCCGGCAGAAACCCCGGCCACCCAGGTGGCGCTGGGAAGGCCGAGGCGGGGGCTGGCAACCGCAGGCACCAACCAAATCAGCCGACAGTTCAGGGCTGCCGGAGAGCTGTCAGCTATCAGCATTCAGCCTTCAGCAAGATGGTTTTCGCTGGCCATTCCGAAAGCAGCCGGCACCCAGACTGTGTTTCGGCAGCTTCGGCCGTAGCCTTCTCGGTATCGAACTTCGTACCTCGTTCGTAGCTGATTGCTGACTGCTGACTGCTGACCGCTGACCGCTCCCCAACCGCAGGTAGATGTCGCAGCGTCCTCCTCGCCGGTGCGGCGGGGGGTACGACGTCGCTGGCGGGAACTCCACACCTGTTCAGGCTCGATCCCGGCCCCGCTTCGTGCGGCGTCCACTGCCCCGATGCGTGGAGTTCGCGAAGCACCACCCCGCGCCCCCCTCAGGACCGCCGCCGCTCCCACCGCGCCAGGTGATACCGCGCCACCTCGGCGAGCTCGGGCCCGCGGCCCGCGGCATCGCGCTCATCGAGCTTCGCGATCTCCACGCGGATCTGCCGGGCACTCCAGCCCCGCTTGTCGAGCCTGGACTTGAGGGCTTCCACGGCCTGGACCCGCGCGCGGAGCAGGCGCGGTGCGTTCAGGTTCAGCACCTCGATGTCGCGCTTGGCCCGCGGATCGTCCGCCGTGACCTGCCCCGATCCCGGGTACCGCAGGGACGCCCTGGGGTCCGGCCCCTGTCCCTCCACCGGGTGCAGGAAGAGGTCGCGGTCCCCTTTCGAGGTGTCGCAGTGGATGCGGTCCTTCCTGGGGGTGGTGCCCGGCTCGACCCCAGCCTCGAGGTCAGCGTCGCCGAGGCAGCAGCCGAGCAGGTTGCTCCAGGCCAGATCCTCCCCGCCCCCGGCCCGCGGGGCCCAGTGCTCGATCTTCATGCGGTCGGCCGCATGCTGGATGCGGCGCTGGCAGTACGCGCAACGCCAGCCTTGATCGCGCGCCAGATCGGCCCGCACCTGGAGCTTGGCCTCCCCCTGCAGGGTCTCCCAGGTGGACCCAGGGGTCGCGCGCGCCTCGACGAGCGCACGGGGCTCGGCACCCTTGGGGAACCGCAGCACCTCAGGCGTCCTCGGCGTCGATCAGCCAGCGGGCGCGCACCAGCTCGGGGTCGTCCGGACCGAGCTGCTCCAGCAGCGACGCCAGCGCGGCCCGCGCCTCGGCCCAGCGCTCGCGGTCGATGTGCTCGAACAGCAGGGCCAACGCCGCCTTGTCCTCATCGGGGCGCTCGGGGACGCCGAAGACGTCCTCCAGCAGGCTGTTGCTGTCGCGGCCCTGCACGTGGGCCACGATGCGGGCCACCGGGCCGCCATCGAGGAGCCGGACCCACTCCCGCCGCGCCGATGCCAGCACCTGGGGCGAGTGGGTGGTGGCCACGAACTGCATGGCGGGGAAGGTTCGCCGAAGATCGCCGATCACCCGCCGCTGCCAGGCAGGGTGCAGGTGCAGGTCGAGCTCGTCGATGAGCACGATGCCGGGGGAGCGGGCCGGCGCCTCGGCGCCCAGGTGGGGGTTGAGGGTCGCGGCGCGCCACGCCAGATCGGCGACCATGGCGATGACGTTGCGGTAGCCGTCGGAGAGCAGGGCCATGGGCAGCAGGCGCCCGTCGGCCAGCCGCACCTGGAGCTGCTCGCTGCGGATGTCGTAGAAGAAGTCCTCCACGTCCCCGAGGCAGTCGGTGACGGCGCGGCGGACGGCCTGGAGTTGGGGGAGGGTCGCCTTGGCCTGCAGGTCGGCGAAGGTCTGGCGCCGGATCCAGGTGCTGACCTTGGGGAAGCTCGTGCTCGGCTGCCACCAGGTGCGCCAGCCCTCGTCCCGGGAGGGGAGCGCGGTGTCGGTCTGGCTGGCGTCGAGGTGCGACCAGGCGCGCGCGGAGTCGTAGCGGGCGAAAACGGGGAGATCGGCGGGAGGAGTGCAGGAGGCGCCTTCTTCGACGGACTTCCACCAAGCCTGAAGCTCTCGCGGGAGGTTCTGGGTCTTCCCGTTCACCGAGCTGATCCCCACGGACCAGCCTGCAGACCATTCGTTGAGCGACGCCTCCATGGAGACGACGCACGGCTCGACGATCTCCAGAGTCGGTGCGCCCTCGCCCTGCCGCAGGACCTTGCGGATGTCCGTCAGAGCAGGCTTGGGCCCCCACTGCTGGCGCAGCGTACACCCCACGGCCATGGCCAGCCCATCGATCAACGACGACTTCCCCGCACCGTTCGCACCCAGGATCAGGTTGAACTCCGGCGCGAGCTCGACCTCGAGCCTGTCGAACCCTCTGAAGTTCTGGAATTCGGCGCGGGTGAGTCGGACCGTGGTGCTGCCCATGGGAGTGCTCCAGGATGGGACCAGCCCCAAGGGTATCGTGCTCGTCCCACCTCAGCCTGCGCTACCCTTCACCGCCCACCCCCCGCACCCGCCGTCGGGTGACCGGGCCCGTCGGAGGACCGCCGTAGGCCGTGTCACCCCCGGAATCACCCGCCATGATCACCTCCGCAGGGCGCTTTCGCCGCTCGCGTTCGAAGTACCCCTGGACCACCGTCCCGAGGATGCGGTCGAGCTCGGCGATCTCATCGCGATCGGCGAGCAACGCCACCCGCCCGTGGGTGGTGGTCGTGCCGCGCTCGGCCAGATCCCGCAGGGCGAGGTCGAGCAGCTCCAGCACCTGCCCGTGTCGGGTCAGGGCGCCACGCTCGATCAGGCCGCGCTCGATGACGAGGAGCTGCGCCACGTAGGCGTTCGTGCGACCAGCCTCGATCCCGGCCAGCTTTGCCTGCCCCATGCCCAGGCTCGCCGCGAAGGCGCGCTGGGTGAGGCGCGCCTCGTTGCGGAGGTGGCCCAGCAGGCGCCCCAGGACCAGTGGAAGCTCGATGCTCGACGGCAGCATGTTGACAGCACCTCATGAGTGAAGTAGATTCGTATTGAGATTCTAGATGCCTTAAGCTGATACGGAGTATCCCGTATGGCTCTACGCGCCACCCCTACCACCCGCATCGTCCCCTTGCCCCCCGACTCGGTCGCCGCGGACCCAGATGAGTACGCGCATGGCACCCTCGCCCGGCTGGTCGCGGACACGTACCGGGAGGGGGATCCGCCCATCCGCCTCGACCGCGAACCCGCTATCGACGATCTGTACCCGGAGCGCGAGAGCAGCACAGGGCTCACCTTTTTCCGGGCTACCCTGCGGGCCGGCTACACTACGGCCGACCTCCGTGATGGGCGCATCTTCGTGGCGGGCGAGCACGCCGCCAGCGCCCTGCGGTGCGCGCAGACACGCCATCACTCCAGGGCCGAGCACCAGCGCCGCCGCCGCGAGGAGCGCGCTTCCGCGCGGGTCCAGGTCCATGCCGCGCTGGTCGCCTCACCCGAGACCCCGATCTCCACCGCCGAGGTCGCCCTCGCGCTCGGCCTGCGCGAGGGCGACGTTCGCCGCGCAGCCCCACCCCTCACCCCCCTCGGTCGCAAGCTCGTGGCGCCCTTCCGCGCATGGCTCGCGGCCCTCGATCTGGAGGCACCCCATGGCCCGCAACAAGCCCAAGCCCAAGCCCGCGGAGGTCGGCCCGGTCCGCGTGACGGCGATGCGCGGTCCGCGCGAGGACGCGCGCTACTACTGGCGGGGGAGGCGGAAGGTGGAGCGGGACACGGTGTGGACGGGCTGGGCCACCCGCGAGGAGGCGATGGCCGCCGTGGCAAGGCTCGTCGCGGCGGGGGCGCACCAACGATCCGCCGCATCGGCGGACCAGGCGCCCCCGAAGACCGTTGACGATCTCCTGGCGCGCTACCTCGCCCATCGAAAGAGCCAGGTCTGGGAGGGCGACCAGCGGGCGCGGCCCAAGACCCAGCGCGGCCTCATCCACCCCCAGAGCTACCACAAGTATGAGCTCCACGCTGGCCACCTCTCGGCATGGATCGGCGATCTGCTGCTCAACCGCCTCGATGAGAACATCCTCACGACCTACGCGGTCAACCGCCGGTACCACGACACCAGGCCGTCCCGCAGCGACAGATCGGTGGAGCGGGAGCTGGCTTTCCTCGGATTCGCCTGGAACTGGGGACGAGACAAAGGGTGGGTTTCCGGGACGCTGCCCCCTGTCCTCCAGCCCGACCCCGAGGTGTATGTCAACAACCACTACAACCCGACCCAGGCGGAGGTGCGCGCCGTCCTGGCTCACCTGGACGGTGACTACCGGCTCGCCGTGGAGCAGTACGCCTGGAACGGGGCGCGGCTCCGCGAGATCTCCGAGAAGCTGACCCTCGCCGACGTAGATCTCGATGCGCAGACCCTGACCCTCCACGGCAAGAGGGGGAAGGTGCGCACGGTGCCGATCCACCCGCAACACCTGGCGTGGATGACCGAGCGCAAGCGGGCTGGCGCGCCGGGCGACCTGCTGCTGGAGGCGCCGCCCGAGGAGATCGCCCTGCGGGTCACCGGCCGCCGGCACATCTACGCCTCGACGATGCGCCTGAAGCTGGCGGCGGCCTGCGACGCGGCCGGGGTGCCGCACTTCACCGCCCAGGGCGTGCGGCGCTACGTCGACGACCTCCTCTACGGAGGCCACAACGACCCCAGCACGAGCGGCGATTTGCTGGGGCACAGCCCGGAGGTGTCGCTGCGCGCCTACCGCAAGGTCCGCGCGTCGGAGAAGCGGTCCGCGATGCGGCGCGCCGGGCTCGGCGCCGCGCTGCTGCCCGAAGGAGACAACGTGATCGCGCTCTGCCCCCCCGATGAAGCCTGCAGCGGGCTGGAGGCGTTCACCATCGAGGACCTGATCGCCGAGCTGGCGCGACGCCAGGCGGCGGGGCTGGTAAGGGTGGTGGGTGCATGATCCGGGCACAACTTCCGGGCACAGCGCGGAATACATGGCTTCCTTCCTACCTCACACTTCTACTTCCGGTTCTAGAGGCCTGGCTGGCGGGCTCCTGGCCCTGGCGCTGCTGGCCGGGGGCGGCGCGGTCCTCTCCCGACCCGGGCCGGCGGTACCCGAGGTCCCCGCCCTGGACACCCTCGAAGACTGTTCCACCGCGGAGGTGGTGCTGCTGGGCAACTCCAAGACCCGCAGCGACCTGCCCGCCGACGAGCTCGCCGCCCAGCTCGATCTGTCGCCCGACGGCGTGTCCTCGCTGACGGTGCACGGCTCCTCGGGCCCCGTCTGGTACGCGGTGGTCGAGAACAAGGTCTTCGGCGCGGGCTGCCGTCCGCGGACCGTGGTGGCCTACGGCACCCTGGACAAGCTGCTCGCCGGCGACGTGTCCCCCGACGAGCGCCTGCGCCTGCTGGTCCCGGTGATGTCCAAGGACGAGCCCGTCCTGCGACGCAAGCTGCCCGGCCTCACCGGCGAGGCCACCGGGTGGGGCCGGGCGCGGCAGCGCGCGCTCGAGCTGCGCGAGGGGCTGCTGGGTGGCATCGCCGCGGGCACAGTCGGGCTGCTGGCCCACCCGGGGATCTCCGGGCGCGGCCTGCTGGACGAGGCCTCGGACGCGCTCTTCGGCGAGTACTTCGCGGCCGCGCCGCCACCCTCGATCCCCCTGCCCCAGGGCGACGCAGCCCCCAGCGTCGCGCCCCCCGCCCAGGCCGCGGACAGCCTCCTGCCCGACCTCCTCGCCCTGTGCGCGGCGCACGGCGCCCGCCTGGTGGTGGTCCGCGCGCCCCTGCTGGCCGCGTGGCAGGAGCGGGAGGTGCTGGAGGCTCCGGGCCTGGTGGCGGGGGCGCGCTCGCTGGTGGAGCAGGGCGGGGGCGCCTGGGTGGATCTCTCCGACATCCCCTTCACCGCGGGCGACTGGGGGGACGACGTGCACCTCGGCCCCCTGGGCGCCAGCCGCCTGACCTGGCACGTGGCACGCGCGCTGGGAGGCCGCGCCGCAGAGGCGGTTCGGCTGCTGGACGCGCCGCCACGCTTCACCGCCGAGCCGCCGCCCGTGGCGCTCCGTTCGGTCCATCCAGAGAGCGAACGCTACCTGTCCTTGCACCTCGATGGCCATACGCCGCTCTCGGACGAGGCCTGCACCGAGCACGAGGTGGCCCGCTGCTGCTCGCCCCTGGTGGTCACGCGCGACGGCGTGCTCCTGCCCCACACCACCAGGGCCGAGGTCGAGCAGGGCCACGGCTGGTACCACGCCGAGGTGGGCGTGCTGGCGGCCTCCGGAGGCGACGGCGAGCTGGCGCTGGGGCTCGATCCCTCCCGTCACTGCGGCGGCTGGTGGCTCTACCCCGGTGATCGCGCGACCCTGGGCCCGTCCGCGCCGCTTCCTGGCCCGACCACCCTGTCCCTGCGCCTGCGCGTCGCCGACGAGGCACCCGCCGGCACCCTCACCGTGAGGCTCACCGCGGGCGAAATCGAGGTCCTGACCGCCGAAGTCCCCCTGGCGACCGGCCTGCTGCGCTGGCCCCTGGCCCCCGTCCCCGGGGTGCTGCCCCTCACGCTGGAGCTCACCACCAGCCCCGACGCGAGCTTCGCGCTGTTCACCGAGGCCACCATCACCTCCACTGCACCCAAGCTCCCCTGATCGCAACACCCGTCCGGCCCATGCACCCCGGATCGCAACATCCCCTCGCCGCGCCCGCGCGCCACAACCGTAATACGCCGATATTCGGCGACTCCCCGCAACCGTGCCGGCCTCCGCTGCGCCGCGGCGTGCTCAGGTGTTCGACTTCGAGGAGGATGGGTCCACCCGGCGTTCGACTTCATGGGGCATGGGTCGGTCAGGGATCATCCCGGCGCCGCGCGCAACCCTTGGCCACCAGATACTCCCGGTAGCGGCGGCCGGCAGGAGTCCGCCGGAGGTCCTCTCCGTCGAGCCCCGGAAAGCGCCCGTCTCCCACGACCCGCTCCACTGCCACCGCCAGCCCGTCACGACCCGGCGCGACGCGGGTCACGCTGCTCGGCGCGCAGCCCAGTTCGCGTGCGATGCCGCGGGCCGACAGCAGCGTGAGCGTGCGCAGGCACCGGACCAGGACAGGGCGCGGCACCCGCGCCAGCGGGGTGCGCGTCACTGCGCTGACGGCCTGCACGACATCCTCGAAGTCCGGCTCGACGAGATCGCGCACAGGTAGATCGGTGCCCTCCGGGGTCACGGCGCGATCCCGAGAGACATAGGCGTGGAAGCCAGCCGGATCAGAGACCGTGCGCCGGACCGCAGGCCAGGCCAGGCCCAGCGCATCGCGATGCGTGGAGAACGGCCACGCCAGCGGGTCCGACACGAGCCGCCCACGACAGGGGTTGAGCAGGATGTAGCGCCGGGTGCGCTCCAGGTGCTCGCGGTTGGTCAGGGATACCGGAGGCTCCACGGGACGCCACAGGTGCAGGCCTGGTTCGCCCCTGTGGTGCGCGAGCCAGCGCGTATAGCCGCTCAGGGCCGCGCGCACGCGCCGCTCATCCATCGCGCGGGCGAGCAGATGGACGTGATCCGGCATCAGGCAGAGGTGGTGCAGAGGCGCCGCCTTCACCAGGCGAACCCAGAGAGCCTGGGCTTCCACCCAGTCATGGAAGAGCCAGAGATCGTCGCGTGCATGAAGGGCCAGGTGCAGCATGGCTCGAATCCGTAGCAAGGACCGAGCCAGCCACCCACGGACCAGTGAGTCCGGGTCCACGCACCCTCCAACGCCGTCTTTCGCAGACCATCACGACCCACGGGGTGTCGAAGATCGTCGACGGTCGACGAAAAACCGTCGAGACTTCGACGATCTTCGAC
>JBDRKM010000411.1:0-9036 GCA_043814015.1 Pseudomonadota bacterium
GGCCAGGACCACGGCCACACCCGCCACGGCGCCCGCGAGGGCAGCGAGCCAGCGCAGGCGCATCTACTCGCTCTTCTCGCCGACCACGGTGTTGGCTACGGCCAGGCCCACCGTGACCAGGAAGCCGGCGTCCGCGTCGCCCGCGCCGCAGATCAGCTCGTCGATGGCGCCGAACTCGCCGTCCACGGCGTAGTCGTCGTAGGGGTCCACGGTGCCCAGCGCCAGGGCAGCGCCCGCGTTGATGCAGCCCACACCCGTCCAGGGCACGGCCAGGCCGATGGCGCCGCTGATGTAGTTGCCGGCGTAGCCGTTGCGGTTGTCCATGATCAGGGAGCCGGCCCAGTCGCCCAGGGGGGCGTAGTTGTAGGAGCTGCCGGGGTAGATGCCGAGCCAGCGGTTGACCGGGTGGGTGGTGATCACGTCCAGATCGACCTCGTAGGGGATGATGCCGATGGCGGCGTTGTTGACCTCCATGTACCCGTCGGCCACGCCAGAGGCGTACTCGTCGCAGCCCTCCTCGCCGAGGAGCCAGGCGGGGCAGTCGGCGTAGGCCGGGTCGTAGACGCCGTACCAGGCCTCGTCGTAAGGGAGGATGGGGTCGCAGGAGAGGATCTCGGTGACCCCGGTGCCCCAGGAACCGCCGGAGCCGCCCACCCAGGCGACCGCGCCGAGGTGGAGGTTGACGGCCACGGCCTCGCATTCGATGGCGTAGGTGCCGTCGAAGTCGTCGGCGTCGTGGGACTGGCGGACCGCGAACGCGGGGGTGCTGACCAGGAAGACGAACAGGGTGGTGATGGCGAGCTTCATCTCGGACTCCTCGAAAGGACCACGGTCGCGTAGGTGCGCCGCGGACACCCTCCTGGCAAGGAGGCCCGGGTTCTCAGCTCGCGTTTTCGCTGGCGGTCCCTGCCGCACTGGCGACCTCGATCTCGGCGCTCGCAGAGGGCAGGTCCCCGCGCCGAGCGGCCTCCCGCACGTGGACCCAGCGCGGGTCGTCTGCCGGCCAGGGCTCGCGGAACAGCTCGGCTGGGAGGAGCACCAGGGTGTAGCAGTGCAGGCCGGGTGGCGGTTCGAGCACCAGGTCCACCAGGCGTTCTGGGCCCTCCGCGCGGAAGACCTCCAACCCTGGCCAGGGGCGGCCGGGGCGCGGGAACAGCAGGATCTCGTTCCCGTCCACCTTCTGGAAGAGAGCCAGGCGCAGGCGCTCGGCTGAGACAGGCGGCGTCACGCGCAGCACCATGCGGTCGCCGGGTACGGGGTGCTCAGCGGGGCCGAGGGTCTGCCCGGGCTCGGCGCCGAGGGAGGGGGCGCGCACCTGGGGCCCGGGGCTCGGCAGGCCTGCCAGGGTGGCCGCACCCGCCACGCTCAGGCTGCGGGCCGGATCGTCCAGCAGGCGGTCGTGCAGGGCCAGGGCATCGCCCGGCTCCGAGAGCCCCAGGGCATAGCCGATCAGATCGCGTTCCGTTCCGGTCATGGTGCGCCTCCCGGGCCCGCCTGGGGGCCGCCGGCGGTGAGGAAGCGCTCGAAGGAGCGCCGCAGGGTGGTGAGGTGGTGCTGGGGCAGCGCGATGGCCTCGGGGTCCCAGTCGGGTCGCAGCGCGGCGCGCAGCGTGGCCTTGGTGTCTCGACCCTCCGGGACTGCCACGACGCGCCGGGCGACCTCCTCGAGGCTGGGCAGGTAGGCGTCGAGGCCACCGTCGCTCAGGTGCTCCCAGAGCCGGCGGTAGCGGTTGGCGCCGGGGTGCGCGAGCGCTACGGGGATCCGGGCCAGGTGGCGGTAGAAGCTGCCCCCCAGGCTGCGCCCGGCCGCGCCCTGCAGCCAGCGCTCGAGGGTGTCCCAGCGGTCCCGCGCCAGGATGGAGAGCAGGAAGGTCCGCACCGCACCCTCGTGTTCGGGGCCCAGCGGCTCGCTGGCGTCGCCTGCGTCCGACCCTGCGGTGCAGGGCGCGGCGCGCATGCGGTCCAGGTGGAAGCCGAAGCCCACCCGGGCCTCACGCCAGGCCCACTCCCAGGCGTGGCGCCCCACGGCGGCCGCGCTGCGGGCCCACAGGGCGTCGAGCCCGAGGATGGCGCGCGCCAGGCCCGCGGGCTCCCGGGCGACCAGAGCGCGCAGCCGGCCGCGCATCCGCGCCCGGTTGGCGGCCACCACCCCCCAGCCGGGCAGGCCGATCCGGTGAGGGGGCGCCTGGCCCGCGGCCAGGTGGGCCAGCAGGCGCTGGAAGACCACCAGGTCGGCGCCTTCGGGGAAGATCTCGGGAGGAGGATCGGTCTCGTCCGGCACCAGGGCGCGCCGGGCGCGGTCCCAGGAGAGGTGCTGCCGGATGGAGGTCCAGGCGCCCTGCAGGCCGCCGGGCCCCAGGCTGTGGACCAATGCGTCGATGGGCTCCCCGGAGGTCTCCACCACGCGCGCCGCGATGTCCTGGTGCATGCCCAGGCCGGCCAGGTCGATCTGCTCCCGCGCGAGCGCGGCCTTCTCCCTGGCGAAGTCGGAGGAGAGGCCCACGCTCATGCAGACGCCCTGGAAGGCCCGCGTCACCTCGGCGCTGAAGAGGCGTTGGAACAGCGCGCCAGCCTCGAAGGTGTCCCGGCCGCCGAGCGCCAGCCCCCAGAGGTGCCGTGCTTCGGCGTCGCGGGGGTCCTCGGGCCAGCGCTGGGCGCGCCAGGCGCCATGCTCGCGGCGCGCGAGCTCCTCGCCGAGGCGCGCGAGCAGGTAGAGGGCGGCGGCTCGGCGCTGCTCCGGCTCGACCCGCCGGGGTTCGGCCTGGGCCAGGACGTGCAGGTCCTGTTGCAGCGCACAGGAAGGCGCGCTCCCAGAGGCCGGCGCGGGGCCGAAGACCCAGCCCGCGAGCCGACGGATGTCGGGGCTGTCCGGAATCTGCAGCGGGCCGAGCAGGGCGGGCAGGAGCGCCTCGCGCCCGGCGAAGGGCCAGGCCGCCATGAGCTCCGGCTGCCGCGCGGGGTCGGCCGCCAGAACGATGCGACGCTGGCGCTCGGCCTGCCAGCCCGCCCAGGCCTGACCGCCCCCGGAGCCCGTGCCGTCAGCCAGCACGCCGCACCTCCAGGTGGGTTCCGCCACCCAGGAGCAGCTCCTCGCCCCCGTGCAGCGATACGGTTCCCTGCAGTGCCTGGGCCGGGGCGCCCTCGATCAGGCGCCAGGTCGGCGCGAGGACCGTGACGCGCCCGCCCCCCTCGGAGCGCAGGTGGCTGCGGGAGAAGTGGGGATCCCGAGGGCCATCGTCCAGGAAGAGGCGGGTGCGCGCGGGCCCGTCCCGTTGGGGATCCCAGCGGCCGAGGACCTCGCCCGCCTGCTCCAGGGCGAGCAGGCGGCCGTCATCGGGGCCGCCCAGGACCTCGAACTGCAGCCCCCGCCCCGAGGCCTCGAGCAGGGCGCCGGGCAGGCGCGCCCCCAGCGGGCGCGTGCTGCGGTCGTCCACGGTGTGGAGCAATACCCGGGAGACCACCCGCGGGTCGAGCCGTCGTGCCACCCAGGGCACCCCCACCAGGGCTCGCAGCAGATCGTCGGTGCCATAGCCTGGCGGGAGGCCCGTCAGGAGTTGCGTCAGCCGCGGGGTGATCGCCAGGGCGCGCTCCCCCATTCCCGGGAGGAAGACGGGCAACTCGCGGCTCACGGCGGGCAGGGAGCCAGCCGCAAGGGAGAGCAGCGGTGAGGTGCGATCCCAGCCGGCCAGGCTCAGGGCGACCTGCTCCAGGCCCAGGAACCCCTGGGCCTCGGCCAGGCGCGAGGCCCGCCGCAGCAAGCCTTCGGCTGAGGGATCGCCGACCGGCGCGTCCACGGGCAGGCAGGGGGTGTCGAGCACGGGCTGGCAGGCGGCACCCTGGCCGTCGGCCACCACCAGCACCGGGTTGTACCAGCGGCAGGAGGGGTGATCGAGCCCGAGGCCCCGCAGGGCCCGGCGCCCCGCGGCCACCGCGCCGGCCAGGCTGTCACCCCGGATCAGGCCGGCGTAGAGCGCGGTGGAGAAGGCGGTGGAGGCCTCCACCGCGAGGGGCACGGAGGGCGCAACGCAGGCGGCCACCCCGGCCTCGAGCAGGCGCCAGGCGGGCACGTCCTCGGGTGCCGGTCCCCCCGCGCCGCCGCCGCAGATGTCGAGCACCGCGAGCCCAGCGCCGGCGAGGGCCGTCATGAGCCCGTGCAGAGCCGACTCGGCGCTCAGGCGGCGACCTTCGCCGATGGCCAGGGTCACCCGGCCGAGGGCCTCGTGGCCGTGCGCCACGATGTGGACGGCGCGCAGCACACCTGGCAGGGGTGGCGCTGGCTCCTCGCCTACCGCCAGGTCGTGCATGGCCACACGCGGCAGGGGCGCGAGGTTGGCCCGCAGGTCCCGGAGCACCCGCGCGCAGGTCGGGTCTTCGCGTTCGGGGGCGTAGACCAGGACCTCCAGGTGGGTGCTGCGCTCCGTCCGGCGCTCGGCCCGCCCCTCGCCAAGGCGCAGGATGCGGCAGCCCGCCAGGGCGCAGCGCTCCCGGGGTAGCCCCTCCACCGTCTCCCAGGGCAGGGCCCTGAGCGCGGGATCGCGGACGTCCAGCAGGACGTGGAGCTGTGCCCCGCGACCCTCGGCGGCACCGCCGATCCAGGTCAGGCGCTGAGTGATGGCCCGGGTGCCCTCACCAGCGAAGAGCCCGGCGAGCGCCAGGGCGGCGACGCGCTCGCGAGCGACCGCGTCGGCGTCGTCCCCCGGCACCAGCAGGCCGCCGGGGGGGCGGAGCATGGCCGAGACGCGCTCCAGCCCCCGCACAGGCGCCTCGGACAGGCGCGCCAGCAGCGGCGGGCGGCCCTCCTCCACCAGCACCACGTCCCGTCCGTCGGCGCCTGCGCCGAGGGTGAGGATGACGCTGGCGACCGGCGCTGCCATGGGTCAGAGCACCTGTCCCAGCAGGGTGTAGACCCGGCCCTCGTCAGTCTCGAAGCCGAGATCCCAGCGCGCATCCCAGCCCGGCGCGCCGATCAGCAGATCGTCCTGGCCGTCCTCGTCCAGGTCGCCGCCCGCGGCCAGGGAGGCGCCGAAGGCGTCGCCGGCGTGCTCGCCGTAGAGGCACAGGACGGCCTGGTCCGGGCTGTTGGGCGCGGTGGAGGACCAGGACCCGCGCGCCAGGGAGAACACCCAGACCGCGCCTGTGAGACTGGTGTCGTCCTCGCCCGGGGCGTCGGGCGCCCCCACGGCCAGATCGTCCAGCCCGTCGCCATCCAGGTCCGAGGCGGCGGCCACGGCCGCGCCGAAGCCCACGCCCTGGGCCTCGAAGGCGTACAGGTCGGCGTCGTAGCTCAGCTCTGCGTCGGAGAGCTCGACATGGTCCAGGAAACGCTGGGCGGGCGCGAGCAGCACGTAGACCCGGTTGGTGGTGGGTGAGGGGATCGCCAGGTCCAGCAGGCCGTCGCCGTCGAGATCGCCCGGGGGCACCAGCGTGCCCAGGCTGCCGAGCCCCTCGCCCTCCACCGAGCCCTCCACGCGGACGCGGTAGGGCACGTCGTCCCCCAGGTATCCGGTGATCGGGCTGTCGATGACGTCCTCGGCGAGCACGAGGTAGATCGCGCCCCGCGCGTCGCCGTTGCCGGGGTACTCGCCCGCGCCCACCAGCAGGTCCTGGGAGGGATCTCCCGCGGGTGACAGCGCGCCGTCGAAATCCTCCAGGAGCAGGTCGGTACCCAGGTGGCTGCCGCTGCCCTCGCCCACCAGGTGTCGGATCCATGAGCTGTCGTCGTCGACCTCGGCGCCGAGGCCGAAGGGCCCCTCGAAGAAGGCCAGCGCGCCGCTCTCCGAGCCCACGTCGCGGTCGTCGTAGCGGTCCAGGCCGATGGCGATCCAGGGTGTCCCCGGCGCGTCCCGGTCCGGGAAACCGCCCGCCGAAGCCCGGGGCTGGCGGCACTCATCGCCACAGGGAGGCCTGGGGACATCGAGCCACCAGGCCCCGCCGGTGGTGTCCCCGAACAGCGTGGCGGAGGGGTGGCCCTGGACCGACAGGAAGTCATCCACGTCGAACGCGTCATGGCCGAAGAGGGCGGCTGCGTGGCAGGTGTAGACCGAGCCCGTCATCAGCCAATCGTCCCCCGGATCGCCGATCGACAGCAGGTCGCGCATGGGGCCGCGGAGACTCTCGAGCTCGAAGGGGTCCGCGATCTCCTGCACCGAAGCCGCCGTGAGACCCAAGAGCCCTCCCGATGCGTAGACCGATGCGTCCATGGCCCAGAGGGGCGTGGGCTCCTCCGCCCTGCCCAGCACCGCGAAGTCGTCGCCCGCGGAGTCCATGGTGCCCTCGACGAAGTCGCCGCCAAGGACCAGCCCAGTGCCGGCACGCTGGTGGGGCGCGTCACCCTCGAGCAGGCCTGCGGCCACCGAGGTGATCGGCAGGTCGTCCAGAGCCTCGTCGCAGTCGTCATCACGGTCGTTCAGGTGCTCCGTGGCGCCGGGGTACACCGCGGCGTCGCCGTCGTCGCAGTCCCCGGCCTCCGCCACCAGCCCGCCACCCGGCGCGCAGGCCTGAACGGGGGTCGCCTCGTCACCCCAGCCGTCGCCGTCGGTGTCGGCCCAGAAGGTGGTGGTCACGCCCTCGTCCACCTCCCCGTCGCAGTCGTTGTCCACGCCGTCGCAGGCCTCCTCGGCCCCCGGATGGGTGGAGGCGTCGCCGTCGTCGCAGTCGTCATCGCGCTCGGCGTCGCCAGCGGGGCAGGTGCAGGCCCGCTCGGGGAGCGCGGCGTCGCCGTAGCCGTCGGCGTCGGCGTCGGCCCAGAAGGTGGTGGTCACGCCCTCGTCCACCTCTCCGTCGCAGTCGTCGTCCTGGCCATCGCAGGTCTCCTCGGCCTCGGGGTGCACGCTGGCGTCCGCGTCATCGCAGTCCGGTTCGGCGCCGACCGCGGCCGCCCAGTCGGGGCCGGGCGCCCAGCAGGCGTGGACCGGGTCGAGGGAAGGCGTGAAGCCGTCCTCGTCGGCGTCCTGGTACCAGGCCGGCGCGTTCTCTTCGGTGCAGGGCTCGTAGCAGGCGCTGCCCGCCAGGGTCAGGGGCAGGAGCAGGCTGGGGATGCGGGACATGGACACCTCGCGCGCGGATCCCTTGTCAGACTCCGACAGTCGCGCTGGCAGAGGGAGCGGCGTTCTCAGTTCGTGAGTCAGGGTAGCTCAGTCCGCAACGCCAGGCCCACCCCACCAGGGGCGACTGCGAGGGTCAGGCTGGTGTTGCGCTTGGGCATGAGCCAGCGCGAGGCCAGCCAGAGGCCCGCGCCGAGGGTCGCCGTGCCTGCTCCGATGGCGATGCCCCGCTCGGCCGCCAGGGCGTGGCGCCCCAGCTCGTCCTCGACCTGGGGTTCGGCCTCAGGCCAGTAGCCGCGCTCGGGGAGGGTGGTGAGGGCCTGCTCGAATCGCAGCCGCTCCACCGTGAAGGCGGCGGTGGCGCCCAGCCCGCCCAGGAGCAGGACCTGGCCGCTAGCGCGCAGTAGCGGCTCGGCCACGGGGCGTGGTGGGCGCTGTGCGGCCACCCACTTGTCTGGGGGCTTGAACCGCCAGCTCTGGGAGCCATGGACCAGCCAGGCCTCCTCGATGGGCTCGCTGAGCGGCCAGGCCGCGAACAGCACGCCCAGCCAGGTGCGGACCCCGGGTTCGTCGAGCCGCGCCACGAGCTCGTCCATGCGCTCGGTGGGCACCACCAGCCAGGCCTCCTGGGCGGGCGCGAGGGTCAGGGTGAAGGTGCGCGGCTCGGGATCGAGGACCTGCACCAGGTGCTCGCCTGGCGGCAGCTTCACCCCTTCCACGCCCGGCTGCGGCGACAGCCCGTTGATGGAGACGCGCGCGTGGGCGAGCGGCAGGGGCCCCAGGTGCAGGGTGGCCTGTTCAGAGCTGCCCGCCCAGCGCGGTTCGTCCGTGAATGCCGCGCGCCGCGGGTCGAAGTCGGGATCCCATTCCAGGTCCGGGTCGAAGATCCGCGCCCGGTCAAACGCCTGCCGGGCGGCCTGGGCTTGGCCGATGTCGTCGTGGATGACCCCCTTCAGGAAGAAGGCGCGGGCTGCCAGAGACTCCTCGAGCTCCCGATCGAGGCAGGAGAGCCCTCGTACGGCGCCGTCGATGGTCTCCAGGGCGCTGTCGACATCGCGGTTGAAGTAGAGGGATTCGGCCAACTCGGACTGGGCGCGCAGCGTGGCGTTGGTGGTGGGCTCCCCCTGGCAGGGTCGGGCCTCGGCGCCCAGGATCACCGGCGGGCGCCCCTGCCAGAGGGTCGAGAGCCGGTAGGCGTCCACCCGGACAGAGGGCAGCCCCTGCTCCTCGATGTGGGCGAGCGCCCGACCCAGATCCTCACCGTAGACCAGCACGATCCTCGAGGGTGCAGCGAGCGCGGTGTTCCCGCCAGAGGCGAGCAGCGCGGCCAGCAGGGGCAGGGCTCGGCGCGGCGGGATCATGGGTTCCTCCAACGGATGGAGCGCGGGCTCGGCCGCGCGATCGGTCTACTGGATCGGTTCGCAGTTCATGATGGAGCGCCGGCAGGGGCCCTGGACGCGGAAGTCCCAGCACAGCAGCGTCCCATCGGCCGACGGCGTGGGGCAGCGCGCGCGCAGAGGCGGGAAGCCCTCGATCTCGATCTCGACCAGTGAGCCTTCGGCGGGGATGGACAGCGTGGCTGGTGTGCTGCCGCGTTCCCAGCCGTCCTGCGAGATCTTCGCGCCGGTGGGGCGGCTGCTGACCGTCAGCATCCCGCCCGCGGGCGCTGGCTCGGCAGGGGGCGCGGGCTGGACGGCGTGGGGTGCGGGCGCGGCGATGACGGGCTGGGGAGGTGGAGGTTCAAGATCCGGCTCTACACCCTCGGGCTCGGGCGGCGGAAGCGCGACGGGCTCCTCGGCGCGCGGGGGAGAGGCCTGCTCCGGGGCTCCGGTGGGGGCCGGGGCGCCCTGGGCCTCGAGGGCTGTCGGGCTGGCGCCTCCCCAGCGCCGGTCAGGCCGCACGACGGCCCACGCCGCCGCCGCGCCTAGCAGCAGCGCCAGCCCGACCAGGGGGCCGCGGCGCCGGAGCGCGGGGTTCGCGGCGGGGGCCTGGGG
>JBDRKM010000412.1:0-4978 GCA_043814015.1 Pseudomonadota bacterium
GGGCCTGCGCCGGGTGCGCGACGCCGAGGACGAGCGCTCGCTCGAGGCCCTGCTGCGGCGCGAGGACGTGCTGGTCCGGGCCCGGGGCCCCGCGCGGGTGGCGCTGCTGTGGGACACCTGCCGCATCCCCGACTACCGCAAGCAGCTCTTCCAGGACCACTACGCCCTGCTGGCCGACCTCTACCTGCAGCTCTCGGGCCCCGCGGGCTTGCTGGACGAGGACTGGGTGGACGGGCGCCTGCGCCGGCTGGACCGGGTCACCGGCGAGATCGACGCCCTGATGACCCGCATCGCCTTCGTCCGCACCTGGACGTATGTGGCCTTCCAGGGCCGCTGGCTGCAGGACCCACGCCACTGGCAGGAGCGCACCCGCGCCATCGAGGACCGCCTGAGCGACGCCCTGCACCAGCGCCTGGCGCGTCGCTTCGTGGACCGCCGCGCCCTGTGGCTGCTGCGCCCCAACGCCCCCGAGGATCTGCCGCCGGTGGTGCTCGATCCCGACGGCGGCCTGCGGGCGGGCGAGCACCCCCTCGGGCGGCTGGAGGGGCTGCGCTACCTGCCCGAGGGCGACATGGCCGCCCTCCGGGGCCAGGCGGTCTGGCGCGCCGTGCGCCGGGCTGTGGAGGACCTGCTCGCGCGCCGGGTCCAGGAACTGGAGGCGGCCGAGGATGAGGCCCTGGAGGTGGATGTCCACGGCATGATCACCTGGGAGGGGGCGCGGCTTGGGCGGCTGGAGGCGGGGGAGGGGATGCTGTCCCCGCGGGTGCAGGTCCTGCAGCAGGAGCTGGGGACGGCCGCGCAGCGCGAGCGGGTGCGGCGGCGCCTGGAGGGCTGGGTGAGCGCCCAGCGCGACGGCCTGTTGGAGCCCCTGCGCCGCCCCTGGGCCAACGACCTCGGCCCCGCCGGGCGCGCCCTCATCTACCGCCTGGAGCAGGCGACGGGGGCGCTCTCCGCGGGCGTGCTCCGGGAGCTGCCCTGCCCGCTGTCCGAGCGCGAGCGCCGCCTCCTGGCGCGCCTCGACGTGCGCCTCGGCAAGCTGCACGTCTACGTCGCCGGCATGCTGGCTCCCCGCTGGCTGCGCTGGCGGGCCCTCCTGGCCTGCGTGGCCGCGCGGCGCCTGCCCCTGCCGCCCCTGGAGTGGCTCGGCGAGCCCTCGGTGGCGCGGCCCGCGGACTGGCCGGAGGATCTCACGCTCGCCTGCGGGTACGCGCGGTTGGGCGAGCGCCTGGTGCGGGTGGACGCCCTGGAGGACTTCGCCTATCTGCTGCGCAAGGGGACGCGGAGCGGCGCCTTCGTCGTGCCGGAGGAGGTGGCTGGCGCGCTGGGGTGTACGCCGGCGGAGGTCGAGCGGCTGGCTCTCGCGCTCGGCTACGACCCACGGGCCTAGGGCCTAGGGGTCAGGACGTTGCTATTACAATTTCTGGTCGAGTTCGCCATCAAGACATCCAGAGCCCTTCGCACGATCCGGCGCCGCGCGGTGGCTTCCTCTCCGTCAGCCTCCCGCCGGTTTCCGGTTACCGGCCCCCGCGTGTCCAACCTGCAGGTTCGTCCCCAGGAGCCCCCATGTCCACCCTGCTCGCCTGCCTGCTGTCCGCCGCCGTGTCCGCCGCCGAGCCTGTCGCCGAGCCGGCACCGGAACCCGACTGGTTCGCCATGGACGGGGGCGAGCGCCGCCGCGCCTGGCGGCATGCGCCCGTCGATCCCTGCTACGAGCCCTCCTTCTCGGCCTACACGGTGGGCCGGCACGACTGGCGCGTAGGCCTCCTGAGCCTCGACTTCGGCCTGCTGGACAACCTGCAGGTGGGCACCGTGCCCGTGCTCGATCTGCTCGGGGTCTACAACCTCGACGCAAAGGTCACCGCCATCCAGACCGAGCGCATCCAGGCCTCCTTCGAGGCCCAGGGCATGTTCTGGAGCGGCACCTGGGGCGAGCGCGAGCAGCCGCTGTCCGTCACGGCTTGGCCCATGATGGCCACCGTGAGCTGGCGCATCAGCCAGAAGACGAGCCTGCATGCGGCCTACCGCTGGGAGAACCTCGATCTGCACGGCAACTTCGACTCGTTGGACATCGCGAACGCGGTGGCCTCCATGCTGGGGCTCGACGTCGGTGATGAGCTCTCGGCGGCCCTGGACGGCCAGGGCACCTTCTATGGTGGCGGGCGCCTCACCCTGGGCCAGGCACGCCTGGCCTTCGACTGGCGCCTCAACCGGCGCGACAGCCTCATCGTCCAGGTCTGGCGCTACGACCACCTCACCGCCCGCATCGACGCCGGCGCCGAGAACGCCGACGGCACCAGCCAGGCCGGCGTGGCGGCGAAGATCCAGCAGCCCATCGAGGGGGCGGCGGGCATGGCCACCTCGCTCTCCTACCAGCTCACCTGGCCCCGCTTCCGCGTGCGCGCCGGCATCCCCATCGGCGGCAAGGCCACCAACGCGCTGCTGTGGCTGCCGCAGGCCTTTGAGTTGTACTGGGTGTTCTGAGTGCGGGCCCGGGGGGGCGGCGCACCCTCCGCCAGGCCCAGCCCGCGCGGCCGCCCCGCTCTCCGAAGCACCTTGAGCCTGTCTTTGCGCGCGGGGCTGCCTTGACCACCTCCCCCGACCAGTTCCTGTGCCACGCCTCGCCGGACAAGCCCTGGGTGCTCACCCCCGAGGTCGCCGGGCCTGGCAGGCCCTGTGCGCGATGGCCGAGGAGGAGGAGGGGGACGCCCGCCTGGTGGCGAGCTGCCGCCACCGCGCCCCGGACTTCGCCGGCGCGCTTCAGCCCGTGGGCCCGCTGCCCGAGGACGCCACCTCCCGCCAGCTTGCCATCGTGCGCGCCGAGCGTGCGCAACCTGGGAGGGATGCGCCGTCCCCCGGCAGTTACGCACGCTGGTGGGCTGCTGAGCGTGCGCAACCTGGGGGGGATGCCGCCATCCCCTGGCAGTTGCGCACGTTTGTGGGCCGCCGGGCGTGCGCAACCTGGGAGGGATGCGCCGTCCCCCGGCAGTTACGCACGCTCGCGGGGTCCGGCCTCTCCGGGGTCGATGGCAAGGGCCGCGGGGGGCCGGCTCGGCGGAGCCGCAGACCCCGGCCTTCGGCGCGCTCAGGTTGCGCCCCCTACCACACGCACCCCAGCCCGATGTTCACCGTCACCACCCGCTCCTCGAAGCGGGCGTCGGCGATCCCCTCCCGTCATGGACCCACCATCGCCCCGTCAACAGGACGCCTCCGGCAGCAGGACCCAGGCCCCTGCTCCAGGCCACGGCCGACCTGCGGGCCAGGTTATGTCGGGCCCATGAGACGTCTTCTGGTCCGTCTACGACACGTGTTTCGTCGTCCCGGTGCGTGCCGTCGGCGTCGGAGGGTGCCGCTGGTGCCGGCAGACCGGGGGGAGCGGGCCGTGGACGCTCCCGCCGCCCTCGCGGCCCTGGCCCTGCTGCTCGTGGGCTGCGGGGGCACACCGGACAACCTCGCGGACTGCCGCGAGATCGACTGCCACCAGGCGGTGGCCATCGATCTGCTGGAGCGCGATCCCGCGCTGCTGGCCGCGCAGTTCGCCAGCCTCGAGGACCCGCTCTCCCAGCTGGCGGTGGTGGAGGCGGTCGCGACCGTACGCCCGGAGGATCTGTCCGCGCTCTGTAGGCTGATGGAAGAAGGCCCGGACGCGGCCCGCTGCGGCCGCCTGAGCAGCCGCACCCACCTGCGCCGTGTGAGCGTCGAGAGCGCGCCCACGCCAGTGGCGGCCACGGCAGACGGCATCACGGGGCTGCCCATCCCCCACCCCTCGCTCACCACGGAGCTCGCGCGGCAGCCCGCCGAGGAGGTGCCGCGCGCGGACGACGTGCCCCTGCGGACGAGCCAGATGACGGCGGCGACCGCGCGCGCCGGGGCAGGCCAGGCCCGCGCCGCGGCGGCGGCGTGCCAGGCGGTCCCCTCGCCGATATGGCGCTCGGAGTGCTTCTTCCGGTCGGCCGAGGCCATGCTGGAGGCCCGGGGGATGGCGGGGCTCGACGGCTCGGTGGAGCTGTGCCTCGCCAGCGGTGGGTTCACACCCCGCTGTCTCGAGCACCTGGCCATCCGGCTCTCCGCCAGGCTGGCCCCGCGCCGCGGCAGCGCGGACTGGAGCGCCCTCAACGGGGCCGTGGAGCAGGTCGCGGCCTCCTTTGGCGCGCAGGATCCGGTGTTCGCGGCGGCGCTCGAGGAGCACCTGACGGCCCGGACGATCCACAACTGGTACCGGGACATCCGTCAGCTCACCGGCGATCCGCTGGACCAGCTCCCCCCCGCGGCGGCGCCGCACGTGCGCGCCAGCCTCGCCGTGCTGCTGGTGGAGCGCGCGCCCACCGCGCGCCTCGAGGCGCTCACCGCGGAGCTGCTGGCCGCGTTCGAGGCCCGCAACAACCTGGACCCTGCTGCGGCGAGCGAGGACCTCTCCCGGCCCACGGTTGGGAACCAGATCCGGAGGACCACCCTGTGGTGCCTGACCGACACGGTGCGCCCCGAGTCCGCCCAGGCCATCTGGCTCGGCACCTCCAGGAGGGCGCTCGCGCAGGATTCGAGGGCCGACGCCGCCATCTGCATCCTCGAGGCCGCCGCCCGGTTGTCCTCCGTGCCGCTCCCGCTGCTCGAAGAGGGCCTGCAGCAGTCCGATCCGGCGGTGCGCTGGACCGCGGCCCGCCTGCTGCTGCTGCTGGACCCGGCTCCGGGCCGCGAGGACGCCCTGGCCGAGGATGAGGACCCAGCCATCCGGGCCCTCACCGCGCTCCTGGAGCCAGGGGGGAGCCCCGCCGGGAAGCCCGCGGGACGCGGGGCGCGCAGCCCGGCGCGGGGGACCTGCGGGGCGCCGAGGTAGGGACGGACCCACTCGCTCCGGATCGCCATATTAGGCATACATGGCCACGTATCGCGACACTAGACAGCGGTATCCGGATCGGCTATCCCAGGAGGCCCTCCGGGGATGATCCCCGGAGGGTATCGGTCGCAGACACCTTGAGCGAGG
>JBDRKM010000413.1:0-17755 GCA_043814015.1 Pseudomonadota bacterium
CGCACGCACCGCGCGCTCCCAGGCGGGCCGGGGCCAGGGGCCCATGGGGCGGGCCGGGGCTCCCACGGGGCGAGGCGGCCGCGGCCCAGGCGCCGGGGCCAGCCGGAGCCTGGCCGCCCTCGCGGACGAGCTGGAGCTGACCCCAGCGCAGCGCCAAGCCTGGGTCCAGATGATGCAGAACGTCCGTGGCACCTGTGGCAGCGAGGGCCTGCAGGGCGGTGTCGTGGCCCTCGATCTCGTCCAGGCCGTGAGCGCCAGCCCCGACGCCGAGCCCCAGGCCTTGCACGATCTGCTGGACGCACGCCTCGCGACGCAACACGCCGCCGCCCACTGCGCCCTGACCGAGCTCATGACCTTCGAGGCCACCTTGAGCCCCGAACAACGCGCCGCCGTCTCCACACGCCTGGGCCAGCTCACCGAGCGGCGCCAGGCATGGATGGACGGCTGGACGCGGTAGATGCCCCAACGCCAGGATTTCGGATGCACACCGTCCTGATCATCGACGACGATCCCTCCCTGACCGCCCTGCTCACCGAGTACCTGCGTGCCCGGGGCCTCACCGCGGTCAGCGCGCCCGAGGGCGCCACGGGCCTGACCCGCCTGCGCGCCGGCGGCATCGATCTCGTGATCCTGGACGTCATGCTCCCCGGCCAGGACGGCTTCGAGGTCTGCCGCGCCATCCGCGCCGAGAACGCCGTGCCCATCATCATGCTCACCGCCCGGGGTGACGAGTTCGACCGCATCGTGGGCCTGGAGCTCGGGGCCGACGACTACCTGCCCAAGCCCTTCAACCCGCGGGAGCTGCTGGCTCGCATCCGCGCGGTGCTACGCCGTCAGGGCGCTGCACCGGCCGAGGGCGAACCCCTGCACGCCTCCGGCATCCGCCTCGACCCCGAGCGGCGCGAGGTGCGGGTCGGCGGCGAACCGGTTGAGCTCACCACCACCGAGTTCGAGATCCTGCGGGTCCTGCTCGCATCCGCCGGGCGGGTGGTGCCGCGGGAGCGCCTGATGGAGCTGGCCCGCGGTCCAGACTGGGCCGCCTTCGAGCGCTCGGTGGACGTGCACGTCAGCCACCTGCGCCGGAAGCTCGGCGATGATCCTCGTACACCGCGGATCATCAAGACGGTCCGTGGGGTGGGCTACATGGTCCCGGCGGGCGGGGCGTGAGCCACCGGTTGCGGGTGCTGCTGGCCCTGGCGGGCCTGCTGGGCCTGACCGTGACGGCCACGTGGCTGCTGGCCACGCGCCTGGCGCTGTTCCCGCTGCTGGAGGCCATGGGGCGCGATCGGGTGGAGACCGCTCTGTTTCTGGCCGAAGCCGTGGAGTCCTCCCCCGATCCGGCGGGCGAAGCCTGGGACCTCGCGCTGCAGCTCGGCGTCGAGGTGCAGCCGGTCCCCGAACGGCCCGACACAGGGCCTGCGTATCGCGTGCTTCAGCGCCGTCAGCACGAGCTTTGGATCTCCCGCCGGCCCACCCAGCCGCTGTACGTCGCCACCCACGGCCTGCCTGTCTGGGGTATGGCCCTGCGCTGGCCCGTGGACATCGAACGCCCACGGCGCCAGGTGGGCATCGGATTCCCGCTCATCGCCCTGGCGGTCCTGGCTGGGGCCGCGGCGGCGTCGGGTTGGGTGCTGCGCCCCCTGCGCCAGACCAGCGCGGCCATGGAGCGTGTGGCCCGGGGCGATCTGTCCGTGCGCGTGCCCGAGGGGCACGACGAGGCTGGCCGAATCGGCGCCACCTTCAACCGCATGGCGGAGCAGGTGGCCGCCATGCTGCGAGGGCAGCGCCGCCTGGTGGCGGGGGTATCCCACGAGCTGCGCACCCCCCTGGCCCGCATGCGCCTGCTGACCGAGCTGATGCGCGACGACGGGGGAGATGAGCAGCGCCTCGACGCGCTGGACGCCGAGATCGGCGCGGTGGACGGGCTCGTGGGCGAGCTGCTGGAGGCCGCGCGGCTCGAGGAGGGCACCCTCGCGCTGCGTCGGGAGCCCCTGCTCGTGACCGAACTGACAGAGGCCGCCCTCGCGGCCGTGGACCTCGGCGAGCGGGAGGTCGCTGTGCAAATCCCGGCGGGGCTCGCGGTCGACGGCGACCGCGTGCGCCTGGTGCGCGTGCTGAGCAACCTGCTCTCCAACACAGTTCGATACACCCCCCACACCGCGCACGTGTCGATCTCGGCCGCCGTGGTGGGAGATCGGGCCTGTATCACGGTGTCCGACGACGGCCCCGGGGTCCCCCCCGAAGACCTCCCACAGCTCTTCGAGCCCTTCTTCCGCTCCGAGCAGAGCCGCAGCCGCGCCACCGGCGGGCTGGGCCTGGGTTTGATGCTGGTGAAGCAGATCGTGGAGGCCCACGGCGGCGCCGTCCGCGCGGAGAACCGGCCCGCGGGCGGCCTGGCTGTGTCGCTGGAGATCCCACTGGCTACGAGTCATACCACCGAGGCGTGAGCAGCTGCTGGTAGCGCTCGACGTCGAAAGGGTTGAGCCGCTTGCGCGCCATGTCCAGGGCCATCCTCGCCGACACGAGCGCGAACCAGATGTACATGTCTCGCTTGTATCGCGTACGGGACATCAACCCCCTCGCGAGCCAGCGCGGGTTGACGAAGGTCTCGTTCATCCTGTGCATGGCCTCGGCGATCTCCTCCCGCGTCATGAAGTCCGAGTCGAGCACCGGGGTCATCCAGTCGAACTCGTCGAACATCTCCTCGGTGATCTTCCCCGCGCGGATCGCCTCGTCGTAGATGGGCGTGCCAGGCACGGGCGTGATGGGATGGAACGCCGGGAAGTCGATCTTCAAGGAGCGGGCCAGGGCCGCCTGGCGCTCCAGGCTCCGCGGGGTCTCGTCCTTGACCCCCACGATGAAGGTGCCCTGCAGGAACACCTGCGGGTAACGCTGCGTGAAGATGCCGAGCGCCCTGGCGGGCACGCCCCCCTGGTAGAAGCGCTTGTTGAAGCCGATCAAAGTCTCGTCCTCTGCGCGCTCGACGCCGATGAGCACGTGGGCCAGGCCGGCGCGCACCAGCTTCTCCAGCACCCCGTTCTCCTCGTCGCGCAGGACCCCGTCTGCCCGGAAGAAGGCCATCCAGCGGGGCTTGAGGCCGGAGCGCAGGACGAGGTCGGCGAAGGCGTCGCTCCACTCGCTGGAGATGTTCCAGCTCTCATCCACCCACACGAAGGCCTGGCGGCCGTAGCGCTTGTAGAGCAGCTCCAGCTCCGCGAAAGCTCGCTCTGGAGACTTGGTGCGCCAGCGGGCCTTGAGCAGGGCCCGGCCCTGCGCGTCGTAGCCGCGCTCCGCCATGGTGGTCCACCAGGCGCAGAAGGCGCACTGGGAGGTGCAGCCGCGGCTGTGGTGGATGGTGGTGGCCTGCGGGCTGAACAGGTACCTGCTGGTGCCGTACAGATGGACAGGGACGAGGTCGTAGGCGGGCATGGGCAGATCGTCGAGATCGGCCACCAGGGCCCGGGGCGCGCTGCGGAAGGCCTGACCGTCCTGCCGCCAGGCGATCCCATCCACCCGGGCGAGATCCGGCTGGGCGCGCTCGAGCTCGTCGCACAGCTCGCGGAAAGTGACCTCCCCCTCGCCGATGACACAGATGTCGATGTCGCGCGGCGGCTCGGCGGCGGCGGGATCGGGCTGCAACCCCTGGGGGTGTTCCATGCCTTCGGGCAGCCCCAGGTAGCGATGCCACAGGTTGGTGAAGTGGGCCCCGCCGGCCACCCGCACCGCGCCCGGGATCACCTCACGGCAGAGCTTGAAGAAGCGCAGCGCCTCGCTGGCCCACAGGGCGTGGTTCTCTCCGCAGCCCACCACCTGCGGGTCGAGCTTCTTCAGGTAGGCCGCCAGGGAGCGCCAGCCCATGTGGATGGGCAGGCAGTCGAGGACCGTGACCTCATGCCCCGCCTCCCGCAACACGGCGGCCAGCGCGGGCAAGGCCTGGGGGAGCATGTAGTTGTCGCCCTCGCTGACGTAGGGCCAGTAGCGACGGGGGGGCTGGACGAGGGCGATGCGCATGGAGCCTGCTATCAAGAAACCGCCGCAGGCTCTCGTACCCGTTCCCGTACCCGTACCCGTTCCCGCGTCCGGAACCGGGGCTCGGAGGCGACGCGCGCTCGAGACCACGCGCGAGGGCAGCCCCGCCGGTCCGGTCTCCGGTCCGTCCTCGGGGCCACGTCGGGCGGGTACGGGAGAGGGACCGTAACGGATACGGTCGCTGGAACGGCGGATACGGTCCTTTTATCGTTCTGTTTCACCTCCCGCGGGAGCGGCTCCACGAGCCTCATGGCTCACTGACCAGAAACAGCGCGACTGGGGGCTGGAGGCTGCCGGTGCTCCGCGCCGTTACCACGCGCCATTTGGTCGGTGCCGGGGAAGGGGAAGGAGACCTGCTGTTTAGGTCCTGTGTACGTGCAGTATCATCCCTTGTCGCCCCACCACCGCCGATCGGTGGCCAAGGCCCACCTACGCCAATCCCACGGGACCCGCATCCATCACCAGGAAGTTGGGGAGCCCGTCATGCAGACAAGCTGTTTCCGTCGGGCGCTGGCTTGCCTGCCACGCGCACGGGATGCGCATTGCTACGAGATGTCCTGGGAGGTCACGACACAGGAGGGGCGCGCCCAACCGGGGCTCGGCTCGTCGCTTCGCGACGACCCCTGCTCCCGCAGGTGCCTCGCCCGCCCGGCCCCCCCCGGGGCCCGGGCCCCCAGGGGCTCACCGCAACCCCTCGAATTCGGCGCGCTGGGCGGGAGAGCCTCTACCCCCGGTCCTTACGACCACTGCCTCATCCACTGCGGCGAGCGGGGCGGCTGTCGTGGCTGCGACCGCCCCGGAGACTGCCTCGCCACCTCCGGTGGGCTGATGGTGATGCTCACCAGCTTCACCGTGGAGAGGGCCGAGGCGCGGGCGATCCGCAGGCAGCTCGCCATGGTCCAGGATCTTCGGCGAGAGCACGTTTTCGACGAGAGAGAGCGAGCTGTCGAGGCCCCGGCCGAGGGTGCCACCGAGCCGGAGCCCCTGGTGCAGCCGCCGCCTGTGCCGACCGCGGGGTAACCAACCACACATCGCACCGGGTGAGAGTGCATCCGACCCCGGCCCTGCCCTTGGCGTCCTTGGCCTCTTGACGGTCAAATCCAACCGACCGCCACCCCTCCTCGCTCAACCCGCCGGCCTCCGCGCCACCAGCGTCCACGCGCGGTTCCAGGGGGCGGTGAGCGCGTGTGAGCGGCAGCGCTCTTCCCAGGGTAGCAGCTCGGCGAGGGTCTGGGCGCCGGCGGCGGCCTCGAAGGGGCCGGAGGTGGCGTAATGGGTAGGCAGGATCTCCAGGATCTCCCAGCCCTTGAGCAAGGACCGCAGATCCTCCTCGCCGTAGGTGCGGATCCAGCGGTCGCCCTCCAGGAACACGGGGCCACCGTCGAAGAGGGCGCCCAGCGTGCCGGGCCCGGCGTCCAACGCGGCGGCCCAGCCGTACTGCGCCTCCACCGAGAGCAGCAGCAGGCCACCGGGAGCCAGCACCCGCGCGATGTTGGCGAGGACCGCGGCCGGCTCCTCCACATAGTTGAGCACCTCCACCGCCAGGACGAGGTCTACCGGGAGCATGGCGGGCAAGCGCTCGCCGGTGGCCCAGTGGAGATCGAGCCGCCCCGGGCCGCCCGCGCAGTGGGTCATGATGCGCCAGAGGCTGGGGAGATCGGGATCCACCGCCTCGACCTCGAGATCCCGGGCCAGCAGCCACTGGGTGAAACGACCCGAGCCGGAGCCGAGATCGAGCACACGGCGCGCCCCGGCGAGGTGACGCTCCCAGTGGTGCAGGTACAGATCGCGCTCCAGCAGCTTGTGATCGTGCGCCGGGCTGGTGGGATCGAGAAGATCCATCCACTCGGGGTTGCTCTCCCAGAGGGCGGCGTTTCCCACGAGGTTGTGCAGGGGGAGGCTCTCGGGGCGGGCCTCGGCCTGCAGGCCCTCCAGGCGCGGGTCGCCGGCGGGCAGGGCGAAGGAGCGCCCGGCCCAGGAGCGCAGGGCTCGGCAGGGCCAGGGGGGCGGACCCGCGGGGCGCCGCAGCGGCCGGCCGTCCAGGGGGCGGGCGTTCAGCAGGGACATGCGGGCTCCGTGGCCACGCGCAGCGCGCGCGCGAGGGCCAGGTTGAAGGTGTGCCCCGGCCGCTCCACCCGCACCCGGGCCCGCAGCGGGGCGCCGATGAGGGCGAGGTCGCCGAGCAGATCGAGCAGCTTGTGGCGCAGGGGCTCCTCCGGGCCGCGCAGGCCGCCTGGGTTGAGGACCCCCCCCGCCGCTCCCAACACCACGGCGTTCTCGAAGGAGCCGCCGCGCGCCAGGCCGCGAGCCCGCATGGCGCGGGCCTCGGACTCCAGCGAAAATGTCCGTGCCCAGGCGATTTCCGCCGTAAATGTGTCGGGTGCAACACGAATGGACATGGCCTTGTTTCTGGCCAGGGGATGGGGAAAGTCGATGGCGACCTCGAGGATGAGGCACCCGGCTGGCTCGCAACGCGCCACCCGCTCTCCCTCCCGCACCTCCAGCGACGCGCGCAGGCAGCGCACAGCACCCGGCGCCTCCGCCTCGCACAACCCGGCGGCGCGCAGGGCCGCCACCCAGGGCGCGGCGGAGCCGTCCAGCGCGGGCAGCTCCGGGCCCCAGACCCGGACCCGGGCGTCGTCCACCCCGAGCCCCGCGAGCGCCGCGAGGGCGTGCTCCACGGTGGCGACCTGCTGCCCGTCGCGCGCCAGGGTGGTGCACAGCGCACCCGGGACCGCGAAGGCGACCAGGGCGGGGATGGGCACGGGCGCGGGCACATCGGCCCTGAGGAAGGTGATCCCCTCCCCTGCCCCGGCGGGCTCCAGGGCTGCACGGCAGGCGACGCCGCTGTGCAGCCCGACCCCCTCGACGGCCACCGGCCGGACCAGCCCGCGCCGCACCTAGCGCTCCGACGGCCCTGGCAGGCCCTCGACGTGGCACCCCACGGCGACATGGTGCGCCGCGAACCAGCCCTGGTTGACCTCGATGGCGTAGCGCGCGGGCGCGCCCGAGTGGGTGTGGTGGCGGTCCAGGGGCTTCATGTCGAGGACGCTGACGATGGCCCCCGAGGCCGCCACGAAGGCGATGGAGAGCGGGATCTCGGTGTTCTCCATCCAGAAGGAGCGGGGCTGTTCATCGGGGTAGACGAAGAGCATCCCGTCGTCTCCACCGAGGGAGTCGCGATACATCAGCCCCGTGGCGCGGGTCTCGGGTGTATCAGCGATCTCCACGTCGAGGCGGTGCCCAGCCAGCGTGAGGGTGGTGGTGGACAGGCCGCGGTGCAGGCAGCCGGCCAGCAGCAGCGACGCCAGCAGGGAGAGGCGCATCAGAACAGATCTCCCTGGGGCGGCAGGGGAATCCCGAGGTGCAGCCGGCCCTGGCTGGTGATGATCCGACCGCGCGGCGTGCGCTGCAGGTAGCCCTCGCGGATGAGGTAGGGCTCGTAGACCTCCTCGATGGTGTCGCGCTCCTCGCCGATGGCGGCGGCCAGGTTCTCCACCCCGACGGGGCCGCCGTCGAACTTGACGGCGATGGTCTCCAGGATGCGGCGGTCCATCTTGTCGAGCCCGGCGGCGTCCACCTCGAGGCGCTCCAGCGCCACCCGGGTGATGGCCAGATCCACCACGCCGGAGCCCTGGATCTGGGCGAAGTCGCGCACACGGCGCAGCAGGCGGTTGGCGATGCGCGGGGTGCCGCGGGAGCGGCCGGACAGCTCGCGCGCGCCGCCCTCTTCCAGCTCGACGCCCATGCGCTCGGCGGAGCGCACCAGGATGACCTGCAGCTCGGCCGGGGTGTAGAAATCCAGCGCCAGGTGGATGCCGAAGCGGGCCCGCAGCGGCGAGGTGAGCAGGCCGGAGCGGGTGGTGGCGCCCACCAGGGTGAAGGGCGAGACCGGCACCTTGACGGACTGGGCGCCGAGGCCCTGCCCGATCACGAAGTCGAGCTGGAAGTCCTCCATGGCCGGGTAGAGGATCTCCTCCACCGCGCGGTTCATGCGGTGGATCTCGTCGATGAACAGGACATCACGGGGCTGCAGGTGGGTGAGGATGGCGGCCAGATCGCCGCCGCGCTCCAGGGTGGGCCCGGACGCGGTGCGGATCTCGGTGCCCAGCTCCTCCGAGATGATGTGGGCCAGGCTTGTTTTTCCGAGCCCCGGGGGGCCCGACAACAGCACGTGGTCCAGCGGCTCGCCCCGCTGCACGGCGGCGCGCATGTAGACCTGCAGGTTCTCCTTGATGCGCTCCTGCCCGACGTACTCGTCGAGGTTGCGGGGGCGCAGGGCGGGATCGACCTGTTCTTGCTCGTTGGGATCGGTGAGGCGCGACATGCCCGCCCGATAACCGCTCGGGGATGGCCGAGGGAGGACAGGGAGTGTCCGGGCAGGGCGTCCCCCATGCTATGCTGTGCCCATGCGCTCCATCCCCCTCCTGCTGGCCCTCGCCGCCTGCCACCACGAGGAGCCCGCTCAGACGGGCTGGGACGACTGCGCCGGCATGTACGCCGGCGAGGTGGAGGCCCTGCGCATCGTCAGCTTCCGCAGCCACGGGCGCCTGCCCGAGTGCGACCAGGGGGTGGTCACGGTCTTCACCGACAACGCCGCTGTCGAGGCCTTCTGGCAGGCCCACAGCGAGGTGGAGCACGCGGCGCGCCCCACGCTGGTGGCGGGCCAGCAGATGGTCTGCTTCACCTGGTATCAGGACGCATGGGACGACATGGAGATCACCTCCATCCGGCAGAGCGTGGTGGACGCCTTCGATCTGGCTGCCCGCCGCTCGTGGTGGAACGACGGCTTCTCCGCCGACACCGGCTTCCGGAACACAGAGCTGTGGGTCACACCCACGGGCCGGGTGGAGGTCTGCGACTACGAGCCCTGAGGGCCGCGCCTACCCCCCCGACAGCTGCGCGAGCGCCAGCCTGATCTTCTCCTGCAGCGACGCCTCGCCGTGCCCCTCCGCCTCCAGCCAGGCCTGGGCCCGCTCGATCTCCGAACGCTTGTAGCCGAGCTGCGCCAGGGCCAGGGGCAGCGGATCCTGCTCACGAGGGGGGGCCGCCGCGATGGGCCCGGCCGCCGCGATCAGCTCGCTGCCGAGCTTGTCCTGCAGATCCACCGCGATGCGCTGGGCCACCTTGCGCCCCACCCCGGGCGCCCGCTGCAGGGCGCGCAGATCCTGGCGCGCCACCGCGTCCGCCAGGGCCGCCACAGAGAGCACCCCCAGCACGCCGATGGCCGTGCGCGCCCCGACGCCGGGGACGGTGAGCAACAGCTCGAAGCAGCGGCGCTCGGACTTGCCGGCGAACCCGAAGAGCTGGATGGAATCCTCTCGCACCTGGGTGTGGACCTGGAGCGTGACCTCCTCGCCCACGCCCAGCCCCGCGGCCAGGCTGGCGGGCACGGCCACGAGGTAGCCGACCCCGCCCACGTCCACGACCACCTCGTCTTCCTCGATGTCCACGACGATGCCCTGGATGCGCGCGATCATCGTGCTCCTCCCGCGGTCAGGGCCCGGGCCTGGGCCAGGTGGGTGATGGCCACGGCGATGGCGTCGGCGACGTCGGCCGGGCCCTCGACGGCCTCGCCCAGCAGCATGGCCACCACCCGCTGGATCTGCTCCTTGTCGGCCTGCCCGTACCCCGTGACCGCCTTCTTGATGTGGGTGGTGGAGTACTCGAAGATGGGCACGCCGGCCTCGGCCAGCGACAGCAGCACCACCCCACGGGCGTGCCCGAGCTTGAGCGCGCTCTCGGAGGAGCGGTGGTGGAAGATGGCCTCGACCGCGGCCTCATCTGGCTTGTAGGCGGCGATCACCCGGGCAAGCTCGCGGTGGATGGCCACCAGGCGCTCGGCCAGCGTGGCGTCCTTCGCGCCGCTGACGGCGCCCGAGGCGATGCGGCGGTAGCGGCCACGCTCGCGCACCAGGACCCCCCAGCCGGTCACCCGGCTGCCGGGATCGATGCCCAGGACCGTCATGGGCCGGCGCTAGCCGAGCTCGGCCAGGGTTTCTTCGTCGAAATCGGCGTTGGTGTAGACGTTCTGGACGTCGTCGTGCTCTTCCAGCACGTCCACCATCTTGAGCAGGGTCTGGGCGTGCTTGCCGGACACCTCCGCCATGGTGCCGGGGAGGTAGGTGAGCTCGGCGGCGCTGGTCTCGAAGCCGGCCTCCTGGATGGCCGTGGCGCAAGCGTACAGATCGGTCATGGCGGTGGTGATCTCGAAGACATCGCCCTCGTTGCTCATGTCCTCGGCGCCGGCGTCGAGGGCGGCCATCAACAGCTCGTCCTCATCGACCCCCTCGGCCGGGACGCGGATGACGCCCTTGCGGCTGAACATGTAGGAGACGCAGCCGTTGGTGCCCAGGTTGCCGCCGTACTTGGTGAAGGCGAAGCGGATGTCGCCGGTGGTGCGGTTGCGGTTGTCGGTGAGGCACTCGACGATGATGGCGACGCCGCCGACCCCGTAGCCCTCGAAGACGATCTCCTCGTAGTTCTCGCCCGAGAGGGCGCCGGCGCCCTTGTCGATGGCGCGCTGGATGGTGTCGCGCGGCATGGAGGCGCCCTTGGCCTTGGCGAGCGCCGAGCGGAGCCGGGGGTTGGCGTCGATGTCAGCGCCGCCCATGCGGGCAGCCACCGTGAGCTCGCGGATGATCTTGGTGAAGACGGCGCCGCGCTTGGCGTCCTGGGCGCCCTTGCGGCGCTTGATGTTGGCCCACTTGCTGTGACCGGACATGGGGTTCCTCCACGGAAGGAGTGGCCCCGTCTGCTATCACGCGCCCTCGAACGCTTCAATCGCCGCCCACACCCACCCCCGGGCGGCCCTCGGGGCACGGAGGTATAAGGAAGACATCTGCCCTGGAGGTCGCATGCCGATCCTGCTGCCGCTGCTGCTGGCCACCGCCGTCCACGCCGCCGACACGCCCGAGGTGGCGCTGGTGGGCCTGCACGTCCGCGGGGTGGACGCCACCGCCGCGCGCCAGGCCCTGGCTCCCCTGGTGGAGGCCCTCGAGGAGGGTGATCGGGTGCAGGTGCTCGATCCGGAGGAGGTGGCGCGGCGCATCGATGGCCGCGAGTCCCTGATCGTCACCCAGGCCTTCCTGGGGCCGGCCAAGGCCCTGCTGGACGAGGGCAAGGTCCTGTACGAACGCGCCGATCCCGGCCAGGCCATCCCGGTGCTGGAGGACGCGGTCGCGGCCTTCAACGCCACCATGGCCACCACCACCGACAACCGCCCCCTGGTGGAGGCCCTGCTCACCCTGGGCTTCGCCTACAGCGTGACCGGCGATGAGGACCACGCCCGCCGTGCCTTCGCCCGCGTGGTGCAGCTCGATCCGGGCCGCGAGCTCGACGAGGTCAACTACGCGCCGAAG
Organism: Pseudomonadota bacterium; assembly: GCA_043814015.1. Classification (GTDB taxonomy): domain Bacteria; phylum Myxococcota_A; class UBA796; order UBA796; family JAFGLY01; genus JBDRKM01. The sequence goes on from JBDRKM010000413.1 coordinate 11,391, forward strand.
ATCGTGAACTTCTACGCCGATGTCCGCCGCCAGGTCCTGGCCCGGGGCGAGGGCGACCTCGAGGTGATGACCCCCCTGCCGAACGCCGATGTCTACGTGGACGGCCGGCGCGTCGGGGTCACCCCGATGGTGGTGCACGACCTCCCGGCCGGGCGGCACTTCCTCCTGGTGGTGGGCGATGGCGGGCATCGCAGCTTCGGGGTGGTGGAGGTCGAGGCGGAGCAGCGCGGCACAGTGCGGCTGGCCCTGGAGGATCGCAGCCTGGCCGAGCCGGAGCGCGATGACCGCGGGCGCGCACGCCAGACCGAGCAGCTCTACCGCGCCCTGGGCGAGCACATCGGCGCCGACGCCATCCTGCTGGGCGGCATCGACGAGACCGGCGAGCTCGGCCTGCAGCTCTACACGCCCCACACCCGCGCGTTCTCCAAGATTCTCCATACAGATCCAGGAAGCTCCCCCTACGAGGCCGCCGCCGACCTGGCCCCGGCCATGGCCGCCTACCTGAACCCCAACGGGGAGCTGCGCTCGGATCGCGTCAGCCCCCAGGTCCTGGCGCTGGACGTCTCCGCCGACGACCTGCTGGCGGAGCTGCTCTTGAACCCACAGCCCAAGTGGGAGGTGGTGCAGGTCGGCGGCAAGAGCCGCTGGTACCTCTGGACCGCGGGCGGTGTGCTGGCCGCCGGGGGCGCCGCCGGCCTGACCCTGGCCCTGGTCAACCAAGCCGAGGAGGCCGCCCACGGCGGACAGATCATCGTGGAGATCCCGTAGTCAGTCCACCTTGAAGAACACCCGCTCCACCCGCTCGCCCGACTCGATCTGGACGGACTTGCTGGCGTCGATGCCCAGCGCCTCGTTGAGCACGCGGATGGTGTGGCTGCCGGGCGGCAGCGCCTCGTTGATGAGGGGGGTGGTCTCTTCGAGCTTCTTGCCGTCGATGTAGACGTAGGCCCAGCCACGCGAGACGTTCACCGAGACGTGCCCGGGCTCCTTGGCCACCGGCTTGAGGCCGCGGGATTCCGAGTCGCTCCCGCCCGCCTCCGGCACCCGGACCGTGAACCCCTGGGACTGGTAGCCATCGAGCCGGTACTCGACGTACACCGCCGCGCCCGGCGTACCACCCGTCCAGGTGGTGGGGGTGCGCCCGATCCCCACGCCGTCCGCCACCACGGAGGCGCCGGAGGGGCTGGACGTGAAGGTGAGCGTGGCCGGCGCGGCCGCGGGCGGCTCGGGCTCGACCCGCTCCGGAGGGGGCTGGACATGCTCGGGCGGCTGGACGTGCCGCGGGCTCTCGGGCTGGGGTAGGGGCTCGGGCGGGGTGAGCACCTCGGGCTCGAGCCGTACAGGAAAACGCACTTTCTCGCCAGGCTCCACCGTGATGGTGTCGGAGTAGGGCTGGCGACCCTCGGCGCGCACCTCGATCTGGTGGGGCCCGGCGGCGAGCTCCTCCACCGCGACCTGCTGCCCCAGCCCGACAAGCTGGCCGTCCACCAGGACCTCGGCCTCGGTGTCGATGAGCACCAGCAGGCGGCCCGTGGTGACCTCGGGCACCGTGATCACGGGCTCATCGGGCTCGAGCCCCTCCCAGGCGAGCCAGGCGGCGACCACCACGAGCAGCGCCATCGGCACCAGCGCCGCGATGACCAGCGGCCAGCGCCGCGGCGCCGGGGCCCGCCCGCTTGCTCCCGGGAGGGTGTGGCTGGCGGTGGTGCGCGGCTCTTCCCACTCGGGCTCCAGATCGAGATCGGGGGCCTGGTGGTGCAGGGCCAGCGCGATCCGGGTGCCCTCCTCCAGGCGCTGGCGCTCGCCCGCGATCTCCTCGCCGAAAAGCTCCTTCAAGAAATGGGCGAAGCTCTGCCGGACGAGATCGGAGGTGGCCGGGTAGAGGAATTCCAGCAGGTCGTTCTGCAGCTCGCGCGCCTCGGCGTAGCGGTCCTCCCGCCGCCGGGCCAGGGCCCGCATCACGATCTCGTCGAGCCGTGCCGGGATGTTGGGGTTCAGCGCGGAGGGCGGGTCCAGGTTGCAGGCCTTGATGGCCTCGAGCGTCTTGACGTCGGACTCGCACTTGAAGAGCCGCCGCCCGGTGAGGCACTCGTACAGGATGATGCCGCAGGAGAAGATGTCGGAGCGCCGATCGATGTCCTGGCCCTGGGCCTGCTCGGGAGACATGTACTCGAACTTGCCCTTGAGGACGCCATCTTTCGTGGTGTAGGCGTTGGTGGAGGCCTTGGCGATCCCGAAGTCGGCGATCTTCACCTCGCCGTCGTAGGAGATGATGACGTTCGAGGGTGACATGTCGCGGTGGACGATGCCGAGCTCGTGCCCCTGGAGGTTCTGCCGGCGGTGGGCGTAGTCCAGCCCCTTGGCGACCTCCTGGGCGATGTAGACCCCGAACTCGATGGGCAGGAAACGACGGCGCTGGGCCAGCTTGCGCAGCAGGGCCTTGACGTCCTTGCCGTCCACGCACTCCATGGCGATGAAGAAGTTGTCGAGCACCTTCCCGAAGTCGTAGGTCTGCACGATGTTGGCGTGCTGCAGCGCGACCGAGACCTTGGCCTCGTCCACGAACATCTCGACGAACTCCTCGTTGGCCGAGATGTGCGGCAGGATGCGCTTGATGACCAGCAGCTTCTCGAAGCCCGCATGCCCGAAGGACTTGGCCTTGAAGATCTCGGCCATGCCACCTACGGCGATCTTGTCGACCAGGTAGTACTTGCCGAAGGGCTCGGGCTGAAAGGCGGTCACGGGATGAAGCTCACGGCACCGGGACCGTGCGCCCCGGCGGGTCGCAGGGAAGGCGGAGCATAACGCCAGCCCGACGGGAGGGTCAATCGAGGGGTTGGCTGTCGGTGGCGCCGGTGTCGGCGGGCTGCTGGCCGCCCTCGCCGTCCCAGTAGACGGCGAGATCGGCGCAGGTCCACTCGTCGCGGAGGTTTTCGAAGTTCTGCGCGCAGAGCTGGCGCTCGGAGCGCGGGGTGTTGGCGCTGGACTGCTCCTGGTAGCAGCTCTTCAGCTCGTCCTTGGAGACGTCGAAGTCGCACTCGAGCGCGTAGTCGTACATCTCCCTGCACAGATCCTGGCAGGCGTTGTGGCAGCCGGGCGTGAAGAGGCCGACGCCGAGGACCAGGATGAACGCGAGAGGGGCCGCAGGACGCATGGCGCATCGCCTCCGAGACAGGAAGGGAAGCTCACACGCTCGGGGCCTGTGGTCAACCGGGAGGCCCCGTGCCGGTTAGGAACGCTCCCCCGCCAGAGGAGGCGCCGTGGACGTCCGGCTCGACAGCTTCGGGGTGCTCCAGGTGGAGCCCACCGACCTCTGCAACCTGCAGTGCGCCATGTGCCGGCCGCAGGTGGAGCGCCGCGGCCGCCCCCACGGGGTGCCCGGGGGCTTCCTGGATCCGGCGTTGTTCGCACACATCCTCGATGACCTGGTGGCGACGGACTGCCGCTTCGACCACGTGATCCTGCAGTGGATGGGGGAGCCGGCCCTGCACCCGCGGCTGCCCGCGCTGGTGGGGCTGGCGGCCACGAAGCTGGCGGGCCGCATCGGGTATCTGCGGGTGGACACCAACGGGGTGCTGCTGGACCCCGAGCGCAGCGACGCCATGCTGGAGGCCTGGCTGCCGGCGCGCCAGGTGCCGCTGCTGGTGGTGTTCTCGCTGGACGCTGTCAGCCCGGAGGCGTACCGCGCGGTCAAGGGGGGCGACCATCTGGCCCGCGTGCAGCGCAACATCCGCTACCTGGTGGACCGCCGGGCCCGTCTCCCTGGCGAGCCCCTGCCGCTGAACCTCCAGATCCAGCTCGTGTTGCAGGAAGGCAACGCCCACGAGGTCGGGGCCTTCGTCCGCACCTGGGAGCGCTTCTTCGCCTGCCGACACGGCGCCCCCGGCGGCGGGCGCGGCTGGGACGAGGTCATGATCAAGCGCCTGTCCGTGGCCGCGGGCGGGCCCGGGCAAGCCGCGGCGGATCGCCGCTACGAGCGGAGCGTCCGCGAGCAGGGGGTCTCGGCGCGGGTGGGGCCGCCGTGCTCCGTGGTCCTGTGGGAGGAGCGCCCCTGGGAGCAGGACGACGCGCCCCGCGCGGCCGCGCCCCGCGGCCCCTGCCCCGGCCCCTGGATGACCCCGGTGGTGCGCCACGACGGCCAGCTCACGGTCTGCTGCGTGGACCTGGAGGGTCACCTGGCCCTGGGCAGCCTGGCGGAGCACGGCTTCCGGGAGCTGTGGGAGGGCCCGCGGGCCACGGCCCTGCGCCTCGATCACGTGGCCGGCGCCTTCGCACGCCACCCCACCTGCGCGGCCTGCGGGGGGATCCACTGGTACGGGTTCTCTCCCGAGACGGTCCGGGCCTGGCTCGACCAGGTGGGCGAAGGGGCCCGCTGGGCGGGCTACGCCGCGCGGATGGGGATCAGCGCTTGGCCTTGAGCTCGGCGATCAGCCGCTCCAGGCGGTCGCGATCGGCCCAGGCCTCCTCGATCTCCCTGTTCTTCTTGGAGATGTCCTCCGCGGCGTCGGCGAGTGAGACCTCCAGGGCCTCCTGCCGCGCGGCCGCCTGGCCCGCCAGGACCTCGGCGCGGGCCAGGGCCTCCCGCTGCGCGGCCGCGTCGGACCGCAGGCGCTCCAGCTGAGCCTCCGCGCGCTCGGCACGGCCACGCTCTCGCTCACAGCCGCGCTCCAGGGCCGCGACGGCCGCGGCCTTGGCGGCCAGCTCCGCCTCCAGCGCCGCGACGCGAGCGCCCAGGCGGTCCTGGGCCTCCCGCGCTTCGTCGAGCATGCCCTGGGTCAAGCGCAGCTCGGCCTCGTGGCGCAGGGCCGTGACCCGCACCTCGTCCAGCGCGCCCACCGCCGCGTCGCGCTCGGCGATCATCCCGGCCCGGCCCTGTTGCAGCAGGGTGAGCTCCACACCCTTGGCGGTGGCGTCGGAGCGCGCGTCGGCCAGGGCGGCGACGGCCGCCTCGGCCTCCTGGCGCGCGCGGTCCAGCAGCCGCTGGGTGGCCGCGTGCTCCGCCACCTTGCCGGCCACGTCGGAGCGCACGTCCAGCAGCGCGTCGGCCGCCGCCTCGGCCTCGCGCCGCGCCCGATCCAGGAGCTGCTGCGTGAGGCGCAGCTCGGCCTCGGCCCGCTTGAGCTCCATCCTCACGGCGTCCGCGGCCCCACGCGCCGCATCGCGCTCCTCCACCAACCCGAGGACCTCCTGGTGCAGGGCCTCGATCTCGGCGGCCTTCTTGGCGATGTCCGCCTCGGCCCGCGCCAGGGTGCGCGCGGCTTGCCGGGCCTCGTCGGCCGCACACCGCGCCTCGACCTCGCGATCTGCCAGGCGCAGGCGGGCCTCCGCGAGCTGCTCGCGCACGCCGTCGCGTTCCTGGGCCAGGACACCTGCTTCTCCGGCCTTCTTGGCGAGATCGTCGCGAGCCTCGCCCAGCGCCGCGGCCACGCGCGCCACCTCGACCCCGAGGCGCGCCGCCTCGGCCCCGGCGGCGGTGGCATCGCGCTGGGACAGCAGGATCTGCTCGCGCTGGAGGCGCTTCTCCCGCTCCAGGGCGTCGATCTCGCCGCTCTTCTTCTGGGCGTCGAGGTGCGCGGCCTCCAGCGCGTCGGCCAGGGGCGCGGCCTCGGCCCGCAGGCGATCCGTGTCAGCCTCGGCCACCTCGATCCGGCGGCGCAGCTCCGCGCCCTGGTCGGCCAGCAGGCGCTTCTCCCGCTCCAGGGCGTCCACCTCGCCGCTCTTCTTCTGGGCGTCGAGGCGCGCGGCCTCCAGCGCGTCGGCCAGGGGCACGGCCTCGGCCCGCAGGCGATCCGTGTCAGCCTCGGCCCCCTCGATCCGGCGGCGCAGCTCCGCGTTCTGGTCGGCCAGCAGATGCTTCTCGCGCTCCAGGGCGTCGATCTCGCCGCTCTTCTTCTGGGAATCGAGCCGCGCCAGCTCCAGATCATCGGCCTGGGAGACGGCCTGCGCACGCAGGCGCTCGGCCTCCCCCTCGGCCCGCTCCAGGCGCCGCCGCAACTGCACGATCTGCTCCGCGAGGGATCGCTTCTCCCCGGAGAGGGCGTCGATCTCGGCAGACTTCTTGGCGGAGTCTGCCGCGAGCACCGCGAGCTGGGCCCGCAGCGCCTCGGCCTGCTCGCGGGCGGAGGCCTCGGCGCCGCCCAGCACCGCGATGGCCTCGCGCTTGAAGCCGGCCACCTCGGCCACGGCGCCGGAGAGGCGCTCGTTGGCCACGGACAGGGCCCGGAGCTGGTCGACCAGGCTGCCCACCTCCCCGCGCTTGGCCTCCACCTCGGCCTGGACCCGCGTCACCGCCCGCTCGGCCTCACCCCGGGCCGCCTCCGCGGCCACCGCGCGGGCGGCCAGCTCGGCCCGCCCGGCGATGGGGG
>JBDRKM010000414.1:0-20099 GCA_043814015.1 Pseudomonadota bacterium
CAGAGCGGGGCTTCGGGCACCGCGGCGCGGACCGCCTCCAGCCGCCCGGGATCCGCCGCGAACCCGGTGCCCGGCCCGGTGACGATGAGGGCGTCGGCTCCGCCGCGCAGGAAGGAGTCGCGCGCGGCCTGACGGATGTCCAGTGGCGCCAACGGGCTGGCGTGCTTGACCAGCACATCGGCCGCCACCAGGCAGGCGCACCCCAGGCGCCTGCGGTAGAGCAGGGCCTCGCGGGCCCGCCCCTGGATGAGGCCCTGGTCGGTGACCATGGCGCCCGACAGCACGTTGACACGCACGAAATCCGCCCCGGCCGCCGAGGCCACGCCGAGGGAGTCGAGGGTGGCGTTGCGCAGGACGTTGACACCCACCTTGAGCACATCGCCGAAGCGCCGCACCACCGCCGCCGCGATGACGGCCATGTGGGCCACGACGTGGGGCTCCACCGCATCCGGCGCGAAGGGGGCATCGCCCAGGTTCTCCACCACGCAGCCTCTGGCGCCGCCTTCGGCCAGCGCCTCGGCATCACGCAGGGCGTGATCGAGCAGCGCGGCCGGCGCGGGCCCAGGGCGAGGACCGCCGGGCAGCGGGGGGAGGTGCAGGACGCCGATGATGGCACGGGGAGGGAAGAGGAGGGCGGGCATGGGCGGGGACTAACCAGACACGGACCTCATGCCGCCTCCTCGCCGCCGAAGAGGCTGAGCTGCACGGGGCCCTCGACGGGCGGAGCGAGGCGCAGGGCGCGGCGCAGGGCAGGCACGGGCGGCGGGACCGGCGCGAGGCTCAGGGCCGGGACACGCGGCGGGCGAGGCGGGAGCTCGGGCGCGGCCTGCTCGCTGTCGGCCTGCTCCCCGGCTGCCCGCTCATGAGCAGCCCCGCCGGGCAGGACGTAGAGCAGCTGATCCGGCGCCAGGCGCCAGGCGAGGCGGCGGGCTTCATGGCGATCGTCGGCCACGGCCAGGCTCAGGGGCAGGCGCAGGTGGCGGCCGAGGCGGTGGGCCAGGGCGGTGGCGGCGCGTAGATCCAGCGAGAGGCGGGCCACCACCCGCAGCTCGGTGGGGCTGGCCTGCTCGATCTCGGCGCCGACGCCGAGCTCCTCGGCGATCCGGGCGGCGACGGCGTCGAGGGCCGAGGCGGAGGGCGGGGCCGCGGGGACGGGCTCGGAACCACCGAGCCCCGGAAACACGAGGGCGGGCCGCGGGCCGTCCTCAACGAGCTGCATGGGCCGCCCCAGCCACTCCGGGTGGGCCGCGCGGACGAGGCCCACGGCTGGCGCCGGGACGCGGACACAGACGATCCGGGGGGCGGGATCAGGGGAAGCGCCATCACGAGGCGCAACGCCGAAGGGCATGGGCTCGCCCAGGCTGCGCCAGACAGCCTGCAGCGCACCGAGGGACTCCCAGTGGCGTGTGGCACAGGGGATGCCCCCCGGGAGGGAGCGGAGCTGCTGGCGCACCACCTGACCGAGCATGGGATGGCCGGCGACCACGGGGGCGAAGACCTCGACCGCCCCGGGGGCGGCGGGACCACCCACGCACAGCACATCGCCCTCGCGCAGCAGCAGCCCAGGCAGGCGCGCCTCGCCGTGGGCCAGGAAGGCCTGCCGGCCCACGGGCGCGGGCAGACGCACGGGGCGCAGACGGAAGGGGGCGCGGGCGGGGACCTTGGTGGCTGCGGTGGTGAACATGGGAGCTCCAGAGGGGGCCTGACGTTCACCCACAAGGTACCCGCCACCCGCCCAGGATGTGGGACATTTTCTGTCCGTATGAACATTTGTTCTTCACTGGACAGTCCTGCTTCGGGTAAAGGGCCCCTGGTTCCCTCCTCCTGGGTATGCGCCTCGCGCGCCACACCGCTCTTCCCGGATAGATACTTCCGTCCCATGCCCCCCTTCCCTCCCCTGCCCGAAGTCGCCTGCCTGCTCGGCGCCCGCCTGGTGGGCGCGGGCGGTCCGGTGCGGGGCGCGGCCATCGACTCGCGCCGCGTGCGCCCCGGCGATCTCTTCTTCGCCCTCAGGGGCCAGCAGGCTGACGGGCACCGCTTCGTGGGCCAGGCCCTGGCGGCCGGCGCCGCCGCCGCCGTGGTGGGGCCGGGCTGCCTCTCCGCCGACGGCCCCCTGCTGGTGGTGCCCGATCCCCTGGCCGCCCTGCAGGCCCTGGCCGCCTGGTACCGCCGCGCCCACATCGCCCGCGTGCTGGCCATCACCGGCAGCAACGGCAAGACCATCGTCAAGGACGCGGTGGTCGCGCTGCTGGCCGGGCACTGCGCGCTGGCCTCCTCGCCCGGCAGCCACAACAGCCAGGTGGGAGTGCCCCTCTCTGTGCTGGGCGCCCCGCCGGGCACGGCCCTGGGGGTCTTCGAGGCCGGTGTGTCCGCCCCCGGCGAGATGGCGCGCCTGGCCGCCATCCTGGCGCCGGACTGCGGCGTGCTCACCAACGTGGGCCTGGCCCACATCGCGGGCTTCGGCCGCCGCGAGGTCACCGCGCGCGAAAAGATGGCCCTCTTCGCCGGGATCGGGCCCGCGGGCTGGGCCCTGCTGCCCGCGGGCGATCCCGTGGTGGACACCGTCGCGGGCGATCTCGGCTGCCGGTTGCTGCGCCACGGCGCGGATGAGCCAGCCCTGCCGCGCCTGCGCGCCCTGGTACCCAACGGCGCGGGCGCCGTGCTCCAGCTCACCCTGCCCTCCGGCCGGGAGCTGGCCCTGCCCGTGGCCACCCGCTCGCCCCACCTGGTGCAGGATCTGCTGGTGGCCATGGGCGCGGCCCTGCTGCTCGGCCTGCCCGAGGAGGGCCTGCCCGCGCGCCTCGATGGCTTCTCCTTCGGCGCCACCCGCATGGAGCTCTGGCGCACGCCCGAGGGCGTCACCATCGTCAACGACGCGTGCTCCTCCGATCCCCTCTCGGTGCAGGCCGCCCTCGCCGCGGTGAGCGCCCACGCCCCGGGCCAGGGGCGGCGCATCTTCGTCTTCGGCGGCATGGGCGAGCTGGGCGAGCGCACCGAGGCGGAGCACCGCCTGATCGGCACCCTCGCGGCCCAGCAGGGCTTCTCCAGCCTGGTGCTGCTCGATCAGCCCGGCCTCGACGCCACCGCCGCGGCCTTCCAGGCGGCCTGCCCCGCGGGAGAGGTCCATCGGGTATCCAGCCCCGAAGCCCTCTCGGCCACCGTCCACCCCCTCGCCCGGGCAGGCGACACCATCCTGGTCAAGGGGCCGCGCCACGAGGGCCTGGCCCAGGCGGCGCGCCTCCTGTGGGAGTCCATGGCGCCCACGCGGCTCATCGTGGATCTCGGCGCCGTCCGCGAAAACGTGGCCCGCCTGCGGGGCGCGGGTCCAGCGCGGCCCATGGTGCTGGCCATGCTCAAGGCCTGGGCCTACGGCACCGAGTTCTCCCGCATGGCCACCTGGCTGCAGCAGAGCGGGGTGGACTGGATCGGCGTCGCCGCCGCCGACGAGGGCGCCATGGCCCGCCGGGCCGGTGTGCACCTGCCCATCCTGGTCACCCTGATGTCCGGCGAAGAAGCCGACAAAGCCCTGCGTTACCGCCTGACCCCGGTGGTCTACTCGCTGGCCCAGGCCGCGGGCCTGGCGGCCGAGGTCCGGCGCCAGGGGGGTCAGCTCGACGTGCACATCGAGATCGACACGGGCATGGGTCGCGTCGGCGTGCGCCCCGAGGAGCTGCCCGAGGCCTGCGCCCTCGTGCTGGGCTCGGGGGTCCTCACGCCCACCGGCCTCATGACCCACCTCTCCTCGGCCGACGACCCCGAGGCCGACAGCTACACCCGCGCCCAGCTCGCCCGCTTCGAGGCGTGCCTCGCGGTGGCCCGCGGCGCCGGGATGCGCGATTTCCTGGTGCACGCCGCCGCCACCTCCGGCGCCCTGCGCTTCCCGGAGGCCCGCTACGACATGATCCGCGCCGGCCTCGGGCTCTACGGCATCTACGGCTCACCCGCCCTGCAGCGGGTCCTGCAGCTTCAGCTGGCGCTGTCGCTGGTCAGCCGCCTCGTGCACATCGCCACCTTCCAGGCCGGCGAGCGCGTCGGCTACGCCGGGGCTTACGTGGTGCCACGCGATGGTGTGCGCGTGGGCATCGTGGGCATGGGCTACAACGACGGCGTCCCCTGGTCCCTCTCCAACCGCGGCGAGGTGCTGGTCAACGGCCAGCCAGCGCCCATCCTGGGCCGCGTCAGCATGGACTCCATGGCGGTGGACCTCTCCGCCTGCCCTGGGGCCGCCCCCGGCGACGAGGTGCTGATCTTCGGGGCCCGAGAGGGCGCGGTGCTGCGCCCCGAAGAGGTGGCGGCCCAGGCCGGCACCATCCCCTACGAGCTGCTGGTGAGGGTGGACTCCAGGCGCGTGCAGCGGATCTTCGTGGGGGAGTAGCCGTCCGGCGGGAACCCCCGCGCCTGCCTCGGTTACAGTAGGGGCACCATGCACATCGCAATCCTGTTCGCCCTCCCCTGGGCTCTCGCGGGCGCCGAGCCCGCCCCCCCGCCCCCCGAGCCCGCGCTCCGGGGGCTGGAGCGCTCGGTCGTCCGGCTCACGAACACCTCCCAACGCCCTGACTGGCGCATCCCCTGGAACCCGGGGCGGCCGCGGGTGGGCCAGGGCAGCGGCTTCCTCATCGAGGGCGGGCGCATCCTGACCAACGCCCACGTGGTGGCAGACTCCAAGGATCTGGTGATCCAGCTGCACGACGACGCGGACCCGCACCCCGCGCGGATCGTGGCCGTCGGGCACGACTGCGACCTGGCCCTGGTGGAGCCGGTGGAGCAGGGCGTGCTCGACGGCCTGGTGCCCCTGGATCTCGGCGGGTTCCCGGCGCTGGGCGACGAGGTCTCCACCCTCGGCTACCCCGTCGGCGGGCGCTGGCTCTCCTCCACCCGCGGCACGGTCTCGCGCATCGACGTGATCAGCTCGGTCCACAGCGGCGGCAGCGCCCACCTGGCGGTGCAGACCGACGCCGCCATCAACCCGGGCAACTCCGGCGGTCCGGTCCTGGCCGGGCGCCGCGTGGTGGGCGTGGCCTTCCAGGCCGCCGCCGACCTCGAGAACACGGGCTACTTCATCCCCATGCCCATCGTGCGGCACTTCCTCGAGGACGTCGCCGACGGAGAGTACGGCGGGTTCCCCAGGCTCGACGTCTTCTTCGCCGATCTGGACGCCCCCGCGGCGCGCGCGAGGGCCGGTATGGAGCAGGGCGAGACGGGGGTCCGGGTGGACTTCGTGCACCCCGGCAGCCCAGCCCACGGCGTGCTGCGGCCCGAGGACATCCTGCTCACCCTGGATGGGGAGATCCTGACCAACGACGGCACCTTCAGGAGCTACGACCAGCGCCTGCAGCTCGAGGCGATCCTGGATCGCTTCCAGGCGGGCGACGCGGTCCCCGCGCGGGTGCTCAGGGCCGGGGAGCGCATGGATCTGGCGGTGCCGGTGTCATCCAGCGTCTTCGAGAGCCGCACCTACGAGACCACGCCCCGCTACGTGGTCTACGCCGGCCTGGTCTTCGTGCCGCTGGAGCGCTCCTACATGGAGGTCATCGGCGTCTCCGGCAACCGCGATGTCCTGTGGGAGTACGCCTACCGCCAGCTCTCCTCGCCAGATGTCGCCTTGCCCGGCCGGGTGGTGCTGCTCCGCCGCCTGGACGCGGAGGTCAACGCCACCGTGGGCGCCGCCCCCTACACCGTGCTGGATCGGGTCAACGGCCAACCCATCACCTGCCTCGAGGACCTCGTGGCCGCCCTGGACGAAAACCAGGGCCGCTACCAGGTCTTCGAATTCGCTCACGTCGACACCGTCGTCGTGCTCGACCGGGAGGCCGCCGCCGCGGCCCACCCGCGCATCCTCGAGCGCTACGCCGTCACCCCGGACCGACGCCTGTGAACCCGCTCCTCTTCCTCCTGCTGCCCGCCGCCCTCGCCGGCCCTGCCCACGAGGACGCCATCGTCCAGCTCAAGGTCACCCACCAGCGCTGGGAGCGGAGCCAGCCCTGGAGCAAGACCAACCCCTCCCTGCGCACGTCCCAGGCCGTGGTGGTGGAGGGCTTGCCTGGCCAGGGCCCGGCCCTGCTCACCACCGCCCAGATGGTGGACGACGCCGCCCACGTGCGCGTCAGCAAGCACGGCCAGCCCGAGGAGACCTCCGCGCGGGTCTACTTCGCGGATCGCGAGGCCAACCTGGCCCTGGTGGTGGTGGACGACCCGGCCTTCTTCGCGGATCTGCACCCGGTCAAGCTGGCGAAGAAGCCGCTGGTCTCGGGCGAGGTGGTCATCGCCCGCTGGCGCGACAACCAGATCGAGACCTCGGTGGGTCGCGTGGCCCGCGGCACCACCGTGGACAGCCGCACGGGCGTGCTGCGCTCCGCCGGGGTGCGGATCCAGGCCGACATCGGCGGCGGGGGCTGGGCCGAGCCCATCTTCGCGGGTGGGGCCCTGGCGGGCCTGGCCACGGGCGCCTCGGGCAGCGAGCTGGCGGTGATGCCCTGGTCCTTCTTCGGCCCCTGGCTCGAGGAGCTGCGGCGCACCGGCGGGGTGCGGCCCTGGCCCGGGCGCCTCGGGATCGACTTCGAGGCGATCCGCGATCCCGCCATCGCCGGCTGGCTCGGGCTCGACAGCCCGCACGGCGTGCTGGTGACCCGCGTGGCCCAGGGCAGCTCGGCCTGCGGCGTGCTGCGACGCGGCGATGTGCTGCTGGCGCTCGACGGCCAGGCCGTGGACGGCGGCGGCAACATCCGCGACGCCGACTTCGGCCTGCTGGAGTACGAGGTGCTGCTCTCCCGCCACCACGCCGGCGAGAGCGTCCCTGTGCGGGTGCTGCGCGAGGGCACCGAGCAGGATCTGACCATGCCCCTGCGCAGCTACACCGGCGCCAGCTGGCTGGTGCCCAGCGACCGCACCGATCCGCCCGCCTACCTCATGGCCGGCGGCCTGGTCTTCAGAGAGCTCGACGACGACTACGGCGGCGGCTCCCCGGAGCTCGACATCATCAACCAACTCTGGCGCGAAGCCCAGACCGCCGACGAGCGCCGCGTGGTGGTGCTGGCCGACGTCCTCGCCGATCCCTACAACCTCGGCTACCACGGCCTGGACGATCTCCCCGTGGCCACCGTCAACGGCGTGGTGGTGGACCGTGTCGGCGACGTGGCCGAGGCGCTCCAGCACCCCGAGGGCGGCTTCCACGTGATCCGCCTGCGGCCCAACCCCACCCTCATGGAGATCGTGCTGGACGCCGCCACCCTGGACGAGGCCACCGCGCGCATCGCCGCGGCCTACGGGGTGCCCGCGCCCTACCGTCCCGAGGTGGAGCCGCCCGATCTCGGGGAGGCCTGCGGGGAGTAGGGCGAGCCGTCGCTGCCGACGGACTGCGCGCCCAGAGCGGCCCCCAGGTTGCCACTTCTCGCCCAGGGTGCGCCCGAAGTTGCCACTTCCCATCCAGACAGCCCCAAGACCCACGGAGGCTGCCCGACATGTCCTCCAGAATGTGCCTTTGTCCGTAGGTGCGCCGATTGGCCACAGAGGTCGGGCGAGTCGATGGCAACCTCTGGCCAGCCCTGGGCGTTATTTGGCAACTTTCGGGGTGGTCTGGGCGCCCGGGTGGGCACCGGCGAGCGACATGGCCAGGCGCAGGGGGGCCTCCGGGTCTGCGTGGTGAGCCTGCTGCAACTTCAAAAGGCGGGGGCCTCGCGACCCTGACCCGGGCTCTCAACCCCGCACGGCGGCCCCGGCGCGCAGGGCCTCGAGGTTGGCCACCAGCTCGGGCGGCAGCGGGGCCTCCAGCTCGGTGCCGTCGGGCAGGACCAGCTTCCACGCATGCAGCCAGAGCCGGCCCGGGTAGGCCGGCATACGCAGGTAGCGCCCGGGGCGGTGCTCGTCGTCGCCCACGATGGGCAGGCCGATGCCGTGCAGGTGCCGCCGGATCTGGTGCTTGCGCCCGGTCTCGGGCTCGACCCTGAGCAGGGAGAAGCCGCCCAGGGCCTCCTCCAGGTGGTAGCGGGTGGTGGCCTCCAGCGGGCGGCGGCGGCGGGCGTCGTGCAGCGGGCGCCGGATGGTGCCCTTCTTGTGGGCGTGGCCGAAGACCAGCGCCAGGTAGACCTTATGGATCTCGCCGCGCGCAAACCAGCCGCCCACCTCGGCGCGCTCCTCGGCCGAGGCCGCGCACAGCACGAGCCCGGAGGCCTCCTTGTCGAGGCGATGGACCGGGGTCAGGCCCTCGGGGAGATCGGGCTGGGCCGCCAGCCAGGCGCAGAGATCGGGGTCGGCGGAGTCGTTGGCCGGGTGCACCTGCATCCCGGAGGGCTTGTAGGCGGCCACCACGGGGCCGTGGCGGGCGAGGATGCGGGCGGAATCGGCGGGCAGGTCGGGCATGGGCGCCCAAGTCGCACGGTCGCGGGGGTTCGTCAATGCCCGCGGCGACGCTCAGATGACCTTGAGCCGCGCCATGAAGGCGGCCCAGGCGCGCCGCATGTCGGGGGGCTCCTCGTCGAGGGCGTGCACCCGCTCGAAGAACAGCTCGATCTGCTCCAGCTCTCCCTTGTCGAGCCACATGCCGCAGCCCCGCGGGCAGGCGTCGATCACCACCTGGGAGGCCCAGGCGTACTCGTGACGATCCATGCGCGCGCCGCACACGGGGCAGTCCAGCAGGGCCTCCTGGGCCTGCCGCGCCATCTCCCAGGCGCCGGCGACGGGATCCGCCGCGGGCACCAGGAGGTCGGGGTGGGCGTGGTCGTGGGCGTGGATGGCCTCGAGGGCTTCGAGCTCGCCATGATCGAGCCAGGTGCCGCCGCAGAGGGGGCACTCATCGATCTCGATGCCGTCGGCGGCGCGCTTCTCGAGGGTGGCTTGATCGCGGGGGCACAGCATGGGGGCGGCTCCGGGGGTGGGGGGGTGACACCATAACCGTTGGGGTGGCCTGCACGGGTCGAGGGGAGCGCCCCCGAATCGTCGGGTACAGCGCCATCAGCTCTCGGGTATCAGGTATCAGGTTTTAGCAAGCACCTTCTTCGCGAGTCGCCCGGCTCGGTCCCGTTCACCCGGGGGTGGAGTGCGCGAGCGCCGGCTGCCGCTCGAAAGTGCTGATTGCTGACCGCTGATACCTGACGGCTTCGTCGGCGGAGCCGACGACTCGAGAGCGCCTCGAAGGCTACCGGTGCTCCACGAGACGGCACCGGGCGTTCTCCTGCTGGCACACGATGGTCGCGTGGCCGAGGCCGCGGGGGATGACCACCTCGCCCGCGGGCACCCCCTCTTCGCCGGACCCGAAATCGACCTCGATCTTCCAGGTCCCGGCGGGGACAACGCCCGGCAGCTCCACCTGGGCGCCGTCGGACTCCGGGCCGCTCAACCTCACCGCCCAGGCTCCATCTTTGTCGACCCGGCACTGGTAGGCGCCCGCCAGCTCCCGCTCCTCGGCCGCGGGCGGCGGGTCGGCCACGGGCGGGCCCGCACCGGCCGCCCCCTCCACCTCGACCGCGCCCCCCGCGCCTCCCGCCTCCGGCTCGGGCGGGGGTGGATCGGACGCCCGAACAGCCAGATCGCCGGCCGGGACATCGGGTCTCCGGCCCTGCGACACCACTGAGCCGCCCGCCGGGAGGACCGGCTCCGGGGGCGTCACCGGTTCGCCCCCCGCCACCGGGCCGACCTCACCGGAGTGAACGCCCACACCACCGGGCAATGCCCCATCGCCCACCTGGCCGTGGCCCGACCCCTCCTGGCCGACGGCCGGCGCGACGGGCGGCACCTGGCCCTGGGGCGTGGGCTCCACCGCGGGTGCGCGATCCGGACGGCCCTGCGTCCACCAGGCCGCGGCACCGACGCCGACGACCAGCAGCACCGCGACGAGAAGGGCGGGCCCGACCGGGCTCCGGCCTTCCCGGGCGGCGGGTGCTGGTGCAGGCTCCGGGGCCACCTCCGCGCCGGGGGCCTCGGGCTCCTGGCCCGCGGGTTCCGTCTCCGCCGGCGGCTCCTCGCGCAGGACCGCGGTCTCGCGTTCCACCGCAGGGCTCTCCGCCGCCATGGGGGGCGCCTCCCCTGCCAGCCCGGGATCCGTGGGCGACTCTTCATCCACGCCGGCCAGGGCAGGCCGCCCCCCGGGCTCCGGCTCGGGGAGCGCGGGCGGGGGCGGCACCGCCTGGCCAGCCCGGGCGCGGCGCGCGGCGCTGTCTGGAGGCGAGGGCCCATCGGCGCCGGCCTCTCCCAGACGCGGCGGGGGGGGCACCTCACCGTCGGGGACGGGCACACCCGCGGGAGCCTCCACCGGCGGCGGCGAGCTCGACACGACCACCCTCTCCGGCCGCGGCTCGAAGTCGGCCTCGGAGATCGGCTCCTCTGTATACGTGTTCCCTACGAACTCATCCGGCGGGGGCAGCTCGCGCTCGGCCACCAGCGCCGGGATGCAGGCCGTCACCCACTCGGCGAAGGCGTTGGCGGGCCACTGGGCGCGCAGCTCGTCCGCCCGGCGCCGGACCTCCTGCGCCGAGGGGCGCTGGTGCGGTTCCCAGGCCACCATGTCCGCCACCAGCCTGGGCAAGCCCCCAGAGGCCTCACCCAGCACCTCTCGAAGATCCTCGGCCTTGCCGTCCAGCTCGGAGGCGTGCGTGCTCGGCCCAAGGGCCCGCCGCTGGTAGTTGCGCCGGCAGATCATCTCCCAGAGCACGATGCCCAGGGAGAAGACGTCCCCCGCGGGGACGTTCTGGCCGTGGTCCCGTTCGGGCGCCGCGTAGCCCTCCGTCACCAGGTTCAGGATCCGCGTGTCGGCCTCGCGGTGGGCGAAGGTGCCCCGGGCGGCGCCGAAGTCGAGCAGCACCACGCGCCCGTGCTCGGTGACCAGCAGGTTGCTGGGTTTGATGTCCCGGTGGAGGACGTGCAGCGGATCGGCGCTGCCCTCGGGCCGGTGGTGCCAGGCGTAGTGCAGCGCCGCCGCGGCCTCAGAGACCACGGCCAGCGCGATGGCAGGCGGGATGGGGACGGCCTTGCTCAACTTCAGCAGATCGACCCCGCGCAGGTACTCCATGACCGTGGTCCAGCGCCCGGCCAGCCGCACGAGCCCATGCACGCGCACGATCCCGTGGTGGTTCATCATCCCCAGCAGCCGCGCCTCGTCCCGGGTGCGGCGCGCGACCTCCGCGATCTCGTCCGGGCTGATCCTGTCCTGCTGGCGGATCTGCAGGACCTTGAGCGCCACCGTGGTCCGGAAGGCGGCGCCGTCCAGCTTGGAGGCGAGGTAGACCTTACCGAATCCGCCCTGACCGAGGAGGGCCAGGATCTGGTAGCGGGTGCCATCCGTGCTCGCCTGCGCGCCGTTCATCCGGGCCTCCAGCCCGAGGGATAACGGATCTCACGGTGAGGTCCAGGGCTGCGCCGGCCGCCGCGCGCGGAGCAGCCCCCACGTCCCCCCCCCGGACGCCCGGGATTGACTCCGGCCGAGCCTTTCCCTACCCTGCCGGATCTGGAGGAAGCGCCTGATGACCTCGTTCCAAAGCGTCCCGGGACCGGGCCTGCTCGCGATGGCCGCGTTGGGTTGGGCCACGCAGGCGGCCTCTGCCTTCGCCGCCGAGCCCGAAGAGGAGCCGCGGCCGCGCCTGCTGGTCGCTCCGTTCGAGGCCATCCCGGCGAGGACGGCGACCCCCGCCGCCACCCTGCTCGCGGAGGGGCTCGCCCACCGCCTGGCGCAGGAGGACAGCGGCGTGGAGGTCTTGACCGCGGACGCGCTCGACGCCGCGGCGTGGACCCGGGAGCTTGAGGCGTGCCCAACGACCCAGGGGCCGGCCTGCGCGCGCCGCGTCGGGCGGCTGGCAGGGATGGACTGGGCCATCACCGGCTCCCTGCAGGTCGTGGGCGACGGGACCCACGCCGTGCAGATCCAGATCCTGGACCTGCGCGCCCCCCTCCAGGAGGCCTTTCCCATGTCGGCGAGCCTGCCCGTCGTGGGAGATCCGAACACCATCGCCTGGAAGGAGGCCAGCTTCGTCGACGAGGTCGCCTTCGCCCTCAAGCGCCTGCAGCGGCGCGAGGAGCGGCCCCGCAGGTGCGCCGAGCTGGAGCCCGTGCACTACCTCGTGGGCCCCTTCGACGTGCGCCCCGCGAGCGAACCGCGCAGCCGGGGCCTCGAGCTCACCGACACCCTCGCCGCACAGCTCCCCGCCGCGCTCCGGCTGGGCACCGCCCAGGGAGATCCCGCGGCCTTGGCCCCCATGGGCGATGTCCCCTCGGACACCTACCTGCAGAGCTGCCCGCCCGGGAACGCCTACGGCTGCACCCTGCGCGTCGCCCAGAACGCCGGCCTCCGCTGGGCCATCACCGGGGCCGTCGAGGTCAGCCCCGAGGACATCGGAGCGCGCGTGGTGGAGGTGTGGTTCGTGGACGCCGACGCCCCCGAGACCGGCGACGCCCTGATGGGCGAGGATCTCTCCTACCCGGGCATCATCCTGGTGCTGCCCGATGACGATCCGGCGGCCTGGGCGGCCTTCCCCCGCGAGGTCGCGGCCAGCTGGGAGGCCTTCGTGCGCGCCCGGACCTGCGCCCCCGAGCGGCTGATCACGGCTGAGTCGGCCGCCACGCCGGAGCGCGTCGAGGTGGAGGAGGACGAGCTGCCGCCCGACGTCCGCGCGCGCGATCTCGACCAGGTGGACCGCCGGCATGGCCCCGCGGGCGGCTACTCCCCGGCCGCGCGCGCCGGCGATCTGGTGCTGGAGGCCGCGCTGGACGTGCAGTACGGATCATCCTCCCTCGTCTACTTCGGGGACGTCGTCCTCGACACCTACTCGGACGAGGCGCTGGCCATCGGCGGCGCGCTGGAGGCCCAGCCGCGACTCGCCTTCGCCCCGACCGTGGGCTTCGGCGTCGGGCTCTCGTCCCGCCTGGATCTCGTGGTCCGGGGCAGCCTGCGCTCGGGCGACTACACCGAGCGCCTGTCCACCAGGGAGTGGGACGGCTGGGACGAGGTCTACACCTGGGAGCACGTGGACGAGTCCGAGGGCTCCACCTTCCTGGCCTGGGGCGCCGAGGGCGCGCTGCACGTCTCCCTGCGCCGCAAGCCGGCACGCGCCCGGGAGCGGGAGCGCTTCGAGGAGGAGGACCTGGACGATCCCGATCTCGGCCACCTGCAGTCCCACGCCGCGGGCCTGGACGCCGCGCGGGCCGCGGCCGCGGAGGAGCTGGACGAGCTGGAAGAGGCCGAGCCCCGGGGTCTGGAGCCCCAAGCCCCCGCCTCCCGGGTCGCCCCCTTCGTGGAGCTCGGCGCCGGGGTCCTGAAGCTGCCCCTCCCGCCGACCCAGCAGGAGGGCCTGCCCAGCGCCCTGCCGCGCTTCGACGGCTTCACCTGGCCGGTGGCCCGCGTCGCCCTCGGCGTGGAGGCCGCGCTCTCGGACGGGCTCGACCTGGCCATCGCCGTGCCGGTGGAGCTGTACCTCGGGCCCGGCAGTGTGGCCCAGCAGGAGGGCGACTACGACCTGCTCACCTTCGCGGAGGGTGGCAGCGTCACGGCGTTCTCCGTGGGGTTCAGGGTGATGGCGCGGCCGCGGGTGGGGTTGGGGAGGTAGCGCGGGAGGGGGCGGCAGCGGCGGCGCCACCGGGGTTCTGGAGCAGGCAGGTGGCGTCCCCTTCGCTAAGCACGTCTGTGACGTATCGCGCGAAAAAAAAACTGAAAATAGATCTTTGTGGGAGGACAATCGAGCACACCTGCCCTTGCGCGAGGTGAAGGAGTGCCGGCCATGACAACACGATGTTCCACATTCGCCACGCCGCTGAAGTCGAATCACATCGTCCTCCTCAGCGCCGTCGTGCTCTCCCTGGTCGCTACAAACTGCGGCGATGTCAGAATCCTGGATCTCCCCCCGCAGCTCGAGGCCAGCCTCGAGGGCAACGACACGAGCGCCTACCAGGGGCAGGTGGTGACCGTCCACGGGAAGGTCACCGACAGCGCCGATCGGTACACGGCCGAAGAGATCACCGCGCTCTGGCAGTTCTTCGCGACGGGCGGCACGGACCTCGACACCGCGGCGCTCGGCCTCCATGACAATTGCTCCACGCCCACGGCCCCGAGCGCGACCTTGGGCTGGGGCACAGTGGACTGCACCTTCACCACGCCCACCGACATCGCTGGAGTGACGGTCAAGCTGACCGCCCTGGCCGGCGACGACGAGAGCGATCCAGCGCGACTGGACATCGCCCTGGACGCCGGGGAATCGCCCACCTGCTCCCTCGCGGCGCCCTCCGCGATAGCCCCCGACGGGGCCTACTTCGCGGATGTGCCAGTGTTCATGGACGGAGCCTGCGCCGATGCCACCGAGGAAACCGCGCCGGCTGACCTCGTTCTCAGGTTCATAGACACCTACACGGACTCGAACGGAGCTTCGATCACCAACGAGTACCGAGCGCCCACCGACACGGGAGATACCGGCAACGTTCCCTTGACCTTCGATGCAGGTTCAAATGAAGCAAGGCTCTACGGCGAGATCCTCCTCGATCCCGCCGAGCACCAACTCTGCCTCTTCGCCCTCGACGAGTCCGGCAACACCAGCGCCACCGACGCCTGCGTCCAGTTCACGGTCCTCGCGCCGGACCAGGCCCCCTGGTGCGTGATCACGCTCCCCGTCGATGGCAGCACCGGCGACATCTGGGAGGAGGTCCGCTTCGAGGGGATCGTCGGGGACGAGGACCAGGAGGCGACCACCTTGTATGCCGAGTGGCGCAGCAACCAGACCTCGCCCGCCATGCTTGGCAGCAGCACACCAGACGAAGACGGCTTCGTCGGCCTCACAGAGACCTTCGACGCCCCCGCCACCCACGAGATCACCCTCTACGTGGAGGATGAGTGGGGGGAGACCGGCACCTGCTCCATCGAGTACACCGTGGGTGACGGGCCCACACTCGAGATCGAGAGCCCCGCGAACGGTGACCTGCTCGCCACCACCCAGGTCATCGAGTTCACCGGCACGTTCAGCGACCGCCAGACCGACGCCACCGACCTCTGGATCGAGTGGAGTGACGTCGACGAGGGGACGCTGTTCTCCGGCCACCCCATGGCGGGCACCGACACCTTCCTCTTCGATCCAGAGCTGGAGGGCCCCCTGACCGAAGGCATCCACCAGGTCTACCTCTACGTCACCGACGAGGCCGGCAACACCAACGCCGACGTGGTCTGGTTCGACGTGGAGGACTGCGGCGCCCTCTGGTACCTCGACCGCGATGGCGACGGCGACGGCGATCCGGAGGTCTCCACCGTGGCTTGCGGCGCCCCCTCCAGCTACGTGGCCAGCGACCTGGATTGCGACGACTGGGACGCCGCCATCCACCCTGGCGCCAGCGAGCGGTGCAACGGCCTCGACGACGACTGCGACGGCACCGTCGACGATGGGCTCTTCCCCGTGGACTTCTACCTGGACACCGATGGTGACGGCTACGGAGACCCGGGCCAGCTCTACGACGCCGACGGCGACGGGACCTCTGACGCCGTCTGCCCCACCGCTACGATCCCCGGCTACTCGGTCCAGGGAGGCGACTGCGATGACACGCGGGCCGATGTCAGCCCCGCCGAAGCCGAGCAGTGCGACGACATCGACCACGACTGTGATGGCGACATCGACAACGGCTTCGCCTACGCCTACGGAACCCTCCTGTACCTGGACAACGACGGTGACGGCTACGGCACGAGTTCCCTGACGAGCTGCTCGCCCCTGACCGGCTACGCCAGCTCCAGCGGCGACTGCGACGACACGGACTCCTCCGTGCACCCCGGCGCCATCGAGATCTGCGACAGCCCAAGCGCCGTGGACGACGACTGCGACGGTCTCGCCGATCCCGTCGGCTCCACGGGCTGCGCCACGCGGTACCTGGACGCGGACGGGGACGGCTACGGAACGTCGGCCGGCACCAGCGCCTGCGTGTGCAGCTCCAACCCCGGCGCGTACACCGCCTCGAACGCGGCCGACTGCAACGACGCGGCATACGCCATCAACCCTGCCGCCACCGAAGTCTGCGACGTCGCCGACACCGACGAGGACTGCGACGGCGCGGCCGACGACGCCGACAGCTCCACCTCCGGCAAGACGACCTGGTATCGGGACGCCGACAGTGACGGCTATGGCCTGCTCACTTCGACGCTCCAGCGCTGCGAACAGCCCACCGGGTACACCACCGACGCCTCGGACTGCGACGACAGCAGCGCCTCCATCCACCCAGGCGCCACCGAGACCGTCGGAGACGGCGTCGACTACAACTGCGATGGCTCAGAGATCTGCTACGTGGACGCGGACGACGATGGCTACCGCACGAGCGGCGGCACTACCACATCCTCCTCCGATAGCGACTGCTCCGACTCGGGCGAAGCCACCAGCAGCGATCCCGCCACGGACTGCGACGACGCCCACGCGAGCGCCTATCCGGGCGCCACAGAGTCCTGTGATGGCCTCGACAACGACTGCGACGGCACCACCGACGAGGCGAGCGCATCGGGCTGCACCACCTACTATTACGACGGCGATGGAGACGGGTACGGTCTGACCTCGGCCTACTCCTGCCTGTGCTCCATGGGCGGCTACTACACCACGACCACCTCCGGTGACTGCGATGACACACGCGCGAGCGTCCATCCGTCCGCCACGGAGTCCTGCGACGGCCTCGACACCGACTGCGACGGCACCACCGATGAGGCGGGCGCCTCGGGCTGCACCACCTACTACTACGACCACGACGGCGACGGTTACGGCCTGACCTCGACCTCGGGCTGCTACTGCTCCTCCACGGGCTACTACACCACGACCACCTCCGGCGACTGCGACGACGCGCACTCCGCTGCCCATCCGGGTGCCAGCGAGTCCTGCGATGGCCTCGACACCGACTGCGATGGCACCACCGATGAAGCCGGCGCCTCGGGCTGCACCACCTACTACTACGACTACGACGGCGACGGCTACGGGCTGACTTCGACCTACTCCTGCCTGTGCTCTACCAGCGGCTACTACTCCACGACATCGTACGGTGACTGCAACGATGGCTCGACGGCCATCCATCCGGGCGCCACCGAAAGCACCGGCGACGAGATCGACTCGAACTGCGACGGCCAGGAGACCTGCTACGTGGACGCGGATGGCGACGGGTACCGGAACATGTCCGGATCTACGGTCACCTCCACCGACTCCGACTGCCGCGACGCGGGCGAGGCCACCAGCAGCGATCCCGCCACGGACTGCGACGACACCAGCACCTACGCGGCCTGGACCTACCCGGGCGCGGCACCCGACGACTCAGCGGTGGCCTGCATGCAGGACTTCGATGAGGACGACTACGGCGCGCTGACGCCTGCAGGCAGCGGCACCACGGTGGGGACCGATTGCTATGATCTGAACGGCGACGCGAATCCCGCTCAGACCAGATACTTCGCCGTGGACCGCGGCGATGGGAGTGGGAGCTTCGACTACGACTGCGACGGGGTGGAGGAGACGTTGTACGCCACCACCCAGTTCTCCTGCGGCGCTTCAGGAAGTTGGTCCTGCTGGAACACCGACGGCTGGTCCGAGCACGTCCCCGTGCCAACCTGCGGAGAAGAGGGTTCCTGGGACTCGGGCTGCCACATCTGGTCGTTCGGGAACTGCTGCGAGGCAGCTTCAGAGCTGCGCACGCAGTCCTGCCGGTAGACGCCCCGTCCCCCACCTGTCCGACCTCCCCTCACCAGGCCGTCCAGTACCTCCTCCCCGCCCTCACCCTTGCATGGAGGGCGGGCGTCGGAGGACAGTAGTCATCACCCCGCCCGCGAGGTCCCCATGTTCCGTCCAATCTCCACCCTCGGGGCGCCGCTCCTCCTCCTCGCCACCGCCTGCGCCCCCGGCGAGTGGGACCCCCACTCCACCAACACCCCCCCCGAGGCCAGCCTGGCCGGCAACCCCAGTGCCCTGACCTGGGGCAGCGTCGCCACCTTCACCGGCACCGTCTCCGACGCCGAGCAGGGCAGCGACGCCCTCGGCGCCACCTGGGCCTTCACCGACCGGAACGGCCGGGCGCTCGAGCTCGAGCTCGGCGACGACTGCGCCCAGCCTCCCTCGGACACCGCCACCCTCCAGGGCCGCGTGGCCTGCACCTTCCGCGCGCCCTCCGATCTCGATCTGCTGGCCGTCTCCCTCTACGGCAGCGACGGCCGCCGCACCGGCGATCCCGCCACCGTCGAGGTCACCCTCGACCCCGGCGCCGCCCCCACCTGCACCCTGACCGCCCCGCCCGCCGAGCCCCACTTCGCGGACACAGAGATCCTGCTCGATGGCATCTGCGGCGACGTGGAGACCGCTCCCGAGGCGCTCTGCGTGAGCTTCGTGGACACCTACAGCGGTCCCGACGACCAGCCCGTCTCCGATGTCTACACTGCGACCTCCGATCCCCAGGACACCGCCACACCCACCATGGTCCTCGACACCGATGACTAGTGGCACATTGCAGAAGTGTCGCCCCAAATATCAGTCGAGGGGCGCGATCCAAGGTGCGAGCTCACTGGTGAGCACGCGGAAGATGTCGATGAGCGAGCCGACGAACGGCGTGGGCTGCCACCGCCCGGTGTGCAGCGGCATGTCGAGGCGCCACCGGGTGCGGGAGACGGCCGTGAGGCGGGCGCGGTTGATGTTCACGCCCTCGGTGCGCGTGTACAGGACGAGCGAGGCGCCGTGCCGCCGAACCTGTAGATGGTCGAGTCCACCATGGCGTCGGAGGAGATCGGCGAGGTTGGCCTGGTCGGTGGCGTCGGCCGTGGGGGCGGGCATGCGGGGCGAGTCCTCCTCAGACGGCGCTCTCCCTGGCTTCTAACGGGTACCCCTTGAACTTCCAGCGGAAAGGCCGGCGTCCAGCGTTCCAGTGGTCGATGAACCCGGCCACCCGCTCCTCGAGCGCCTCGACGCTGTCGAAGACGCCGTAGCGAAGGATCCGCTTCTGGAGGATGGCGAACCAGCTCTCCACCTGGTTGACCCAGGAGGCGTGGATCGGCGTGTAGTGGAAGTGGAAGCGGCCGCCGTGGCGCTCGTTGAAAGCGGTCCACCGCTCGGCGGGACCGTCCTTGTGGGTGTTCAGGTTGTCCCAGACGATGTGGACGTCGCCCGTGGGAAACCGGAGGGCCAGATCCTCCATGAACTCCATCAGGTCGTCCGCCTTGCGCGTGGCGCCGATGTGCCCGAACACCTCGCCCGTGTGGGGGTTGAAGGCGGCGATGAGGGCGCGGGTCCCGTGGCGGATGTAGTCGCTGTCCTTCCGGCGCGCACGGTGGGGTGCGGCCGGGCGCACCGGGTGGGGTCGCCCCAGCGCCTGCATACCCGTCTTCTCGTCGACGCAGAGCACGACCGATCCGTCAGGCACACGGACGTACAGCGCACAGATC
Source organism: Pseudomonadota bacterium (assembly GCA_043814015.1). GTDB lineage: Bacteria > Myxococcota_A > UBA796 > UBA796 > JAFGLY01 > JBDRKM01. The sequence goes on from JBDRKM010000414.1 coordinate 19,340, forward strand.
GCCGCCACCTTCGCTCGAAACTCGGGGTCGGGGCTGTGCAGCCACATCTCCTCGTGGTGAGGGCGGACCGTCGCGGCGTGGAGGTAGCGCCATGCCGTGCTCGCGTCGAAGGTGCCGAGTTCGGGATGGCGGTCGAGAATGCAGCGCGCCAGGCTCTCGCAGGTCCAGACATCGCGGAACGATACACCGAAGTCCTCGGGTTGCCCGCACGCAAGGCTGATTGTCTCGTACCGGACCTCACGCGGAACCCGCGGGGGGCGACCCGGCCGATCGCGGTCATCGAGCCCGGCCAGTCCCTCCGCAAGGAAGCGGTCCCGCCAGCGGCGCACTGTCTTCACGTCCACGTGCATCCGCCGCGCGGCCGCCGATGGTGACGGGTCAGCCGCCAGAGCGAGGATGATGCCGGCCCGGACGCGATCCTGGTGGGCCACCGTGCGACCCGTGGCACGGCGTTCAAGCTCGTCGCGCTCCGCGGGCGAGAGCACGACCACTCGGGGGGCGATACCGCGGCGTTCGTTGTTCATCCGCCGTGATCACCTGCTGCTATGGCCACGTCAAGAGCTGCCTCTCAACAGGCGCCCGAGCACTCCTGAGTTGGGGCGGGACTTCTGCACCGCGCCACTAGCCTAGGATGTGCCCGGCGGGGGCGTGTAGAGGGCGCCAAGAATCTGTCGCAAGAGGCAGATTCTTGGCTTTCTACCTAGACAAAGAGTAGGTTCCTGCTTATAATGGTGGTTGTTCAAAGCCCATTTCTAAGGAG
>JBDRKM010000415.1:0-5544 GCA_043814015.1 Pseudomonadota bacterium
TACCTCCAGCAGACCGCCAGTGGATCCGGCGAATCTGCCAAAGGCCTACCAGATGCTTGTCAACACGTGAACGGGGGCCGCGGGGGGGTGGTCCCTAGATGGTGGCGCGGCCACGGTCCCATGCACCTGGCGCTTGACACCGCGGAGGCACCCCCTCGCCCTCCAGAGCCTCCCGGAGATCCGCCGTCGTACCTCGACGGCCTTCCAGGAAGTGGTCGAGGTCGTCTGCCGAGATCTCATACCTGGCGGCATCGATGATGTCGTCCCAACGACCGCCGTCGAGGTCCAGCAGCGCTTCATCCAGGTCGGGATCGCGCAGTGTGGCGGCGACGGCCCTCCGGACGCGATCGAGATCCCGCTCCTGGGTGTAGAGGAGGACCAGGTTGGGGGTCGGGCTTCTCGCTAGGTGCCGCAGCAGGAGAAGGCTGTCCTCTGGGTCGCGCTCCTTGAGCTCGTAGTCCAGAAGGATGAGATCGGCGGTCTCGACTCTTCTTAGCCACTTCTCGGAGTCACGCTCCGTCCTGTTCCCGACATCGCAGAGCCAGCCTCGCCCAACGCAGGCCCGCCAGAGTTCGCGGGCGCGCGACTTCTCCCGCGCGTTGGCCGAGTCCTCGGCGAAGGTCGGGTACTGGTCGTCCAACAGGAAGACGGTCCGGATCGGCTCAAGATAAGCGCGGATCACCGGAGCGACGGGTTCCTGGGCGGGACTACTGGACATCCTTGATCCCCCGGAAACGGATGACGAAGTTCGCCCCGGGAAGGAGGCGATGCTGAGGTTCGGTCGTGTACGCGATGGTATGGCCACCCGCCGCGAGGTTCACGCGGCAGAGGTAGAGCCCGATCCCACGGCCACCGACGCGGCGGGAGACGAAGATCTCGAAGATCTCCTCTTCGTCGTCCGGGTCCACCCCGGGACCGCTGTCGGCCACGACGATGTCGTCGCCGACGCGATCCAGCAGGATGCGACGATCCTCCACCTTCCCGAGCCAGTACAGCGAGTTGTGCACCATGTTGGTGAACACGGGGAAGATGCGGTGGCGGAAGTCGCGGACCTGAAGGGAGAGGAAGCTCTCGCCGGCCTCCAGGCTGACGCCCATGTGCTCCAGACGGGGACGAAAAAAGCGCTTGAGGAAGATGTAGAGTTGCCGGCCGGTAATGTCCTCGCGCTCCCGGCCCTGGGCCAGGCTCAGCGGGTCGAGGAACCTGAGCTGGGAGGAGAGCGCGCGGTGGGCGCTCCAGGCCAGGCGGAAGGGCTCTTCCTTCCTGACGGCCGGGGGGAGCAGATCCAGGTTGCGGCTCACCTGGCTGTCGAGATCGTCCAGCTCGTGGGCCACGAACTCCATGGTCACGCCGACCTGGGCCAGGGCATGGATCTGCTGGATCTTTTCCTCCAGGGCCTCGCGTGCCTCGGCGCTCCAGCGGGCGTAGCTGTCGAAGTCGACGCCCTCCGAGAGCTGCTCGATGGCACGCAGGTAGGGCTGGTAGTAGTCGGCCAGCTCCTGCTGCAGCTCCTCCCGGATCCGCAGAAGATCGTCCAGCGCCGGGAGGTGATCGCCGCCTTCCGTCGGGGTGAGCAGGTGGGAGGCATCGCGCCAGTACCGGCCGCGATCCTCCTGCAGACGGTTGGCCAGACGTGCTTTTTCCCCGTCCAGAGCCTGCATCGCGGCGGTCTCCCACCCGGCCAGGGCCTTGCTCATGGCCTGTTGGTGGCGACCGAGGGCCGATCGCAACATGGCGGCCGGATCGGTCGGCCCGAGGGCGGCCTCGGCCTGGTTCCAGGCGGCGTCCAGGGAATCGAGGCGGGTGGCGAGCTCGCGCAGGCTGTCCCGGTATTCGCGGTAGCGGTCCTCCAGCTCGTCGAGCTTCTTCGGCTTGGGAGGCAGGGCCAGCTCCCGGCGGGCCTGCCGCGCGAGCTCGACCTCTTCTGCGAGATCGGCCAGGGCAGAACGGTCCTCGTGGGCCACGGCCCGGGCAATCCGCGCTTCCAGAGGTGGGAGGCGGCCAAGCCATTCGGTGAGCCGAGGCGCCTGGTCCTTGAGGGCCTCCCGCAAGGCCTTCTTGGTGCGGCGACGGATGCTCTTCTCGGCGGCGAGAGCGCGTCTGTTGCGGGCGGTGATCGCTGGCAGCTCAGTCTGGCGGATTTCTGATTCGAAGCCGAAGAACTTCCTTGCTGTGAACCTCAGTAGGCCGACCACCAGCAGCCGCATCTCTCTGAGCGCCTGGTTGTCGATCAGGCCTTCGCGCCCCGCTTTGTCCCGCAGCTTGGGGTTCTCCTCGCGGCCGATGGCGACCCGCCCGAACACGCGCCGGTGGGACCAGAACTCGCGTCCCGCATGCTGAGATCTCCGCACCTCCATGCCGAAGAAGTCCGCCTCGGGGCGCCCGTAGGGCTGTACCCGCAGGCCGTCCCGGTAGACGGCGAGGCCCGAGAATACGCCTGTGTAGCGCTCCAGCATCTGGAGTTCTTGAGGGGTATGGGTAGTGGACGCGCGTTCTTGCTCGAAGGTGCCCAGGCGAACATGAAACGGGCCGACCCTCCCGCCTTCATGCAGGCTCAGGCTGCGCTCCGAGTTGAAGACGAAGGGCGGCCGCTCCTGCCCGAACGCGCGCACCGTGCCACGGAACACCCCCTGCTCGTCGAAGGAACCCTCCAGCACATGCTCCAGCCCGCGCAGGTTGTCGAGCCCGAAGCGGTGCTCCGAGCTCACGATCTCGCGTGCGGCCGTGTCCGTGTGCACGACCACACGGTAGCCGAATGGTAACGGTACCTCTCGGTACGGATCCACGAAGCCCGTCAGCGTGAACCGCAGCCTGTCCTTGACCTCCCGGACCTCTACGTCATCGTCGCTCGCCTGCGGATCCACCCACACCTTCAGCTCCCGGTGCAGCCCCAGCACGAAGAGGGCGGTACCGTGCTCGCGCTCCCCTCGCCAGACGTCCCAGCTCCCAAGGTGACGCTCCTCGATGTGGGCCAACAACGCCGTGTCCGCGATCTGCGCAGAGGTGGTCTTGTCGGCCCCCTGGCTCCGCTCGAGCTCGTCGAAGCGGGCCCAGGCCGCCTGCAGCCGCTCCCGACCCGCCGGATCGTCGACCTCGCCCCAGATGTTGGCCACCAGCCCCTCCAGCAGGTGATCCATCACCGCGGGGAACTCTGCGCGCTCCTCGAAGGTCTCCACCGACACCCCCACATCCTCCAGGTGCAGGAAGGGGTTGGTGAACACGCGCCAGTCCACCAGGGCTGCGACGAAAGGCTTGCCCTTGCGCTTGGACACCACCAGCACTGCCGGCCCCAGGAAGGCCACCGAGAGCCGGCCGATGCCCTTCTGGCCCTGGCGGACCCGCTCTTCGGCGATCCCGCAGCGATCCTCCGGCGGGACCTGCACATCACCGCTCTTGGACTCGGTGCCCACCACGAGCCAGCGCTCCTCGAACTCCTCGCGGCTCATGCCGTGGCCGTTGTCGAAGACAGCGGCCACCGGGATCGGGCCGTCGAAGATGTGCAGCGCGACCGATCTCGCGTAGGCGTCGTAGGCGTTCTTCCAGAGCTCGCTGATGGCGGTGGGGCAGTCGGCGATCTGCTCGCGGCCCAGGTGGTCGATGGTGCGGGCGCGGGTCTTGAAGGCGATTCTGCTCATGCCGCTGGTTCCTCCCGAACGAGACAGGCTAACCCCCGCAGTGTCGCGGAGGCGGACAGATCATGACCAGGTCTGGACTTCGAGGCGGATCGTGCCGCAGCGGCGGCAGCGCAGGTCGGCCAGGCGAGGCCGTGTGGCCGCGGTCGCCTTGAGCGAGCCAGGGTCCGACACGCGCTGGACCTGAACGTCGGTGGAGCCGCAGGTACAGCTCCACCAAGGGAGGTATCCGTATGGTGCCTCGGGCTCCGAGGTCAGGAGTGCCCCCGGTGCGGTGTCATGCCGCAACGCCTCCTCCACCAGCGCGATGGTGGCCTCCATGTCCGTCAGCTCGTGCTGCCAGATGTGCAGCACACGCCAGCCGAGCGTCCGCAGGGTGGCGTCCACCTCGGCGTCCCGCTCGATGTTGCGACGGATCTTCTCGGCCCAGAACGCGAAGCGAGTGCGTGGGGCCGAGTAGTGCTGCGGGCAGCCGTGCCAGAAGCATCCGTCCACGAACACCGCGAGGCGCGCCTTCGGGAATGCGAGGTCCGGCCTGCATGGCAGGTCGAGTTGCAGGCGGTAGTGCCAACCACGGGCCCAGAGCGCCCGCCGCAGCGCCAACTCCGGTCCGGTGTCCCGACTCTTCACCCGAGCCATCATCTCGGAGCGGGTGAGCGGTCTCCGCCGCTGCTCCATGGAGCCTCCATCGCGTGCCCAGCCTATCCGGGGCTGGGTGCTCTCACCGTATCGCCCCAACCTGATGCGCCCCCCCCGTCCACCCGAGACCTCCAGGTCGCAGCGTGGCGCCCCGGCCCTCCCATCGACGCCGGGGCGCCCGGCGTTCTCCTGCAGCCAGCGTGACCAGAGCGTTGGAACGGATCTTGCGAGGATCGAAGCCAGCCAGGAGCGCCCCATGAAGATCGCCAGCCTCCTCCTCCTGACCCTCGCCGCCCCGAGCCGGGGAGACGACTGCGCGCCCACCACCGGGGACGCCGGGCTCGCCAGCGATCTCAAGCAGGTCGTGGACGCCCAGGGCCCCCGCGATGGTGGCGCCTACATGGTCTACTTCGGCACCAGCCGCCCGAGCCACGTGCCGCTGACCGACGGCCAGCTCATGGCCATCGGGTCCTGGGGCACCTGCAGCGGCACGGTGGTCGCGGGGCCCTGGGTGCTGACCGCCAACCACTGCCAGATCCAGGTGGGCCAGCGGTTCTGCGTGGGCCAGTACGCCGACGCGCCTGTCGCCTGCGCCCAGGCGCTGCAGGTGCACCGGAACCCCAACGCGGACATGACGCTCGTGAAGCTCACCCAGGACCTCACCCGGACGGTGGAGGGCCTGGAGCCCATCCCCCTGCTCACGGAGGATCTGGGCGAGGGCTGGATCGGGGAGATCGCCGAGGCCTCGGGCTACGGCCAGCAGGAGGACGGCGGCTACGGCGAGCGTGAGTTCACCGCGGAGCCCATCGTGGATCTGGCGGGCCACGAGCTGACCATCGACGGTGAGCGACGCCACGGGGTCTGCTTCGGCGACTCCGGCGGACCCGTCATGGTGATCGACTCCAGCGGCACGAGCTGCGTGGCCGGGGACCTGTCCTGGGGCGACCCGGACTGCCTCGGGCAGGACCGCTACACCCGGGTGGACACCAACCGCGCGTGGCTCGAGAGCCTGCTCGGGCCGCTGGAGAAGCTCCGGGCACCGCCCCCCGTGACCACCAGCGACGCCGAGCCCGACGAGGAGATCGAGCTGCCGGACTTCACCACCTCAGAGGGCATGTGGGTGGAGCCCGACGGGCGCTGATCACCCCTCCAGCGCCCGCACCCGCGGCTCCCCCACCATCGCGGTGAGGTTCTCCGCCAGCCGCGCCTCGAACGCTTCGATGTCGAAGTGCTCCAGGAACCTGTTGGGCGGCGCGAGCTGCAGCTCCACCCG
>JBDRKM010000416.1:0-14824 GCA_043814015.1 Pseudomonadota bacterium
TCACCCCTCCAGCGCCCGCACCCGCGGCTCCCCCACCATCGCGGTGAGGTTCTCCGCCAGCCGCGCCTCGAACGCTTCGATGTCGAAGTGCTCCAGGAACCTGTTGGGCGGCGCGAGCTGCAGCTCCACCCGATCCTCCACCCCGTCCGCGAACAGCTCCGCCTTTGCCTTGATTCTGCCGGGGTATGGCCCTCGTGGGAAAGTTCCCTGTTGCGTAACAACCACCCTTCCCGGGTCGTTTAGCGAAGCGCGGATATCACGCGGTCGGGAGTGACGATGTCGTCCCCGGCCTGGGCCTCCTTGACCCACAGCGCGGTGACCAGGCGGCGCCCACGGACGAACGGCGCGGACGCGGAGCGGACGCGCAGCTCGGCTCGCCACCTTGCCACATCGGCGCGAGCGGTCCACTTGGCCTCCCCGACGAGGACGCTCTGGCCGTCGAGAGACTCCGCGACGATGTCGATCTCCATCGGACCGTCGGGGCCATTTCCCCACCACCTCGAGGCCGGCCCCCAGGCGACCCCCCCGAGGCCCAAGCGGGGCACCGACTCCCGCGCGAGCACCTCCCAGGCCTGCCCACAGTGCTGGGGGAAAGCGGCCTCCAGCCGAGCCTCCACGGGCTCGAGCAGGTCCCGCTCGAGGAGCGTGCGGGCCGGCTGGACGAAGCGGAACCAGAAGGCCACGAGGGGGTCGTGGAACCGGTAGAGGGTCCGTTTGGTGGAGCGCTCGTCCTCGCCGAACGGGACATCCTTCCGCAGGTACCCGAGCTCGATGAGGTTCGCCAGCGGTCGGGTCAGGGCCCCCGAGGGCTTGCCCATGCGGGTCGCGATCTCCGACAGCCGGTTGCAGCCGGAGCCGACGAGCGCGAGCAGTGAGGAGGCCTGGACGGCGCTGCGCATGTCGTCGAGCAGGAGCCCCTGCGGCTCGTCGTGGAGCACGCCGTGCCGATGCAGCACCAGGTCCCGGACGGCCTCCCGAAGGGAGGGATACCCGTTGGCCAGCTCCCAGTACCTCGGGACGCCTCCCCACACCGCCCACGCCTCGACGGTCGCCACCCCGTCCAGACCGAGCGCCGGGCCAATCCAGGTGACGCTGGATCACGCTCGGGAGCTCCGGGGAGGTGGACACGAGGTGGGGGAGCTCGTCGAGCACGAGGTTGATCCGGCGGACGCGGGCCTCCAGGGAGGTGAACAGGGCCTCGCAGCGCGGGGCTCCGCCCGCAACCCAAGGTGATCGCACCGGCCCGCGCTGCCTCTTTTTGGCGGGGGGAGGATGCCTCCCCCCGCACCGCTGACGCTCCCCCCTCCCCGCGCCCTATTGGCGCGCGCGCCTGCGGCGCGTGTACTACTACTCGCGAAAGTCCTCTCGTGCCGAGAGGACTTTCGCGAGTAGTAGTCCAGGACGGGTAGCGCGCCGCGTCGAACTCCGGCACCACACGCGCGATCTCCGAGGCCAGCGACTGGATCTGGAGTCCCGGCTCCCGCTCGTCGGCGAGCGAGTAGACGTCGCCTGCGCCGCACACCCGTTGGATCAAGGTGGACTTTCCACATCGACGACGTCCGTACACCACGGCGAGGGCCGGTCCGTCGCCGCTCATGAACCGGCTCAACCGGCGCTGCTCGTCTTCGCGATCCAGAAAGGGGTACGAAGGTGAACCGCCAAGCCCCGGCCCCTCCGGGTCAGCGCTGACCGGCAGGAAGCAGGGCGCTGGATTTTGGGCTTCCCGCAGAGATCAAATCGTGGTATTTTTGGCCCTCCGCATAAGGCCAAATGCACCGTGCCCATCGATCCCGCACTTCTCGAGCAGATTATCATCGACCACCAGCAGCTCCCGCTGCCGGCTTTGGTCCCGCGGGAGGTGCGCTTGCCCGAAATCCCTGGCAAGGCCGTCGCGCTGGTGGGTATGCGGCGCAGCGGCAAGACCTGGCGCCTGTTCGATGAGATGCGTTCTCTCCACGAGCGGGGTGTCCCCCGTGGGCGGATGCTGTACCTGAACCTGGAGGATGATCGCCTTGGTCCCATGGACACAGCCACCCTGGACACCGCCCTGGAGGTCTTCTTCCGGCGTGACCCGGCAGCGCGAACGGAAGGTTCATGGATCTTCCTCGACGAGATCCAGGTAGTGTCCGGCTGGGAGCGCTTCGCCCGGCGCGTGCTGGACACGGAGCGAGCCCGCCTGGTGGTGACGGGCTCCTCGGCGCGGTTGCTCTCCACCGAGGTGGCCACAGCATTCCGCGGCCGGGCCTTCACCGTGGAAGTGCTTCCCTTCAACGTACGTGAGGCCGCTCGAGCCGAGGGGCTCGACCCGTCGCACGAGGGCTGGCCCCCGTCCGCCCCCCTGCGCTCCCGACTGGACGCGTCCATCGCCGCCTACCTCGAGCAGGGCGGCTTCCCGAGCGTGCACGCTCTGCATCCATGGGAGCGGGTCCAGATCCTCCAGGGATATGTGGACCTCGTGATCCTGCGGGATGTCGCCGAGCGCCACGGCGCCATCAACCTGGCAGTGCTGCGGGAGCTCGTCGCGGCGCTGTTTTCCGCGAACGCCGGCGGGTTCTCGGTGAGCCGCCTGCACGGCGCGCTGGTCTCCCAGGGCTGGAAGGTCGGCAAGGCCACCCTGCTGGCCTACCTGCAGCACCTGGTGGACAGCTTCCTGGTGTTCCTGGTCCCGCTCCGCACCCGCTCGGCCCGGCAGCGGGCGGTCAACCCGCGCAAGGTCTACGCGGTAGACCCTGGCCTGGCGGCCGCACTGTATCGCGCGGGGGCCCGCAACCAGGGCGCTCAGCTCGAGAACGCCGTGTACCTGGAACTGCGCCACCGCTTGGGACGGCTGGCGGAAGGCGCGGTGTCGTGGGTCAAGACGAGCGCTGGCCACGAGGTGGACTTCGCCGTGGACGATCCCGTCCACGGCGGTTCCCCGACCTTGATCCAGGTCTGCGTGAGCCTGGCCGACCCGGCCACCCGCGCGCGGGAGATCCAGGCCTTGACCGAGGCCATGGGCGAGACCGGCGCGACGCGCGCCACGGTGGTCACCCTCCACGAGCAGGGTCGGATCGCCTCCCCGACCGGGCCCATCGACATCATCCCCGCCCGGGAGTTCTTCTTCCGGAGGGTTTGACGCTGGGTCGCGCGCGGGTCGTGTGGCTTTCGCTGGACCCCTGCGCGGGTACGGTCCGTCGCGAGCGCGCGGGTCCGGACCCCTATCTCCGCGCCGCGCGCTGTCCGGCGCGGGTGCCGGTCGCATCGATGGTGACAGGCTCGGCCGTGACCTCCGGGGATTCCGCGGGCGCCGCCGCGACGCCCGGCGCGATGGCCACGATCCCGGTCTGCGCCTCGATCCCCGCCTCCGACGGAGCGCGCCCTCGGAGCGCCTGCTCGGTGCAGGCGTCGGCGGGGGTGTAGGTGATCTGCACCTCGGAACCCGGGGTGGGCAGGCCGTCCGGATCGATGACCAGGCTGCCGTCGCGCGCGTCCCAGGCCCAGGGTCCGGTGATCGGGACGCTGTCGGCGGTCACCACGACGCTGGCGGGCGCGGGCGCCTGGCTCAGGGGGTAGCGCCCGAGCGGCATGCCCCAGGTGATGGCCAGGGGGGCCAACTGCTCGCCCCAGTCGGCGTCGCAGAGGGAGACGAACAGGCCGTGGGAGGCGGCGGAGGCCTCCCAGACCCCGGTGTAGGGGCCCACGGAGTCGCAGCCGTCGGGGACGGCGCCGCCCACGCCGCTCACGGAGAGGTCGGCGGGGTCGTCCACGTAGGCCTGGTAGCTGGCCTCGTAGTAGGCCCAGGTATCCGCCGAGTTGTCGGGTCCGTCGCCGATCCCCACCAGCTCCAGGCGCCCGCCCTCCCGCAGCAGGCCTTCGTTGTAGCCGCCGCGTGGGGTCCCGTTCAGGGTCACCTGCAGCAGGGTGAGGGCGGCGTCGGCGTGGTGGCGGTCGGGGTAGCAGGGGTCCAGCATGTCCGTGAGGGCCTGGAGGGCCTCGTCGTAGGAGAAGGAGGCGTCGATCCAGGAGGCCTCACCGCAGATGTCGCCGTTGTCACCCACCACCACGCCGATGTGGAAGTCGCCGCCCAGGGCGAGGGCGGCGTCCACGAAGTCCATGAGCTGGGCCTGCACCTCGGTCAGGCGCGGGATCATGGTGCCGAGGGTGTCCACCGCGATCAGGATGTCCGTGGGCTGGTAACCGCGCTCCGGGAAAACCTCGGTGACGGTGGCGCCAGCCTGGCCCACACCGCCGATAGCCAGGGAGACCTCTGGGTTGAAGGGGTCGTCGGAGGTGAGGGTGAGCACGGCCTGGTCCGGGCGCGCGGACAGCGGCTGGAAAGAGACCTCGAGCTCCTGCCCCTCGGCCGGGGCCAGGGTGAGGGGCAGCTCAGGGAGCCCGGCGAGGGTGAAGGCGCCGGAGGTGGTGGCCAGGGTGGCGCCCGTGAGGGTCAGGTCCTGGTTGCCGATGTTGCGCATGGCGATGGAGGCCGTGGCCCCGCAGCCGACGAGCACCTCGCCGAAGTCGAGGGAGGAGGGCTCCACCACCAGGACCGGCGCGAGCCCCTCGCCGCCCACGAACAGGGAGGCCACGGGGGTGTGGGGGTCGTCGGTGTCGATCAGGATGTACGTGCTGTCCACCATCGCCGTGGTCGGGTCGTAGACCACCTCGAACTGGGTCGTGCCGCCGGGCTGGACCAGCACGGACTGGACGCCCGTGATGGAGAAGGGCGCGGAGCTGTCCTCGAGCTCGATGTTCTGGATGTGCAGATCGCCGTCGCCGTCGTTGCCGATGGTCGCGATCAGCACGTGCTCCTCCCGGTCGTCCACCGCCACGGGGCCGAAGTCCAGCCCCAGGGGGTCGAGCAGGATGTGGGGGCTGCCGCTGGGCTCGATGTCGCCGGGGTCGGCCTCCCGCGCGAAGCGGCAGGATGCGAGGGCGAGGCAGAGCAGGAGTGGGTTCATGGGGCCTCCGGAGGGGCTACCCCCCACAGTGCCCCGCCACCGCGTAGCTGATGGCGATCTCGGCGCCTTCTTCGGGGATGGCGGCGGGCTCGAAGATCACCTCGCGGGTGGCCTCGGCGTAGCTCCAGCGGGTCTCGGGCGAGCCGCCCACGGTCACCGCGATGGTGGCGGGCACGGGCTCGTGGGCGAGGTGGAAGCGGTCGCGGGTGCCGTCCGTGGCGGCGGCGATGGGGACGAGGCCCAGGCCCCAGTGGGGGGTGCAGAGCGAGAGGAACAGGCCGCCGGTGGCCACGTGCGCTTCGTACATCCCGGTGTAGGCCACGGCATCGCCGCAGCCGCCCGGGTAGTCGCCGCCCACGGCGCTGATCAGCACGTCGTCGGGGTCGTCGCGGTAGCTCTGGAAGACGGTGACGTAGTAGCTCCAGGGGTTGACCGACTGGTCGGGCTCGTCCGAGACCCCCACCAGCATCAGGCGGCTCTCTTCGCGGAGGAAGCCCTCGTTGCAGCCGCCGGGCCCGGTCTCGGCCAGGGCCGCCTCCAGCAGCATGAAGGCGCGCTCGGAGTTGGAGCCGGGGGTGGAGGCGAGCATGTCGGCCACCGCGGCGGGGATGTCGGCGGTGGCGGCGTCGATCCAGGGAACGGCCGGGCAGCCGTCGTCGGTCACGGTGACGGTGATGTGCGCGTTGGGGTACGCCGTGATGGCCTCGGTGGCGAAGGCCGCGAGCTGGTCGGCGAGCGCGTAGGGCTCCATGGCGGGGTCGGACTTGACCGCGATGAGCACGTCGGCGGGCTGGGAGCGGCGCTGGGTGAAGGTGTCCATGGTCCACTCCTCGATCTCGCCCGCGCCGGCCGCGGTGACCTCGATCACGGGCTCGGCGGGATCGTCCGAGGCGATGGCGAGGATGGCCTGCGCCGCACCCTCGACGCGGGGCTCGAAGGCGAAGTCCAGCGAGGCGCGCGCTCCAGGGGCGATCACGATGGGCAGGATCGAGGTGTCGGGCGAGGTGAAGGCGGGGTCCTGGTGGAGCCAGGCGATGTCGGTGACGGTGAGGTCCAGCGAGCCCGTGTTGTGGAGGAAGAGGGGGGCCTCGGCGGCGCAGCCCAGGGCCACGGCGCCGAAGTCCAGCGGGGAGTCCACCGCCAGGGAGGGGGCCAGGCCTTCGGCCTGCACGGGGAGGCGGACGGTGGGGCGCCATGGATCGTCGCTGTCGATGGCGAGGGTGGCCCGGTGCGTGCCATCCAGGATGGGGTCGAAGGTGACCTGGAGGCTGGTGGATTCGCCGGGCTCCACCAGCAGTGTGGCGGGCCCGCCGAGGACGAAGGGCGCGCTCGCGGTCCCCCACGCGAACCCCTGCAGGCGCAGGTCCCCGTCGCCGTCGTTGTCGATCCTCACGGTCAGGGTGTGGGCCGCGGGGTCGGTGGCCGCGACGGTGCCGAAATCGAGCCAGGTCGGGTCGAGGGTGATGGACGGGGCGCCGGGGCCGCTGGGGGTCCACCCCTCGGCGGGATCCGGCGAGGCGCCGCAGCCCGCGACCCACAGCGCCGAAAGGATCCAATGAGCCTTCATGGAACCTCCGGTTCCCAGGTGCCACGGTGCTCGCGGAACGATCACCGTCGTGGGCCTCCGGTGACCCCCCGCCCCGAATCGGTGTAGGGGGGTGCCGCATATCAGGCCTCTAGAGTAGGCCTAGATCCGAGGTTGTCGCCAAGTCGCGGCGGCGCCGCCACCCCGCGCAGGGCCTCTCGAGGAGGTCTGCAGGGGCAGACGACGGCGCGCTCCACCCGCGCAGAGGAGCGCGAGCCCTCGAAGGAGCCGGCGCTCGTCCAGATGAGGACCGATCCGGCCGCGAGCGCGTATTGGACGGCCGCGAGGGCACACCCGAAGACCGTCTTCGCCCACACCTCTCCCTCAAGCGCCCTCCAGCGATGGCCGGCAGTCACGGAGGTACTTGGCGCGAACTAGCGCGGATCACGCGCGCGTTGGCCATGACCCAGGGGGCCTTGACCCAGGTTTAGGCCAATCGGCGGGAATTCGACCCTGAAGGCACGGTCATTTTTCGGGGCGCGACCAAGCGCCCCGCGCCGCCCATCAGGCGGCGAAGATGGGGGGGAGGGCGCGTGTCGCGCCCGATCGGGGGGGGGAAGAATCTGTCGTCGGGGGGCGGAGCCCCCCGCATACCCAAAAAAATGGGGCGAGGTCCTCGTTGAGGCCGTGGCCGAAACGTGGACCGTAGCCGACCGGGTCCTCGAGGCCGTAGGGGAAGCGGGGGAGGAGGAGGGAGGGGCCGGCATCGCCGAGGGGAGGGAGGGCGATGGCGGGGACAGGGATGAGCTCGAGCAGCGGGTCGTCGGCGATGGGGGGGTGGTGGCCGCGCAGTCCTGGGGATGGTCCGCAGCCACGCAGCCGTCCTCACAGGCCAGGGAGATGAGCACGCCGGTGTCGCCGGGGAGGAGGGCGCCGTGCGCCTGGGCCTCGGCGCGCAGGACGTCGTAGTCCGAGGCGAGGGCGGCGGTGGCGAGGAGGAGGGGGAGCCCGGCGGGAGGGTATCCCACGAGTGGCCCCTGGAGGCCCTCCCCGCCTGCAACGGATAACGACTGGATCGCAACGTTTCCAGGAGCCCTCCCCATGGCCGCCCCCTACCGTGCGACGTTCGAGGCGGCCCGGGCCGAGCAGGCCGGGGATCCCTACGCGTTCAGCTTCAAGGCCCAGGCCTACGTGCTGCGCGGGGAGGACGGGCGCTATAGCGAGGGCAGGCTGGCGTGGAGCGCGGAGCTGATGCGCACCCTGGCCAGCCTGCACGGGCCGCGGGCGGACGCGGAGCAGGCGGCGGGGGTGGGGGACATGCTGCGGGGCTTCCTGGGGCCCCTCTGGGCGGCGCAGGAGAAGGCGCTGCTGGAGGCGTTGGAGGGCGGACGCGAGGTGATCGTCACCCTGCGCTTCGCCGCGGCGGAGCTGTACGCGCTGCCCTGGGAGCTCCTGCGCCTGGAGGCCAGCGGGCAGCACCTGGGCGAGCTTCCTGGGGTGCTGCTGCGCTACGCCTGGCCCCAGAGCGCCAGCGAGCCGCCTCGGCCCGCGCCCCCGGCGGAGCACGGGCGGCTGCTGTTCGCATGGTCGGCGGCGGGCGGAGGCGTGCCGGCGGATCGGCAGCGCGAGGTGTTGACGGGGGCCTTCGCGGGCGCGGGGTACCCCTTCTCCGTCGAGGACGAGCTGGCGGCCTGCAGCCTGGAAGGCCTCGCGGAGCGCCTGGAGCGGGCTCGGGCGGCGGGGCGGCCCTATGCGGCGCTGCACCTGCTGGCCCACGGCGCGGCCAGTGGGGAGAGCGTGGGCCTGGCCCTGAACGACGGGCCGGGGAGGGGCGGGCGGGTGGTGGCGGACGCCGCGGAGCTGCGGCGGGTCCTGGCGCCCTACGCGGGGAGCTTGAGGCTGGTGGTGCTCTGCGCCTGCCGCTCGGGCGACGCGGGGGCCCTCGGCAGCCGGCTGGGCAGCCTGGCCCAGTCCCTGCACCGCGCGGGGTTCCAGGCCGTGCTGGCATCGCGCTTCCCCCTGGCCATGGCCAGCGCGCAGGTGCTCTGCGAGGAGCTGTACGGGCGGCTGATGGCGCTCTCTTCACTGGAGACGGCCTTCCTGGCGGTCCAGCAGGCCGTGGCCAGCAGCCAGCAGGGCCTGCAGTGGGCCAGCCTGCAGCTCCACGCCCGACCCGAAGACGGCGATGACACCCGCCCCTTCGTCCTCCGGCCCTACCGGGGGCTGTTGGCCTTCCAGGAGGCCGACGCGCGCTTCTTTTTCGGCCGGGACGCCGAGTGTGGGGCCCTGGTCGAGCGCCTGCGGGAGGCGCGAGCGGGCGGGCGTGGCCGGCTGCAGGTGGTGGCGGGCAGCTCGGGCAGCGGCAAGTCCTCCCTGGTCCTGGCGGGTCTGGTGCCGTCGCTGCGGCGCGCGGGTGAGGGCTGGCGCGCCCTGGTCCTGCGCCCCTCCGCCGGCGCCGATCCCCTGGACGCCCTGTGGCGGGCCCTGCTGTCCGCGGTGACGGGAGAGCCGGACCCTCCGCCCCGCGTCCTCACCGCCGACCACCTCCTGGCCACGGCACGGCGCCTCGCGGCGCAGGAACCCGGGGTCTGGTGGCTGCTGGTGATCGACCAGCTGGAAGAGGTCTTCAGCACCCAGGTGAGCGCTGAGGCCAAGGACCGCTGGGGTCACGCCCTGTGGGCGCTCTGCCAGAGCCCAGACCTCCCCGTGGTGGCCCTCGCCACCCTGCGGGTGGACTTCCTCGGGCACTGCGCGGACATCCACCTGGACCCCGCCGGCCTGCGCCTGGACCAGGTGGTCTACGATGAGCGCTGCCGGGTGTTCGTCTCACAGATGGGGCGTGACGACGTGCGCACCGCCATCGAGCGGCCGGCGCAGAGGGTGGGACTGCGCTTCGAGGATGGCCTGGTGGAGCGCATCCTCGAAGACATCGGTGATGAGCCGGGCATGCTGCCCCTGCTGCAGTACACCCTCGATCTGCTCTGGGAGCGGCGCAGCGGCCGTCATCTCACCGATCGCGCCTACGACGCGCTGGGGGGCGTGGAGGGGGCGCTGACCTCCGCCGCGGATGAGATGCTGGCGCGCATGGGAGCGGCCGAGCACGATCAGGCGCGGAGCATCCTGCTGGAGGCCGTCTCCCTGGAGGGCGACAAGCGCACCCGCCGCCGCGTGAGCCTGGACTCGCTGCGTTCCGCTGCGGGGCAGGAGCACGAGGCCTTCGAGCGCGCCCTGGAGCGGCTCGTGCGCCACCGTCTCGTGGTCCTGGGGGAGGCAGAGCAGGGCTCGGCGCGCACCCTGGACGTGGCCCACGAGTTCCTGATCCGCCGCTGGCGCACCCTGGCCCACTGGGTGGACGAGGCCGGAGAGCAGCTCCTGCGCCTGCGCGAGCTGCGCACCTGGGCCGGCTCCTGGGGAGACCACCGCGAGGATCCGGACCGCGGGCGCTCCTATGCCCTGCGGGGCAGCCGGTTGGGCTACGCCCTGGAGGTGTCCCAGAAGCCGGGCGTCCGGCTGGACGCGCTCTGCGCCACCTTCCTGCGGGAGAGCGAGCGGCTGGAGCTGCGCGCGCGCTGGCGCCGCCGCGCGGTCATGTACCTGTTCGTAGGCGCTGCGCTGGCGGTGGCCGGCGTGCTGGCGCTGGCCTACCACCGGCAGAGCCTCGATCAGGACCGCATCGTGGCCCTGCAGCAGGAGACCGAGCAGGCCCGCGATCAGGCGATGGACACCCGCGCCATGGTGGCCGCGCGCAGCGCCTCGGGCCAGAACCCCACCCGCGCCCTGCTGCTGCTGGAGCTGGTGGACCCGGCGAGCCGCCGCCAGCGCTGGGCCCAGGCGGTCTCCGACCTCTCGCATCAGCCCTTCGCGAGCGCCATCCTGCAGGTGGGCTCTCCCGTGGAGGCGGCGGTCTTCAGCCCCGACGGAGCCTCCGTGCTGAGCGCCTCCAAGGACGGCGTCGCGCGCCTGTGGTCCGCGAGCGGGCGTGGCCAGCCCGTCAGCCTGGTGGGGCACGAGGCGCCGCTGAGCGCCGCGGTCTTCTGCGCTGCGAGCGGCGACGACGCGCAGCCCGTGGTCGCCAGCGCCTCCCAGGATGGGACCGTCCGCGTCTGGAGCCTGGAAGGCGAAGAGCAGGCCGTGCTGGGGCACGACGGAGAGCAGGTCCTGGGGCTCGCCTGCGCACCGGGAGGCGAGCGCCTGCTGAGCTGGACCGACGGCGGGAACGCGCGGCTCTGGTCGCTGGAGGGAGCGCTGCTGGCGACCCTGAGCGGCCACGATGGCCCCCTGTTGTCCGCCGACCTCGACGCGGCCGGGCACGAGCTGGTCACGGGCGGGGCCGACGGGCGGGTGCGGCTGTGGTCGCTGGAGGAGCAGCCCAGGCTGGTGGGACAGCACCGTGGCCACAGCGCGGCGGTGGCGGCGGTGAGCCTCGCTCCGGGGGGCGACCTCGTCTTCTCTGGAGACGAGCAGGGGCGCGTCCTGCGCTGGGAGCCCGGCGCCGCACCTGGAGAGGTGGCTCGGCATCGGGGCGCCGTGCGCAGCCTGCACTTCGATCAAGAGGGCCGGCGCGTGGTGTCCGCCTCGGCGGATCGCAGCGCGCGGGTGTTGGGAGCTGCGCGTGGGGAGGGCCTGCAGATGTTGGAGGGTCACACCCTCGAGCTGCGCTCGGCCCGCTTCAGCCCCGACGGCCGGATGGTGGTGACCGCTTCGGACGACGAGACCGTGCGCGTCTGGTTCCCCGACCGCAACCTCGCCTCGATGGTGCTGAGCGGCCACGACGTCTCGGTCCGGGACGCGCGCTTCGACGCCGCCGGAGAGCGCGTCGTCACCACCGCCTGGGACGGCACGGTGCGCATCTGGCCTCTGGGGAACGTCCGCGTGCCCCAGGTCATCCCGGCCCACCACGGGCTGGTGGGCTCGGTGGCCTTCGGCCTGAGCGCCGATCAGATCGTGAGCGCGTCCTGGGACGGCAGCGTGCGCATCACCTGGCTGCTGCCCGGCATGAAGCCGCGGGAATTCGACCGCGTTGAGAGCGTGCCCCGCGCCGTCCGCCTGCACCCCTCGGGCCACTGGCTGGCCACCGCCTACGCCGACGGCCTGGTGCGCGCCTGGAGCGTCCAGGAGAAGGGCGTCTACCGTGACTTCTCCGGTCACGACGGGCCGGCGGTGTCCCTGGCTTTCAGCGCCGACGGGATGCAGATCGCCGCGGGCGGCAACGACGGCTCGGTGCGGATCTGGCGTTTCGACGATCCGGAGCACCCCCTGAGGCTGGCGGCCCACCACGACATGGTCTGGGGCCTGTGGTTCGATCCCACGGGCACACGGCTGGTCTCTGCGGCGGACGACCAGCTCCAGGTGCTCTGGTCCCTGCCCGGAGGCCAGGAGCTGGCGCGCCGCGAGCTGCACGAGGGCACCTGGGAGCTGCGGGGCGACGAGGCAGAGATGCTCGCGTTGCCCATGTGGACCGCCTCCATGGGCAACGACGAGACCGCTCAGGCATGGGAACCGGGCGCGCGGGAGCCCCTGACCCTGGACGGCCACCTGGACGAGGTGTGGACCGTGGGCTTCGACGCCGCGGGCCGGCGGGCGGCCACGGTCTCGGCGGACGGCACGGCCAGGCTCTGGCCCCTCGACGACCGGAGGGTGGAGATCGAGGAAGAGACGCCCCAGGAAGAGGAGCCCGACACCGGAGCGCCTGACCCGGACCTCGCGCAGGAGCGACCCGTGCCCCAGGTGATGCGTCTAGGTGTCGGGCAGGCCACCGCGGCCGCCATCTCGGCCGACGGGACGCGTATGGCCACGGGTAGCGTGGACGGCCAGATCCTCATCTGGGAGGTCCCGAGCGGCTTCCCCACCATCCAGGACGTGCACGTCTGGCTCGAGACAGCCAGCAGCGCCTGCCTGGACGCCAACGAGCGCCACGGCTCCCTGGGCGAGACGCGCATCCAGGCGACGCGGGCGGCCGAGCGCTGCCGCGCGGAGCTGCTGGGGGAATCCCCGGCCCGGGATCAGTAGAAGACGTACAGCGTGATGCCGAGGAGCAGCCCGAGCAGCAGGGGCCAGAAGATCAGCTTCGGGAGCAGGTTGCTTCGGTGGCGGAAGAAGTACAGCGGGTTGGCGACGTTGACCATGATGGAGTTCACGGGCACGAACAGCAGCATCAGGTACATCACGAGGTAGAAGTACTCGAGGTAGAAGATGCTCTCGGCGGCGATCTTCTGTCGGACGCCGATGTGGCTGAAGACCACCGTGAAGAACAGGCCCGCGCTGAGGCTCAGGGTGGTGGCGACCCCGGGGTTGAGCTTGTCCTTGAGCTTCTCATGGTTGGTGGTGATGGCCAGCATGATGAACAGCAGCAGGGCCACCACGATGAGGGGGGTGAGGTGGGAGATGAAGGAGTTCAGGAACAGGCGGTGCACCGGCACGCTGTAGACCAGGCTCTGGGGGGTGGCCTCGCGGATGGAACGCCGGGTGCCCATGCTGGTGAGCCGCTTGATGGGTCTCAGCTCCGTGTGGACGCGGGTGAAGCGCCAGCCCGGGAGCTGCACGTCCTGGGCAAGCAGGGTCCTGGGGATGGAGCTGAAGATGGCGTTGGACTCGAGGTCCGGGACCAGCACGACGTTGTGGTCCGTGTCGGGGTGGATGAGGGCGAGCTCCAGCACTCCCTCGTTCAGGGGATACTTGTCGGGATCCATGCGCAGCGCGATGCCGCACTGGAAGTGCCAGCGCGCCAGCACCCCCGCCTCCGTCTCGACGCGATGGACCGCCTCGACCTGGAGGCCCTCCGCGCCCGGGATGGAGAAGGCCGGCACTGCAGCCAGGGAGCCCGGGGGGAGCTTCTGCCAGATCTGGCCGGTGAGGAGGATGCGCTCGGTGCCATCGAAGCGCATGGACTCCACCAGCAGGCCGGTGGGGATGAAGCGCGGTGGCTCGGCGAAGCTCTGCGCGCTGCGCTCGCTCAGGTCGCGCTCGATCTTCGCGAGAGAGGAGGGCGTGGAGGCGTTGTGGCCACCGCCGGTGACGCCGCGCCCCGTCTGCAGCACGATGAGCCAGGTCGAGAGGATGGCCAGGGCCAGCAGGACCGAGGAGGACACCGAGAGCAGCCAGAGCCGTCGCCGGGAGACCGCGCCCCGGCCCGACCACGCGCCGCTGGCGAGGACGGAGGCGACCAGCAGAGAGAGCAGCCCGCCCACGGTGGTGCGCATGAGCTGATGACGCTCGGCCCGCGTGTCGAAGTCGAGGTCGGCCTTCAGGAAGGTGGCGGGCAGCGACCACTGGGTCGCCCCGACGCACTCGGTGGCCAGGAAGGAGGCTTCGCCGGTGGTGGTGCTGGTGTGCTCGATGATGCTGGAGGTGCAGCCCCGCTCGGCGAGCGTGAGGCGGTCCTGGTCGCTGTGGCTGGCGGAGGTGGAGCGCAGGGTCTCGCGGCGCGCCGCGAACGCGCTGTTGGGGTGGTAGAGGTAGGTGCCGGCGCGGGACACCAGGGCGGGGAAGCCGCCCTCGCCGAGGTCCAGCTCGACCATGATGGCGCGCAGCTCGTCCACCGAGAGGTCGATGGTCACGGTCCCTACGGGCTCGCCGGTTCCGCCCCCGGCGCGGATCGGGGTGGCGTAGGTGATCATGACGGTCTGGCCGTATGGGCACACGTAGGGCTCCACCCAGGCGGCCTCTCCCGCCAGCGGGCGCCGGTACCACTCCTCCTCCCCGTAGTCTTCCTCCACCAGGCTGTACTGGACCGCGCCGCGGCCGCGGTCGAAGTAGTCTCCGTGGTAGCCCTGGTCGGGGAAGGCGGGGCTGTGGGGGGCGTAGAAGACGCCGCCACCGTAGTAGTCGGGCTCGGCCTCCACCGCCGTGCGGAGCAGCTCGACGGCCTGCGCGTGGGTGATCGTGCCGTCCGACAGCCCGCGCGCGATCCCGTCTGCCGTCGCCTCGACCTCCCGGGCGAACTTGTCCACGGAAACCGCGGCTTCCTTCGTGCGGGCGCGCAGGGCGGCCACCGTGCCGCCGATGACCGCCTGGTGATCCCTGTGGTACTCGACGAATTGCCAGATGGTGGACGCCAGGGACAGCAGGCCGAGGACCAGCAGCGTGAGCAGGCGGAGCGTTCTGTTCCAACTCATGGCGCCACATTAGCACAGCGCGAGGAGCGGGCACGGGAGCCCACGGTCAGGAGCTCCGGCAGTGCCCCGGCACCACCTCCGAGGGCATGTGGGTGGAGCCCGTGGGGCGCTGATCACCCCTCCAGCGCCCGCACCCGCGGCTCCCCCACCATCGCGGTGAGGTTCTCCGCCAGCCGCGCCTCGAACGCTTCGATGTCGAAGTGCTCCAGGAACCTGTTGGGCGGCGCGAGCTGCAGCTCCACCCG
>JBDRKM010000417.1:0-16275 GCA_043814015.1 Pseudomonadota bacterium
CTTGAAGGTAGGAGCATTTTCCGGGGCGCGACCAAGCGCCCCGCGCCGCCCATCAGGCGGCGAAGATGGGGGGGAGGGCGCGTGTCGCGCCCGATCAGGGGGGGAAGAATCTGTCGTCGGGGGGCGGAGCCCCCCGCATACAAAAAAGGGCGAGGTCCTCGTTGAGGCCGTGGCCGAAACGTGGACCGTAGCCTCTGACCCGCAGAGGAGGTCCCCATGAAGGTCCGCATCATCGAGGAAGCCTGCATCGGCTGCGGCGCCTGCGCCGACATCTGCCCGGCCGTGTTCGCCATGGGCGAGCGCGCCGCGGAGGTGATCGTCAGCGAGCTGCCCCCGGAGGCTGAGGACGACGCTCGGGATGCAGCGGATGGCTGCCCCACCGAGGCCATCGTCGTCGAGGAGTAGCGGGCGTCAGGGCCCCGTGACGGTGAAGTCGTCGTAGTAGACGCCGCCGTCGTTGTCGAAGGTCCACACGCCCACGTGGGCCGCCCCGATGGGGCGGCTGTGCAGGTCGGCGGTGAGCAGCTCCACGCCGTCCCAGACCACGGTCACCTGCTCGTCGTCCACCTCCACCGCCATGCTGATCCAGGTGCCGGAGGGCTGGGAGAGGTCGCGGCTGCCGTCGTCGGTGGCCAGCACGCTGCAGGTGCCGGCGTCGCAGCGGTACAGGTCGACCCGCCCGCGGTTGGCGTAGCTGCCGTAGTAGTCGTTCGGGTCGAGCCAGCGGGCCAGCAGGTAGGTGTCGGAGGCCTCGTACCCGAACACCAGCGCGGCGCCGTTGGTGGCCAGGCCCTGGGCCATCACCTCGGCGCTCACGGTGTAGTGGTAGAGGTCTCCGAGATCCGGGCCGTAGGCGATGGAGTGGGCCGCGTTGCTCGCCTCGTGCAGGGTGCCGCCGCTCATGGACCAGCGGGGGGTGTTGCCGCCGGCGAGGTCCACGTACGTCCAGCCGGTCCAGGCGCCGTCGTCGAAGTCGTAGACGTAGATGGTGCTGTCGAGGCAGTTGTAGGTGCCGTCGCCGTCGGCGTCGAGCGGCACCGGGTCGGGGTCGGTCACGCCGTCGCAGTCGTTGTCCACGCCGTCGCAGACGTCCTCGGCGGCCGGGTTGATGTCCTCGTCCGCGTCGTCGCAGTCGCTGCCGTCGGCCGAATAGCCGGAGGGGGCGGTGCAGGCGTCGAGGGCGGTGGCGGGCGCGCCGTAGCCGTCGCCGTCGGCGTCCGGGTAGAAGCTGGTCGCGTCCACCACCTCGTCCAATTCGTCGGTGTCGCCGTCGCAGTCCTCGTCGGCGCCGTCGCAGTGCTCGGTGGCGCCGGGGTGGATGTCGGCGTCGGAGTCGTCGCAGTCGGTGGCGTCGGCCACGTAGCCGCTGGGCTGGGTGCAGGCGGCGCGGGTGTTGCCGGCATCGCCGAAGCCGTCGCTGTCGCGGTCGCGGTACCAGGTGGGGGCGGCGGCGGCGCCCTCGTCCACGGCGGTATCGCAGTCGTTGTCCAGGCCGTCGCAGAGCTCGGCGGCGCCGGGGTGGGTGGCCGCGAGCGTGTCGTCGCAGTCGGTGGAATCGGCCACGGTGCCCGAGGGCTGGGTGCAGGCCGCGGTGGGGGCGCCGGGATCGCCGTAGCCGTCGCCGTCGTCATCGTCGTACCACCAGAGGATGTCGGCGGCGTCCGCCTCGTCCGCGGCGCCGTCGCAGTCGTTGTCCAGGCCGTCGCAGACCTCGAGGCCGGAGGGGTGGATGTCGGAGCGGCCATCGTCGCAGTCGCGGCCGTCGGCGAGGTAGCCGCTCGGGGCGCTGCAGGCGGCGGTGGCGCCGGCCGCATCGCCGTAGCCGTCACCGTCGGCGTCGGGGTACCAGGTGTCGGCGTCGATGGCGCCCACGTCGACGGCGCCGTCGCAGTCGTCGTCTACGCCGTCGCAGACCTCGGGGGCGCCGGGGTGGACATCGGAGCGGGTGTCGTCGCAGTCGGTGGCGTCGGACACGGTGCCGGAGGGCTGGGTGCAGGCCACGGTGGCCGCGGCCGCATCGCCGTAGCCGTCACGGTCGCTGTCGGCGTACCAGGTGGGGGCGTCGATGGCGTCGGCTTCGTCCACGGTGCCGTCGCAGTCGTCGTCCACGCCGTCGCAGCGCTCGGGAGCGCCGGGGTAGACGCTCGCGTCGCCGTCGTCACACTCCACACAGGCGGCCCAGCCGTCACCGTCGGAGTCCACGTAGCCGGTGACCCCGTCGCAGTTGTAGTCGTTGGGATCGGCGCAGTCCGTCTCGGGGGCGCCGGGGTGGAAGGCGGCGCTGGTGTCGTCACAATCGCCGGGGAAGGCGGCGTAGCCGGAGGGGGCCACGCAGGCCGCGGTGGCGGCGGTGTCGAGCCCGTAGCCGTCGCCGTCGCCGTCGAGGTACCAGGTGACCGGGTCGGTGACGTCGGGGTCGTCGTCGTCCACGAGCCCGTCGCAGTCGTCGTCGTAGCCGTCGCAGCGCTCGGTGGCGGCGGGGGAGATGGCCGAGTTGGCGTCGTCGCAGTCGCTGGCGTCGAAGCCCCAGCCCGGGCCCGGATCGCAGGTGAAGGCGGTGGTCTCGGGGTCGCCGTAGCCATCGCCGTCGGCGTCGGCGTACCAGGTCAGCTCCAGGCCGTCGTCCACCGCGCCGTCGCAGTCCTCGTCGCGGCCATCGCAGGTCTCCTCCGCCCCCGGGTGGATCTGCGCGTCGTCGTCGTCGCAGTCGGTGGCGTCGGCGACCCAGCCCGGGCCCGGATCGCAGGCCTGCACGGCCACCTCCGCGTCACCGAAGCCATCGCCGTCGGCGTCGCGGTACCAGGTATCGGCGACCTCCTCGTCCACCTCGCCATCGCAGTCGTCGTCCACCTCGTTGCAGCGCTCGGGGGCCTCGGGGTGGACCTCGGGGTTGGCCTCGTCGCAGTCGCCCGGGTCGGCGACCCAGCCCTCGGGTTGCTCGCAGAACGCGAAGTCCACGGCGGAATCGCCCCAGCCGTCGCCGTCGGTGTCCTGGTACAGGATGCTGGCGTCCACGGCGCCCAGGTCACCCTGTCGGTCGCAGTTCTCATCGACCCCGTCGCAGTGCTCTTCGGCGCCGGGGTGGATCGCGTCATCGCTGTCGTCGCAGTCCTGGTCATTCTCCACCCAGCCCTGCCCGGGATCGCAGTCATCCGTGCCGTGGTTGGGATTGCCGTAGCCGTCGGCGTCGGCATCGCGGTACCAGTGGCAGTCCGTGTCACCGCCCGTGTCGGCCTTGGTGCGGCAGGCGGTGAGCGCGAGGGCGGCGAGGAACATGAGGGTGCGGTCCATGGGATCCTCCGATGGAGAGAGCATACACCGCTACCCCTCCCCGCGGGCCGCGCGCTGCCTCCGCCTGGACTCCTCGAGCAGCGCGTCGAGGATCGTCCGGGCCAAGCCCCGAGGGAGCCCGAGCTCGTCGGCGACGGCCCGCCAGCGGTGGTGGACCTCCGCCTCCCGCTCGGCCGACGCCACGCTCGACCCAAGCTCGGCCTTGTGTCTGCCCAGCTCGTCCACCAGCGCCATCCGCCGTGCGATCACGTCGAGCAGGGCCACGTCCACGCCGTCGATCCGGCCGCGCAGGCGCTCGATCACCTCTTCGGGCTCCGCCGGGTGCTCGGCCAGGGCGGCCAGCATGTGCTCGACCGGCGGCGGGCGGCCTGTCCACCAGCCGGACGAGATGGCGGCCTGGCGAGCGAGGGGCTCGGTCCCGTCGAGGACCAGGGCGGCCCCGTCGCGCCTGGCCTTGGCCAGCAGGGGGGGCTGGCGGGGCGCGTAGACCAGATCGAGGACGGCGTGGCCGGGGCCGAAGGCGGCGTCTTGGGGCCAGGGCATGCGGCCGGCGACGGGCGAGCCGGCCGCGCCCACGCAGGTGCAGTTGACGATGAGGGCGTCCGGGGGCAGATCGGCCGCGATCTGCTCGGGCCAGCGCAGGACCTGCCAGCGCGTGCCGGGCCATACGGCCCGAGCCTCTTCCACCAGGCGCAGGGCTCGTGCCTGGGTGCGGTTGACCACGGTGATCGCGGGGCAGCCCGCGGCGGCGAGCGCGAAGACGACCGCGCGGGCCGCCCCGCCGGCCCCGACGACGCGCGCGGGGCGCGCGCTCGCGTCGATCCCGTGGGCCGCGAGGGTGGTCGAGAACCCACCGACGTCGCTGTTGCGCCCGAGCAGGCGGCCGTCCGGCTGCACCACGATGGTGTTGACAGCGCCTACGAGGCGCGCGAGGTCGTCCACGTCGTCGAGGTACCCCAGCACCGCCTGCTTGTAGGGCATCGTGACGTTCGCGCCCGCGAACCCGAGCGCCTGGAGCCCGCGCACGGCGGCGGCGAGGTCGGCCGCCACCGGGGCGAGCACGTAGGTCCAGTCCAGGCCCAGGGCCCGAAACGCGCCGTTGTGCAGCAGCGGGCTCAGGGAGTGCCGGATGTCTTGACCGAGGAGGCAGACGGTGCGCATCGTTCGCTCAGGGCTGCCCCTGGAACCACGCGCCGACGGCCCGCGCGGTGAGCATCCCCTGCTCCCGCAGCGAGGCGATGGTCCAGGCGGAGAGGTGGGGGCAGGGCTCCATGACGAACATGGGGTCGTACAGGACGTTGGTCATGGTCCAGCCCCGGAACGAGCAGTCCACGAAGGTGCATGAGGAGGCCCCCGAGGCGGCCTGGTCGTCGAAGGAGGTCCACAGGGAGAGGACGTCGAAGAAGGTGTTGCCCGCGGGAGAGTAGACGAAGTCGTGCCCGCGGGACTCGTTCACCTGGTTGTGCCAGTCGAGCACCAGGTCGAGGCCGGGGCCGCGCCGCAGATCCTCCACCAGGGCGCGGATCTGCACCACCTCCACGCTGGCCTCGTTGTCCCAGTCGGCGTTGGGATCCCGCAGCTCCGAGGTGGCGCGGGAGTAGCCGAGGTAGACCCCGTCGGGGTTCAGCATGGGCACGATGTGCCAGACGAAGCCCTGCAGCAGGGCCTGGGCCTCCGCCTCCCCCGACAGCAAAAACTCCACCAGCCCCACCAGCTCCCAGGTGCCGGCGGTCTCGCCGGAGTGCTGGCGGCCGAGGATGAAGATGTGCCGCTTGTCGCTGGCGGGGCTGCCCGGATCCGTGATGGTGAGCAGGCGGATCTCGCGGCCCTGGTCGCTGGTGGCGGCCTGCTCCAGGGTGGCCTCGGGGTGCCTGGAGACCTCGTCCGTCCAGGCCAGCATCTCCGTGTAGTTGAAGGGGAAGAAGGTGGCGATGCGCGGCGTGTCGCAGGCCGGGGCCCAGGTCACCGAGTAGGTGCCGCCGTGCTCATCGCGCCAGGTGGGGGCGGGCAGGCGCTCCCAGGTCGTCCCGTCACAGGAGACCACCATCCGGCTGTCGTCGGCGTGGCGGCCGAAGAAGGTGTTGCCGTCGACCCCCTCGATGTCGAGGGTGATGCTCTTGTCGGCGGCGCCGGCCAGGGAGAAGTGGGTCCAGTAGGCGTAGGTGGCGAGCGTGTTGACCATGGTGACCGTGTTGAGGGTCAGGCGCACGTGGTCGCCCTCGATGAGGGCGCTGCCCACTCTGCCGCTGTCGAAGTCGGCGCTCAGGGTGAGGGGCACGGGGCCCGTGTCGTCGGGCTGGCTGTCGTCGGGCTGGGGAGCCTCACTGTCGTCGGGCTCCGTGAGCTGCGGGTGGCAGGCCAGGAGCATGAACAGGGCGGTGGCCGCGATGGTGTGCATGGAGAGGATGGTAGAGGGTGTCGGGAGGGGGTGGCAAGCGCTGGATGGTGCGAGCCCGCGGTGAGCCCCGGGGAGGCGGCCTGAGATAAGGGCGCTGGAGCGCGCGGCGGCGCTTGACAAGCCTACCAGGCCCCGGTAGATGGCGGGGGCTCGCGACCTGGCCTCCCGGGACAGGTGCGTATTGCGTTTCAAGGAAGTTCCCATGAAGACTATCAGCGCCAAGCCGGACGAGGTCACTCGTTCCTGGTTCGTGGTCGATGCCGAGGGCGAGACCCTCGGGCGGCTCGCCACCCGCATCGCCACCGTCCTCAGGGGCAAGCACAAGCCCCTGTTCACCCCGCACGTCGATGTCGGCGACTTCGTCATCGTGCTCAACGCCTCCAAGGTCAACCTGACGGGGCGGAAGCTCGAGCAGAAGTACTACTACCGCCACACCGGCTACATGGGGCATCTCAAGGCCCACAGCGCCCAGCAGGTCCGCGAGACCGACCCCGAGCGGATGATCCTGCAGGCGGTGCGCGGCATGCTGCCCAAGAACCGCCTCGCCCGGCAGATCGTCAAGAAGCTGAAGGTCTACGCCGGCCCCGAGCATCCCCACGCGGCCCAGCAGCCCGTCGTCTTCCCGGACTACGTCTAGGAGCCCCCCATGAGCAACGAGATCGCCCAGTACTACGGCACCGGCCGCCGCAAGAACGCCACCGCGCGGGTCTTCCTGACCTCCGGCACCGGCCGCCTGACGGTCAACGGGATCGACGTGGAGAAGTACTTCGAGCGCGAGACCTCGAAGATGGTGCTCCGCGCCCCCTTCGTGATCACCGAGTCGGTCGAGTCCTTCGACGCCCTGATCACGGTCAAGGGCGGCGGCAAGGCGGGCCAGGCTGGCGCCATCCGCCACGGCATCTCCCGCGCCCTGTGCGAGGCCAACCCCAACTTCCGCGATGCGCTCAAGAAGGCCGGCTTCCTCACCCGCGACGCCCGCATGGTCGAGCGCAAGAAGTACGGGCAGCCCGGCGCCCGCAAGCGCTACCAGTTCAGCAAGCGCTAGTCGCTGCTGGTCCCGAGCGAGGCCGCTTCCTTCGGGGGGCGGCCTTGTCGCGTCTGGGGGAGCTACAGCTCCGGCAACCTCCCCGCCATCAGCTCGGCCACCGGGCGGGTGGTCTCGAAGCGCTGCAGCACGATCTTGAGCACGGCGGTGATGGGCGCGGCCAGCAGCATGCCCACGGGGCCCCAGACCAGGCCCCAGAAGATCAAGGTGAGCAGCACCGTGACCGGGTGCAGATCCAGGCTGTCGCCCATGATCTTGGGCTCGATGCCGTTGCCGACGACCATCTGCACCGAGCCGGGCAGCAGGAAGAC
The DNA here is from genome assembly GCA_043814015.1 of Pseudomonadota bacterium. GTDB lineage: Bacteria > Myxococcota_A > UBA796 > UBA796 > JAFGLY01 > JBDRKM01. The sequence continues at coordinate 7,046 of JBDRKM010000417.1, forward strand.
CAGCACGATGCGCCAGGTCTCGTCGAACTGCATCAGCGCGATGGGCAGGGGCAGCAGGGTGGCGATGATGGAGCCGATGGAGGGGATGAAGTTGAGCAGGAAGGCCATCACCCCGAAGACGAGGGCCAGATCCACCCCCAGGACCCAGAGGATGAGGCCCACCAGGATGCCCGTGACGGCGGAGGTGGCCACCTTGACGCTGAGGTAGCGGCGCACCTTGATGGCCACCTCGCCCCACAACCCCTCGCGGCGCTCGGAAGGCCGGTGCCCGAGGATCAGGTAGACGACGAAGATGAGGACGAGGAAGGTGGTGGAGAGGAAGTTGAGCACGCCGCCGGCGGTGCTGCGGGCCCAGCCCAGCGCCTGCATGGGGAGCTCGCCCAGCTTGTCCACCACCTGATCCTGGCCGAGATCGATGTCGAAGCGGTGCAGCTGGCCCGACGCCCAGGTGCCGAGGCGCACCAGGCGGGCCTGGTAGACATCGACGTTGTCGGCCAGGCCCCCGATGGAGGTCACCAGCAGCAGGCCCAGCAGGGACACGCCCCCGGAGATGACCAGGAAGGCCGCCAGCATGGCCAGCACCCGGGGCACGCGCAGGCGCAGCTGCAACAGATCCACCATGGGGGTGACCAGGTAGGTCAGCAGCACCGCCAGCACGAAGGGCAACAGCACCGCGCGGGTGTAGATCAGCGCCACCGTGATGGCCACGGCGGCCAGCACCAGCAACGAGCCGGTGGCCAGCACACCCTGCTCGGCCACCAGGGGGCGCCGCCCACGGCCGAGGGTCACGGCGACATCGCCCGCGGTGGGCTCCTCGGTATCCAGCGTGGCGTCGGCTTCCGGCATGGTCTTCTGCGCCTCCTCGCTACCCGCCCAGCTCGCGCCGGACGCGCTCGCCCAGCCGCTCGGTGGCCTCGCGGACCACATCGAAGGCCTCGTCGGCGCGGGCGCGGACCATCTCCACGAAGGGGCGGTCCTTCATGTTGCGGGTGTTGATGCAGACGTTGTACCACGCGCCCTCGGCGCAGGCGCGGCACATCAGCGCCGCCACACCGGCGTCCGAGCGGGCGTTCTCGTTGCCCTTCATGGCGGCCTCGAGGCAGGGCAGGACCTCGACGCAGCGCTCGAGTACCCCCAGCGGGACCAGGGTGGCCTCGTGGTTGGCCTTGCGGATGGCGGCGTTGCGGGCGGACTTCTCCTCATCCGTCCCCTTCGGCATGCCGTAGGCGGCCATCAGCGCGTCGAAGGCGGCGGTGTCGTTGTCGATGTCGGCCAGGAAGGCCTCTTTCAGGGCCTGCCCGCGCACGGAGGAGGCGTCCAGTTCGGCCCAGACGCCTTCGTAGCCCTTCTTGCCCACGGTGAGGTTGCCGAGCATGGCGGCCAGGCCGGCGGCCATGGAGCCGCACAGGGCGGCCACGGAGCCGCCGCCCGGGGCGGGGGCCGAGGAGGAGAGCGCGTCGGACCAGCCGCGCACGGTCATGGAGACCAGCTTGCCGTCCTGGCGGATGCGGCGCTCGATGATCCGCTGGTCGGGGTCGAAGGCGCTCACGTCGCGCAGGCCCATGGAGCGCACGGCGGTCTCGATCACCTCGCGGTGGGGTGCGCCCTGGCAGACGCGCTGGCGCCGCAGGTAGTGGTGCCCGGCCATCAGCATGGCGTCTTCGGGGACGAGGCCCACCAGCTCGGAGCCGGTGACCACCACGCCCTCTTCGTCGGCCAGCCGGCGGGCGGCGTCGAGCACCTCGTGGGGCGCGGCGCGGGTGTAGTCCGTGAGGTTGAAGGTCATCTGGGCGCAGTCGTACTCGTCGATGAACCAGCCCATGCCCTTGACCGACTCGAACATGCCGGGATCCCGCACCAGCTGGCCCTGCTCGTCGCGGATGGCCACGTTCTGCTCGTCGCGGCGGGCGATGCCCTTCTCCCGCAGGATGGCCGCGATCTTCATGGCGCGTTTCACCTCGCGGGTGTTCAGGTTGACGTTGAAGGCGATCAGGAAGGGGCGCGCGCCGACGGCCACGGCGCCGGAGCGGGCGTTGAAGACCGGCCCGAAATCTGGCTTCCACCAGGGATCGGAGGAGCGGGCCTCCAGGCCCTCGTACTCGCCCTGGCGGATGGTCGCGAGGTTCCTCCACTCGGGCCTGGTGGCGGCGTGCTCGTAGAGGTAGACGGGGAAGCCCAGCTCGCCGCCGACCCGCTCACCCAGGCGCCGGGCCAGCGCGGCGCAGTCGTCCATGCTGACCCCGGCGACGGGCACGAAGGGGCAGACGTCGCAGGCGCCCATGCGCGGGTGGGCGCCATGGTGGCGCCGCATGTCGATCAGGCGCTGGCCGGTCTGGATGGCGCGGAAGGCGGCCTCGACCACATCGTCGGGGCCACCCACGAAGGTGTAGACCGTGCGGTGGGTGGCCTCGCCCGGGTCCACGTCCAGCAGGGAGACGCCGGGGGCCTCGCGGATGGCGGCGGCGATGGCCTCGATGACGACGGGATCGCGGCCTTCGGAGAAATTGGGGACACACTCGACGATGGGGCGGGTGCTCATGGGGTTCCTCGGCGACGGGGGGCCAGGCACCTAACGCGCCCCCGCGGGCAGGTCAGGGCTCGGCCGGCCCCCGCCTGGGCTCCAACGGGAGGGAGACGGCGAACAGGGCGCCGCCCTCCGGGGGGGAGGAGGCGCTGACCGTGCGGCCGTGGATCTCGGCGATGCGCTGGCAGATGGGCAGGCCGAGGCCGGTGCCCCTGAACTCCTGCCGCCCGTGCAGGCGCCCGAACACCTGGAACATGCGGTGGACCGCGGCGTTGTCGAACCCGATGCCCTCGTCCTGGACCATGATCTCGCACCAGCCGCCCTCGCAGCGCGCGCTGATGCGCACCACGGGCGGGCGCTCGGGGCGGTGGAACTTGATGGCGTTCTCCACCAGGTTGCGCAGCATGAGCCGCACCAGCGCCTCGTCGCAGAGGAGCGTGGGCAGGGCGTCGACCTGCACGCTGCCCCCGGTCTCGGAGAGGGGCTCGCGCAGCTCCCCGATCACGTCCCGCACCACCTGACCCAGATCCACCGGGGTGAAGGAGGGGTGCGCCCCCTGGACCCGGGCGAAGCGCAGCAGGCCGTCCACCAGCTCCTGCTGACGCTCGGCGGACGCGAGCATGCGCGTGAGGTAGTCGCGGCCGATGGCGTCCAGGCGATGCCCGCAGTCGGCCTGCAGGAACTCGCCGAAGGCGACGATCTTGCGCAGCGGCTCCTGCAGCTCGCGGGCGGCGGTCAGGGCGAAGCCCTCGAGCTCGCGGTTGGAGCGGGCGAGGTCCTGAGCGGCGCGCCAGAGGCGCTCCTCGGTGGCCTGCTCGCGCCGGGCGTCCCGCACGCAGACGGCCGCGCCGGCCAGGTTGCCGGAGGGGTCGTAGACCGGCCCGGCGTGCAGGACCACCGGCAAGGGCGGGCCATCGGCGGGAGCGCTGGTGGCGTCGAGCTGCCAGGGCTGCCCGCGGACCAGGGATTGGCGGGCTTCCTCGGCGCGGGCGGGCACCCCGACGCAGAGCTCGAACAGGGACCAGCCCACCAGATCGTGATCGTCCTCCCGCCCCATGAGGGCGACGAAGGCGGCGTTGGACATGGTGATCGCGCCGCCGAGGTCGCAGAGGATCAGGCCGTCGAGGCAGCACTCGAAGGTGGCGCGCACCAGGGCGTGATCCGCGGCGGTGCGCACCGCCGTCAGGACGTGCCCCAGGACCCCGGCGAGCTTGGCGAGGCGGCGTCCCTCGGGGGGGCCGTAGGGGCTCTCCCGACCTGACACCAGCAACAGCGCCTGAGGGCCCTCCAGGGTCGGGACGCGGGCCACCAGAAGGCGGCCGAGGGCCGGGTGTCCGGGCGGGCCAGTGCCCTCGGGCGTGTCGTTGTGGAAGGCCATGGCGCTGTCACCCTCGAGCTGGCCCCACAGGGCCTGGGCCATGGCCCGGGGCAGCGGCGTATCGCTGCCCCCCCCCCAGGGACTGGCACCCTCGGGGACGGCACAGGCCCGGGTGATCGTGCGCCCGCCTGGGCTGAGCTCGCAGAGCCAGCCGCCGGTGCTCCCGGTCAAGTCCAGGGCCTCCAGCAGCGCCAGATCGAGCACGACCTGCGGACCGCGGGGCTCGATCGCTGCCAGCAGGAGCCGGTTGATGGCGGCGGTGGCGGAGGGAGCCTTGACGTTCGACATGCCGGGGCCTCGAAAAGGCAAGGCTAACGCGCTGACGTTCTGCTGCTCCCGGCCATGGGTTCACATCAGGTGCAGATCTGCTCGATCCGTAGCCCTCGCGCGCGCAGGGCCGCCACGAAGGGGCCGGCGGGGATGGCCTGCTCCTGCGGGAGGGTGCCGCGCGCCTGGATAGCACCCGAGGCGAGCATGTGGGCCACCACCGCGGCGGGGAACGCGGTGCAGCGCATCATGGCCGACAGGCCCGTCTCGGGATCGGCCCGATCCATGAGGCGGAATGCCACGCGCCCGCTCGGCCCCTCGGCCTCGGCCAGCAGCAGGATGCAGTCGGCGTCGTCGCCAGCCAGGCGGGCGTCGAGCACACGCTCCAGCAAGCGGCGGGGTGAGATCGCCACGTCGTCCACCTCCACCGGGACCTCGTCGGCCAGGCCGAGGTCGAACAGCAGCGCCACCTGGTCGCGGTGGCCGGGGTAGCGGATGGTCTTGTAGTCGAGCGCCTCCAGCCGCCCCCGGAGGGTCCAGGGCAGGGTGGAGGCGCCGCCGGAGGTGTTGAAGGCCTCGAGCGTGCCGAAGGGCTCCGGGAACTCGAGCTGCTCGAGGTCGCCCAGGGTGGGGACCTCCACCACCTCACCATCGCGCAGGGCGAAGGAGGGTTCCTTGTATTCGTTGATCAGGCCCTCCACCGAGAAGACGATCTGGTAGCCCATGGGGGGCCGGGGATCGAGAGGCAAGCCGCCTACCCGCAGCTTCACCCGGCGCGCGTCGGGCATGAGCTCCAGCAGGCGGGCCGTCAGCACGCTGACCAGGCCGGGGGCCAGCCCGCAGTCGGGCACCAGGGCGATTCCGGCGGCCTGCGCCTCCGCGGAGAGCGCCTGCTGGGCGCGCACCACGTCGTTGTTGCCGCCCAGATCGCAGAAGTGGACCCCGGCCTGGAGGCAGGCGCGGCTCAGGGCCAGGTTGGCGCGGTAGCTGATGGCGCCCAGGGCCGCGTCACAGCCCGAGAGCGCCTGGACCGCGGCCGCCTCGTCGGAGGCGTCGAGCCCCGCGGCGTGTGCGCGGCCGCCCCCGTGGGCGCGGGCCACGGCGACAGCCCTGGCGGGATCCAGGTCGAAGACGCGGACCTCCTCGACTCCCTCGGTCCTGGCGAGATCGTGGACCGCGGCGCGGCCCATGAGGCCAGCTCCCAGCACGGCAATTCGCATGCTACCTCCCGGTGCGTGGACGCCCTGGACCCGGCCGGTGGACCGACCCCAGGGCGCGAGACTACCGCGCTCGGACGGGCCTGGCTACACTCGCATACTCCACCCCGTCCTGCCCCCCCCGTCGAGGAGGCCCGATGCCCTGTTCTCTCCGCCCCTGGCGCGCCGCCGTCCTGCTCGCCCTGGCCCTGGCCCTGCCCGCCTGCGGGCCGTCCTTCGATGATGTCCGCAAGGTGGACACCGTCGAGGCCTGGGAGGCGTTCCTGGCCCAGACCAACGAGAACAGCCCGGACTACTACCGTGCCGAGATGCGCCTGGCGGAGATCTCGCTCGACGCCGCCAGGGAGGAGGCCACCCCGGCCGCGCTGGACGCCTTCACCACCAAGTTCGACAAGCCCCAGTTCCAGGGCCTGCTGGACAAGGCCAAGGCCATGCGCGAGGACGTGGTGTACGGCTGGGCCGACGAGGAGGACTCCCCCGCGGCCTGGGAGCAGTTCCTGAAGGAGTACCCCAAGGCCAAGCGCAAGCGGAAGCTCGAGGCCCGCAAGCGCATCAAGATGGCCGAGCACCGCGCCGACGTGCAGCTGGGGCCCGTGATCCAGGAGCGCATCAACCTCGCCGAGGATCCCGAAGGCCCCCTCAACGGCTGGGGCTGGCACGTGGACGTCACCAACGTGGGCCAGAAGCCGTGGTACAAGCTCAACCTCGGCCTCTACTTCCTCGACGACGCCGGCCGTGTCATCGACCGCCGCGACTGGCCCGTCGTGGCCAAGTTCCTGCCCGGCTACCTGCCGTACGAGACCGGCTTCGACAAACCCATGGAGCCCGGCGAGACCCGCACCTGGGAGTACACCGACGGCGACTTCCCCGAGGGCTGGGCCCAGAAGGTCCGGATCATCCCCGTGAGCATCATCTACACCGATGATCCCGAGGCCCTGCAGGACGAGGAGGAGGCGGAGGAGTAGTCCCGCCTCGCCGCCACCTTGCTCCCACCCCGACCCACCGCCGCCAGCCTGGTCCTGTTCGGCCTGGCGGGCTGTCGGGGGTATGCGCCCGACACGGGCTGGAGCGAGGGCTGCGATGCGCGCCGCCTGGCGGCGGGGCAGGTGCGCGCCCGGCGCATGCCCTGCGACGACGAGGGCATCACCGATGGCGAGGGGCGCCGCGGCGACTACGTGATCGAGAACGCCTGCGTGCGCTTCGTGGTGCACCACCCGGCCGCCGCCTTGACCTTGCTGGAGGTGGGCGGGGGCACCATCATCGACGCCGCGCCCCCCGGCGGCCACGACACCCTGGGCGAGCTGGTCCCCCTGGTGGACGGGGGCTGGCTGCGGGACATGGCGATCGAGCTGGATGAGGAGCCTGGCGCCGCCATCGTGCGCCTCACGGGCACCCCCGTGCCCATCCCCTTCCTGGGGGGCAAGTCCACGGACGCGGAGCCCCGCGACGTCACCTACCGCCTGGCGGCGGACGCCTGCGCCCTGGAGGTGGAGGGCAACGACGGCTTCTGGCTCCTGCCCGGGCCCGACGCGGAGCGCGCGGGGGCCACGCTGCGCCTCGGCGCGCGGATGCTGGGGGTGGACGGCTTGGCAGAGGACTTCGGCGGCGGCGTGCTGTTCGCCGGTGGACACCGCTTCGCGGCCGGGTCTCCCGGCACGGTGATGGCCGCCATCTGGCCCGGCGGGGTCTCGGTCACGGGGCACACGGAGGGCGAGGGGGTCGAGGTGCTCGCGGGTGCGGAGCCCGTGGGCTGGCTGGGGGTGGACGACGAGGGCCAGTTCAGCGGCGCCCTGCCGGCGGGGGCCGACGGACTGCGCGCCCTGGCCGAGGGGCACGCTCCCGGGCCGGTCGTGCCCGCGGGCGGCGGAGACCTCCCCCTGGGGCAGGAGGGCTGGCTCGGCGTGCGGGTGGTCGACCGCGATGGCGCAGCCCTGCCGGCGCTGCTGACCGCCACCGACGCCCACGGGCGCCGCGGCCTGCACGCCATCGAGCCGGAGGGCAGCTGGGTCCCCCTCGGCGGTGGTTCCTGGGAGGTGGAGCTGTCCGCCGGGCCCCTGCGGGAGCGTGTGCGCCGCCACGTCTCCCTGCGCGGGGGTCGCCAACGCATGGAGCTGTCGCTGGACGGCGCCGGTCCGCCCGACGGCTGGCTGCTGGCCGATCTGGACATCCCCTCCTGGCCCGCCCGCGACCAGCGCCAGAGCCCCGCCGGCGCCCTGGCCCTGGCGGGCGCGCGGGGGGTGGGCTTCGGCGTGGTGACCGCCCCGGACGAAGTGGCCACCGCCGCCCTGAAGCAGCCCTGGGACGGGCGCCTGCGCGCCGAGTCCGGCTCCCGGGCCGCCACGGATCTGGACGGCGCCATCGTCTCCTGGCCCTGGAAGGCCAACTCCCGCAAGCCGGCCCACAACGCCGTGCCCTGGTACGGGCTCACCGCCGAGGACGCCCTGCGGGTGGCGGCCGGCGACAGCGGCCCGGACCGCCTGCTCATGGTGGAGCTGGACTGGGTGCGCGCCGCCGGGCCGCCCCACCAGTGGGCCCCACGGCCCGATCTCGTGCGCCTGGAGAGCCTCGGGGATCTCGACGCCCTGCTCGGCCTGTACCAGGGCTGGGTGGATCTCTCGGTGGCCGGCCCGTTGACCTGGGTGGACCTCGGCCACGGCTGGCCGTTCGACGCCATCGACGTGGAACGCGGCCTGATCGAGGGCCACACGGTGGCCACCACCGGCCCCATCCTCCTGCTGGAGGTGGATGGCGTGCGTCCCGGTGGTGAGGTCGCGGCGCGCGGCGGGCATCGCGTGCGCCTCGAGGTGCGCGCCTCCCCGGACCAGCCGCTCACGGGTGCCGGCCTGGTGGTGGACGGTGAGCTCGCGGCCACGTGGGATTTGCGCGGCGGCTGGGGCGAGCGGCGCTTCGAGGTGGTCCGCCCCGTTCTGGCCACCCGCTACCTGCTGGCCTTCGCCTGGGGCCCGCCCGATCTCACCGATCCGGCGCGGGGCGATGCCTGGGCCGTGACCGGGCCGGTGTGGGCGGGGAGGCCGTGATCCGCTAGATTCACCCCCTACCTTCGGAGGATACGCCATGCTGCGCCTCGCCCTCGCCCTCGTCTTCCTGCTCGCCACCGCCTGCGTCCCGATGGCCAGGTACCAGGCCATCGAGAACCAGCTCGGCACCTGCCAGCACAAGCTCGATCACCAGCGCGAGCTGGCCGAGGAGGCCCGCCAACGCCTGGAGGACCTGCGGCGGGAGCTGCAGCCCCCTGGTGGATCGCGGCATCCTCGAGGTCACCGTGGACGAGGGCCGCATCGTGGTGGGCATGGCGGCCGACGTCCTGTTCGCCTCGGGCTCGGCCGACCTGTCGGTAGACGGCCGCCAGGCCGTGGTCGAGGTGGCGCACGTGCTGGCCCGCCGCACGGACCGCGAGTTCCAGGTCGAGGGCCACACCGACGACATCCCCATCAGCAGCGCCGCCTTCCCCGACAACTGGCACCTGGGCGCCGCGCGCGCCATCAACGTGCTGCAGGTGATGGTCAAGGCCGGCATGCCCGCCGAGCGCATCTCCGCCGCCACCTTCGCCGACACCCGCCCCGTGGGCGCCAACGCCAGCCCGGCCGGCCGGGCCCGCAACCGCCGCATCGAGGTGGTCCTGCTGCCCGATCTCTCCGAGCTGCCCGGCTACGACGCCCTCATGAAGAACGGCCGCCCGGCGCGCAAGGGCAAGGGCAAGGGGCAGAAGGGGCGCTAGTGCACGCGCCCGGAAGTCTGGGACCACCCCCTGACTTGCCCGCGCGTGCACTGGCGCGGACGCGCAGCGGCCGCCGGGGGGAGCGCGCCATGCGCGCGTGGGGGG
>JBDRKM010000418.1:0-9949 GCA_043814015.1 Pseudomonadota bacterium
GGGGCATGCGCCCGTGGTGGCCTTCACCCGGCCGGCCGAGGACGGCGCGGCCTTCTGGGAGGGGGTCGGAGCCATCTTCCTCCTGGAGGCCTCCGACCCTGACGGCGACCTCGACCACATCAACATAGAGAGCGACCTGCAGGGGGGCCTGACCTGGGCGTATGAGTTCGACGACTACTGGGCCTTCGACGCCAGCCTGATGGCCGGACAGCACACCCTCACCGCCACGGCCTTCGACGCCGCCGGGCACACGGGCGAGGACACGGTGGAGGTGAATTCCGCCTCCTGCACCAAATACTACGACGAGATCCCCTGCCGCTTCACCTTCGACGGCGAGGCGGTGCCCATGAGCGTGGCCCACAACGCCAACACGGCCTGGGAGTGCCAGGCGCGGGTCCGCGACCAGGATGGCGACACCGCCATCGCCGATCTCGGCGATGGTCGCTTCGGTGACGGCGTGGTGCTGGAAGGCGATGGCACCTCGCTGGAGACCTACCTGCCGGTGGGCGCCGGCTCGATCCCCTGGGCCGTCCAGCTCTGGTTCCGGGGTGACTCGGGGTGCGGCTCCTGGGACGATGACAACCCCCTGGTCTCGCTGGTAGATCCCACCGGCGGCGTCATCGCCTCCATCTCCGTCGGGACCGGCGGGGTCCAGGTGGAGGAGGCCGGCTCGACCTCCTCGACGAGCGCGGAGGAGCTGTCCGCCGCCTGGCAGGACGAAGCCTGGCACCTCTTCGCGCTGAGCGCCTCTGAAGAGGGCATCCTGACGGCCTGGCTGGATGGCGGGCGGTCCCCCTTCATCAGCCAGCGGTTCGACGCGATCCCGGCCTTCGCCAACGGCGTCCTGCGGCTCGGCGCCTCCGCCGACGGCCAGACCACCTTCTGCGGCGTCCTGGACGACGTCAGCTTCGCGAACGTGGCCCTCGACGAGGCCGACTTCGCCTGGACAGCGGAGACCCTGTCCCCCTTCTGCCTGGGCGATCCGCTGTGAGGGCGGCGCTCCCCCTGATCGCTCTGCTCGCCGTCGGCTGCACCTGCGGCCCGCCGGAGCGCGACCTGGTGCTGGTGGTGGTGGACGCCCTGCGCGCGGACCGCCTGCGGCTCGATCTGCACCCCACCCCGGCGCTGGACCGCCTCACCGCCGAGGGTCGGGTGTACGACCGCGCCTTCACCCACGGCATCGACACCGTGCGCGCCATGCCCGCCCTGCTGGGCGGCCTGGGCCCGCGGGGCGAGGACGGCCAGCCGCGCTACCTGGGCACCCGCTTCCCGCGCCATCACCGCGGCTTCTTCTCCGCCAACGCCTGGATCGGCCCGCCGCTCACCGACGGCTTCCATGATGTGGTGCAGGTCGAGTACTTCTACGGCGAGCCGCGGGTGGACGGCCATGATCTGGCCGCGCGTTTCACCGCCTGGCTGGGCGCGCACCCCGAGCCCGTCCTGGCCGTGCTGCACTTCATGGACGTGCACGCCCCCTACGCCTCCCCCTGCGGCGAGGGCCAGGCCCTGACCGCCAACGGTCCCCTCCCGCAGGGCACGCCCCCCGCCACCCTGGCCCTCACCCGTCGGCGCTATGACGACGGCGTCGCCTGCTTCGATCCCATCCTGGCGGAGGTCATGGAGGCCGTCGCCGCCCGCCCGCGCGAGGTCCTGCTGGTGCTGACCGCGGACCACGGCGAGTCGCTGGGTGAGCGCGGCCTGCTGGGGCATGGCACCAGGGTGGTGCCGGAGGTGGCCCGGGTGCCCCTGGTGGCGTGGACCCCGGGAGGGGAGCTGGGGCGGTCCAAGGAGGTGGTGGGGCACGAGATCGTGGCGCCGCTCTTGGCGGGCGAGGAGATCGTGCCGGCCAGGGAGGTGCGCATCCAGCCGGAGGCGGTGGTGCGCTGGCCGCGGCTGATGGCCAGGGAGGCCACCTTCGATCTGGAGGCGGGGGAGGCCAAGGGGCCGACGAAGTTCCACACCACGTGGGACGACTTCCCGGAGTACGAGCCGCCGGCGGGGGCGGCGGGGGGGAGGGGGGGGTGGGGGTACACAGAGTAGGCTGCCGGCCGACCTGCGGCGGCCGGCAGCGTCGGCGTTCGTGCCGACGAAACCTGCGGTTTCGCGGTACAACGCCGACCCGGCCGACCTGCGGCGGCCGACAGCGTCGGCGTTCGAGCCGACGAAACCTGCGGTTTCGCGGTACAACGCCGACCGGGGGTGATGAGGGGATCGGGGCTGTGCCCGGCCTGGGAGGGCCTGAGCCCGCCTGAAGTGGGCACTGCGCCCGGCGGGGATCGGGGATCGGGGTCCTGCGGACCGCGATGGGTAGGGCCCCGTCTCCGCATCGTCGGAGAGGGCCCCCGCGCCACCGGCCACGGAAGCTGCCCTGGGTGGACCTCCTCTGGAGAACGCTCGACGGAAATCCGGCGCAGGAGTGCCGGCCTTTCGTCGCCCGCCGGCCCCACCCCGCGAGCGCGGTTATCACCGCGACCATGCTTCCTCCCCGCCCATCATGGCCATGCTGACGGCGCTGCTCTGGGCCAGCGGGGCGCTGACCCTGGCCCTCGACATCCGCGAGAGCTGGCAGGCCCGTGAGGTGCCGGCGGCGCTCGGCGCGGACGGCTCCGGTCTGCTGCGTGGTGCACGGATCTGGCCCTGGCCGGGGGTCCTCGAGCTGCTCGGCGCCGGGCTGGCCGCCGGGCCCCCGACCCGCCTGCCCATCGCGGATCGTGGCTGCGAACCCCTGCAGCTCGACGCCGATCCCTGGACCGTCGCTCCGGCGAGGATACTGACCATCTCCTCCCAGCGCCCCTCCCTGCTGGCCCGCGCGCTGCCCCCCTACGACCGCCTGTTGTCCGAGGACGACGAGCCCGCCGTATGGCAGGACGGGGCTGACTGGCTGAACGGCCGGGCACCTTGACCTCGCCCCGCGCCCGCAGGCTGCTCGAGGCTCTGCTGCTGGCCGCCATCCTGGCGGTGCTGGCGGGGATCGGGGTACGGCTCTGGCGCTGGTGGGAGCTGCGCTGCTGGAACGAGCAGGCCATGGAGCTCGCCTTCCGGTTCAACCAGCCGGGGCTCGATCGCGCGCCGGTCACCATCCCGGGGCGGCCCCACGACGTGATGTCGTACAACCGGAACCCGGAGGCCATCAAACGCCGCACCACCTTCCACGTCACCACCGATGCCCGCGGCTACCGGGGGGCTGGCTTCGAGGACCGCAAGGCACCGGGCACGTTCCGGATCGCGGTGGTGGGTGAGTGCGTGGCCTTCGGCGTCGGCGTGGAGGATGACGAGCCCTGGCCGCGGGAGCTCGAGGAGCTGCTGCGGGAGGCCTGGCCCCGAGCGAAGGTCGAGGTGCTGGACCTCGGACGCGTGGCCCCCCCCCGCGAGGTGTTCAGCGAGGTGCGCACCGCCTTGCGCACCTTCGGTCCGGATCTGCTCCTGCTGGAGCCGGGCGCCAGTACCCTGGCCTTCCCCGAGCACACAGGGATGAAGCCCTTCCGTCTCTGGCTCCCGGACGGCCGCTACCGCGCCATCCTGGCCGACTACCGGCGCGGGCTGGAGGGAGCACGCGCGCAGGCGGCGCGGGTCGGAGCACCCCTGGCGCTGATCACCCCCACATGCTCCTCTTTCTTCCTGCCGGACGGGGATCTGTTCGTGAAGGAGATCGAGAGCTTCGCCGCCCGCTTCGGCCTACCACTGGTCCACACCACGCGCCTGGTGCGCGCGGCCGAGGAGGCCCAGGGCCTGGCGCTGGAGACCGAGGGCGGGCGCCAGCGGCTGGTGGACCGCACCGCAGGAGAACGCGAGGTACTGCTCGATGTCCCCGCCCCCCAGGGCAACGACAAGCCCCACGTGGCCCCCGAAGTCTACGCCTGGCTCGATGAGCACCCCGAGGCCAGCCAGGCACTGATGATCGACGGCAACCACCCCAACCCCGTCGGGCACACCGCCATCGCCGCCGAAGTCCTGCGTGTGCTGCGGGACGCGGGGGCGCTGACGGCGCTGGAGCGTTGACCCGGCCGGGTCCTCACCCGCCCTCGTCGCTCGCCGTGATCACCGGCCGACGCGCTCGAAAGGACACCGCGCGGACGCCAGATGCGTTGTTCCCGATCATGCCTCCGATGAGGGCGCTCGCGCCTGGGTCGGGGGGGAAGAACAGGCCATGCACCGCCAGCCGCTGGTTCAGCAGCTTGTAGGGAACACCAGGCTCCACGTCCACCTGCAGGTCGGCGGTCCGACCTCGATCACCCTGTCCATACGGGTGAAGTCGAGCACGATCCCACCGTTGGCCGGGATGGGGTCGCCTTCGAGGCTCGTGCCGCCGCCCCAGGCGGTCACGGGTACCTGCCGTTGCCACACACTGGCCATCCGCGAGCGGCGTAGAAATCCCGGACACTCCCGCCTGGGCTGACGCCGTCGCGGCGGCCTGCGCCCCCCCCGCACGGCGGCCCCCAGGTGGCTATAGGGCACCGATGCCCCCCCACCGCTTCGTCGCGACCGTGGCCGGCGGTGCCGAAGAGGCCCTCCGCGGGGAGCTGGCGAGTTTCGGCATCCACGCACGGGCAGGCGTGGGTGCGGTGCTCTTCTCGGGCAGCCTGGAGGACGGCCTGCGGGTCTGCCTCTGGTCCCGCATCGCCAGCCGTGTGCTGCTCGAGCTGGCCTACTTCCCCGTGCGCAGCGCCGACGAGTTGTTTCGCTCCGTCAAGCGCCTCCCCTGGCACGAGCACCTGGGCCCCGATCAGACCATCGCTGTTGATTTCCTCGGACGCAGCGGCATCATCCGCGATGCGCGCTTCGGGGCGCTGACCACCAAGGACGGGATCGTGGACCGGCTGCGGGCCGAGACGGGCCGGCGCCCGGACGTGGACGTCCGGCAGCCCGACATCCGGATCAACGTGCACCTGCACGACCACCACGCCACGGTGGCCCTGGACCTGAGCGGCGAGCCCCTCCACCAGCGGGGCCTGGGCCGCGTCACGGGCCCCGCACCCCTGCGCGAGACCCTGGCCGCCTCGCTGCTGTGGCTCACGGGCTGGCCGCAGCGGCAGGGCCCCCTGCTGGATCCCATGTGCGGCAGCGCCACCTTCCTGAGCGAGGCCGCCGGCTGGGCCGCCCGGCTGGCGCCCGGCCTGCACCGGGAGCGCTGGGGGTTCACCGCCTGGAAGGGGCACGACCCCGCCCTGTGGCGCGCGCTGGTCCAGGAAGCCCGCGCCCAACGCCGTCCCCCGCCCGCCGCGCCCCTGCTGCGAGGCCTGGACCGGGCGGAGTCGGCGGTCTCGGCCGCCCGCGGCAACCTGGCGCGCTACGAGCTGGCGGGCTGGGTGGGCCTGGGGGTGCAGCGCCTGGAGGATCTCGAGGTCCAGGGCGCTCCCGGCACCATGATCACCAATCCTCCCTACGGCGCCCGGTTGGGCGAGGTGGACCAACTCTACGTTCTGTACGCCACCCTCGGCGACGTCATGCGCCGGCGGCTGCTGGGCTGGGGCTGCTGGGTCTTCTGCGGTGAGCCTGCGCTGGCCAAGAAGATCGGGCTGCGCGCCGGCGCGCGGCTGGCCATGTACAACGGCCCCATCGACTGCCGCCTGTTGCACTACCCCATCTCGGAGACCGCGCCGCAGGGGCCGAGGAGGGAGCGGGGCAACTGAACTGCCAAGTTGGGGTGTGTGGGCGTGGCGCGCGAATTCTACCGTGCTGTCCCGAATCGTTCCGCCGCCGGCCTCCAGACCCGAATCGTCGGCTCTGCCGACGAAGCAGTCAGGCATCAGCCGTCAGCTATCAGCTCTTTCGAGCGGCAGCCGGCTTTGCGCGCTTCACCCGCAGGGCGAACAGGCCCGAGCCTGGTGACTCGCGAGGAAGGTGCTTGCTGAAACCTGATACCTGAAAGCTGATGGCTCTGTGTCCGACGATTGGGGCTCCAGCCCCCCGGACGCGACACCGCGCGGGGGAGATGAACCACCTCGGGCCACCCATGTCGCCTCCAGGCCCCTGTCAGTACGGGCTCAGCCGATCCTCCCAGCGGTATTCGTCCACGTCCAGGGGCATCACGTGGAAGGAGGGGGTGATCAGGCCGTCGTCGTCGGCGTCGAGGAAGATGGGGTTGGCGAAGCCGAAGGGGGTGGCGGGCTCGTCCACGGCGCCCGCGCGCAGGGCCTCGAGGGTCAGGGTGTCGGGGTCGGAGCAGTTGTATGTGAGGTAGGGGAACAGGCTGCCCGTGCCGTAGACCACGGCGGCCACGTAGGTGTCCTCCTCCGTCTCGACGTAGACCTCCACGGTCTGCTCCAGGCGCGTGCCGCCCTCGGCGCCGCCGACCTCCTCCAGGGCCAGCGCCTCGCTGTGGATGAGCTCGCCGTCGGCGTAGACGTCCAGGGTGTCCACCGGCACCCAGGGGGCGGCCTGCACCCGCGCGAGCACGCGCACGACCCCGCCCGCGGTGCTGAGCATTTCCCCCTGGGCGGCCCAGGCGGCGCCGTCCACGGTCTCGGCCTCCAGGGTGACCAGGGGGCCGAAGCTGCCGCTGCTGCGATGCTCGTTCACCGCCGCCACGAGCGCGTCCACGTCCATGACCGTCGGGTCGTCCAGCCCCACCTGCACGAAGTTGCGCGGCCAGCCCGAGGACTCCACCCGCAGTGTGTGGGTGTCCGAGTTGGCGGTGGCCGTGATGGCGTAGCCGGCGGAGAGCAGGTTGAACCAATCGCTCAGGCCCTGCACGTTCATCCAGGTCATGACCTCCATGGCGGTGAACCCCGGGCCGAACATCACGGCGTCGTCGGGCACGGCGGTGGCCATGGGGTCGTAGGCGTGAGGCCCGATGGAGGGGCCGCCGGGGCCATAGACCAGATCGAGCACGGTGAAGTAGTTCTGGGCCTCGAACGGCGTGGGGATGGCCCGCGGGTGGTAGACGTGGATGACCTGGGGGTGATCGCTGCCCGCGGCCCAGTCGAAGATCTCGGGGGGGGCCCAGCCCTCCCAGTCGAAGGCTCCGCCGTTGGCCGCGGCAGGATCGCGCTCCATGGGGAAGGTGCTGAAGTGCCCGTAGTCGAAGGTGGTGATCTCCTGGCTGGGGATGCTGGCCAGCCAGGGGTCCAGGCCGTGGTCGGCGGCCAGGGAGGAGAGGTCCGTGACCCGGGCGTGGTTGGTCTCCGCGCGGACCTCGACACCTTCGGCCGCCAGGTTGTAGAGCCGCTCCTCGTCGGTGAGCACCAGATCCGGGCCCGCGGCGGCGTGGTTGTGGAAGTCCGCGCTGAGCATGCCCTCCGTGTCCAGGACCCGGTGCAGGGTGACCTCGACGGTGGCCTCGTCGCCGGCCGCCAGCTCGAGGGGCTGGATCACGGCGTCGTACTCCATGCCGCGGGTGAACACGAGGTCGTAGGCGCCCGGCTCCAGCTCGAAGCTGAGGCCGGCGGGGGGGCAGGTCCAGGATGCGCGTGACGCCCGGGGGCAAGGGGTCCGTGTCCAGCCAGTCGAAGGCGGGGTGCGGTGGGCTGGGGTCGATGCCGATGACGGCGATGCGGGCGGGCAGGCCCGCGCCGGACCCGTCGGTGACCGCGACGGTCAGGGCTCCGGTGGCGGGCAGCGCGAGGTCCTCCAGGGTGCTGCCCGTGGCGTCCACCGTCACGGTGGCGGGCTCGGGCCCGCCGCCCGCGAAGGGCCGACCTTCCCGGGCCCAGAGCAGGTCCACGGCGCCCTCGGGGACCTCCAGGGAGTATGCGCCCGTCGTGTCGGTGCGGGTGGCCGAGAGCACCTCGCGGTCGCCGGCCACGCGGGCCACCACCTCCACCCCGGCCAGGGGCTCGCCGTCGCCCTCCCCGTGGACCATGCCCTCGATGGTGGCCATGACGGGCGGAACCTCGGACAGGGACCAGAGCTGGGCCATCACCTGCGAGAGATCCTCCCCGATGGCGAGCACGTCCTCGAAGACCCAGGTTTCTCCCGGGGCGAGCTGCACGGCCGCGGCGTCGGGCCAGTCCAGGATCTCGAACAGGCTCACGTCGCGCAGGATCACCGAGCCGCCGGCCATGTAGGCGGAGCCGTGGGCGCCGGGCTCATACTGCACGGGCCCGAAGCCGTAGGCGGTCTCGTCGGAGACGGGCAGCAGGGCGCCGAGGTTGGTGGTGGGCAGGGTGCTGTAGCCGCCCAGGGCGCGGTAGACGTTCTCGGCCAGCCCGCCGTGCACCAGCCAGGCCGGCTGCAGCGGGGTGGTCTCGGCGCCCACGTTGGTGACCTCGGTCTCGATGCGCACGAAGGGCTCGCCCGCGGCCAGGCGGTAGGTCACGGCGATGTCCCAGTCGGGCACGTCCGTGGAGTCCACCGGGAGCTCGAGCCCCATCATCAGGGAGAGCCCCACCGCCGCGTCGATGTAGCCGGCGCGCGCCGCGGGCCCCTCGAAGCGCACCGCGGCCACGCCGTCGGCGCCGTCGCTCACGATGGTGTACCCCTGCGCATCGCACGCGAAGGCGGCGTTGAGGAACAGCCCGGCCTCGCCAAAGCGGTCCCAGGCGCTGCCGTCGGCCGCGATGACCCCGGCGTCGATGAGGTTGCCGCCGAAGGGGTTGAGCTGGAGGGCGCGCCCAGGCTGCTGCAGGGCGACCCGCACCAGCGCGTTCTCCATGACGATGTCGCCCGGCACGGCCTGGGCCAGCGGGCCTGTGTGGGCCTGCTGGTCGCTCCCGAGGATCCAGACCGAGGCCTCGCCCGGTGGGGGCGCCGCGGAATCGTGCGGGTCGCTGCAGGAGCAGCCGGACAGCAGGGTCAGGCAGAGAACGAGGGTTGGGGTGCGGGCCATGGTGCCTCCTGTCCGATCACGGTCTCACGGCACCCACACCGAGACCTCCAGCCTGCCACCCAGCGCCAGGTCGAAGTCGCCGTCCGCCAGGGCCAGGCCCAGGCCGGGGACGATGTAGGCGCCGTAGCGGAAGGCATCGCCGCCCTCCAGGCCGACGCGGGCCTGGCCCATGGCCTCCAGGTTGAAGGGCCGGAAGTCCGCATCCGGGGTGATGTCCAGGCTGGCGCCCGGCACGGCCACGCCGTGGAGCGCGCCGCCGGCTCCCCAGGCCCAGCCCTGGAAGTAGAGGTCGCCGCCCAGCAGGAGGTCGTCGTGGAAGAAGCCCTGCAGAAGCTCGAAGGGGTGCAGCTGCAGCACCATGTCCTGGAGGTAGAGATCGAGGGTGGGGTAGGCCAGGAAGGGGGAGACATAGTACTGCCGCACCGACTGCTCGACGCCGTGGCCGTAGCTGGTGCCGAAGCCGACGGCGTGGGCCGAGGTGGGGAGGACGAAGAGGAGGAGTGGGAGCAGGGCGCGGCGCATGGTGGGACCTCCGTGGGGTGAGGTTGACTAACCAGCGCCCGGCGCCCTGGCGCAGCACGACGAGGAGGGCGCTACGGCGCGGTCCAGCTCCCGGCGCCCGCGTCGTAGACCCGGCCCGCGGCGGTGGTGTCGGGCAGGGTGCCCGAGAGGCTGTCGTAGAAGAGCTTGATGGTGCCGCCGGCGGTGGTGCCGCCGCCGCCCGCGCGCGCGCTCAGGTAGGGAACAACCGCGTCGATCACCAGGCTCTGGGCCTCCAGGCAGATGCCGCCGCCCGCGCCCGTACCGCCGGCGCCGCCGGTGGAGGCGCCGCCGTTGTCGCGGCCGCCGCCGCCCGCCCCCGCGCCGTTGGCCAGGATGGCGGCGGTGGCTTCGATCAGCAGGGTGTCGGTGGCGTAGAGCCAGATGGCGCCGCCGCCCGCGCCGCCGCCGCCGCCGCCCGCCTCCTGGTAGCCGCCGCCCCCACCCCCGCCCCCGCTGCCCAGGGACAGGCTGCGGTCGGTGGTGGCGTCGCCGTTGGAACCGCTGGCCAGGTAGCCGCCGGCGCTGCCGGTGAGGCCGTTGCGCCCGGAGTAGGTAGCGCCCGCGCCACCGAAGGGGCCGGCGCCGTCACCGCCCGTGGCGGTGTCCTCGGCCGCGCCCACGCCGCCGCTGCCGCCGCCG
>JBDRKM010000419.1:0-3393 GCA_043814015.1 Pseudomonadota bacterium
CCTGCGCGCCGCCGCCGCCCCGGCTTCCCCCGGCCCCGAGGCCGCGGCGGGCCTGGCCGCCCGCATCGCCCGCGCCGCCGGCCTGACCTGGGGCCGGGTGCGCTTCGTGGGCCTGCCCGACAAGAGCCCCAAGCCCCAGACCACGGTGAGCGATCTCTTCGTGCCCCTGGCCCTGGAGGTGGGAGAGAAGGAAACGCCGCAGACCTGCGAGCAGATCGAGGCCGCCCTGCTGGCGCCCGGCGCCGGTCCGGCCGCCCGCTACGCGGTGCTGGGCGACCCCGGCTCCGGCAAGACCACGCTCGTGCGCTGGCTGTGCGCCCGCGCCTCGGCCCGGGCCGAGGCCGGCGAGCCCTTCCGCGCCCCGCTGGTGGTGGTGCTGCGCGAGTACGTGCGCCAGGGCCGGCGCGACGGCCTGCTGGCCTTCGCCGCCCACGAGATCCGCACGCAGCTCTCCATCCCGCTGGACGAGCCCGCGCTGGCCGCCCTGTGCCATGCGGGCCAGGCCCTGCTGCTGGTGGACGGGCTCGATGAGGTGGCCGTGCCCACCGACCGCGAGCGGGTGAGCGACATGCTGGCCAGCCTGGCCCGCGAGCACCCCGCCCTGCCCGTGCTCGGGACCAGCCGCATCGTGGGCTACGACGCCGCCCCCCTGCCGCGCAGCGAGTTCCGCCACCGGCGCCTGCTGCCCTTCACGGATGCGCAGCTCACCGAGTTCGTGCGCCGCTGGTACGCCGCCGCCCTGCCCGACGACGCCCGCCTGCGCGAGCGCCGCCAGGCCGAGCTCTCCGCCGCCCTGGAGACCGAGCCCAGCGCCCGGGAGCTGGCCCGAAACCCCCTCTTCGCCACCCTGATCGCCCTGGTGCACCACTTCGAGGCCCGCCTGCCCGGCGAGCGCGCCAGGCTCTACGAGCTGTGCGTCCAGATGCTGCTGGAGACCTGGCCCAGGGCCGCCGGCCGCGAGTTCCGCCAGCTCGACCCTGGCCGGCAGCGCGACGTGCTGCAGCGGCTCGCCCTGCGCATGCAGGAGGGGCGCAAGGGCGGCGGTCAGAGCGTGGCCATCGCCCGCGACGAGCTGGAGCGGGTGCTGTACGATCTCTTGCGCGCGCGCTTCGCCGCGGGGGCCTGCGATGCCGAGGTGCAGTCCCTGGCCCGCGCCTGGGTGGCCTGGATGGCGGCGGGCACCGGCGTGCTGGTGGAGCAGCAGCCCGGCGCCTTCGCCTTCCTGCACCTCTCCGTCATGGAGTATCTGGCCGGCCGCGCCCTGCTGGAGCACGAGGGCGCCGGGGGAGACGGGCAGGTGGCGGCCTTCGTGGCGGAGCATCACCGCGAGCAACACTGGCGCGAGACCCTGCTGCTGATGCTGGGCTCCGAGGCCACCCGCCGCGGGCTGGTGGACGCTGTCGTGGCGCGGCTGCTGCCCGCGGGCGAGCCCATGGCCTGGGAGACCGCCACCTTCGGGCTGGCCCTGCTGCGGGAGGAGGTGGATCTCTCGCCGGCCCAACGCGAGGCCGTGCTGGCGGGGGCGGCGGGGGCGGCGGTGGAGGTGGAGCCGGGGTCATGGCGCGAGGCCCGCAAGCTGCTCGGCGACGTGCTGCGCTTCGGCAAGCGGCACCCGGAGGCCGCCCGCGCCTGGCTGGAGGGGAGGCTCGGGCGGGCTGAGGGCGACGACCTGCTGGGCACGGCGGCGCTGTGCGGGGATCTGCTCGATCCGGAGACCATCCTCGCGGGCCGGGCCGACGCCGCGCGGGCGGTGCTACCCCTGCTGGACCTCGGTCCGGGGGAGCCCTGGGGCCGCCAGGCCTGGGCGCGGGCCGACCGGGCCACCTGGCTGGCCTGGGCCGGGGGTGCGGCCACCGAGGTGCTGCCCTGGTGGGCCTGCGCGGCCCTCGTCCCGGGTAGAAAGGAGGCCGCGGCGGCGCTGTGCGCGGGCCTGCTGCGGCGCAGCGCGGCCATCGGTGGCGCCCAGGCGCACGCCGCCGAAGCGCTGGCCCAGGTGAAGCGACCCGGCGGCCGCGGGGTGCCTGCGGCCATGGCCTGGGAGGGTGCCACCGGCGTGCGGGTGGAGCTGGCGCCGGCCCTGACGGGGGGCGGCGATCCCGGCGCCGCGATGGCCTTCGCGCGCGACTTCGCGAACGACTTCGCGAGCGACTTCGCGAGCTCCTTCGCGAGCTCCTTCGCGCGCTACTTCGCGCGCTACTTCGCGAGCTCCTTCGCGCGCTACTTCGCGAGCTCCTTCGCGAGCTCCTTCGCGCGCTACTTCGCGAGCTCCTTCGCGCGCTACTTCGCGAGCTCCTTCGCGCGCTACTTCGCGAGCTCCTTCGCGCGCTACTTCGCGCGCTACTTCGCGAGCTCCTTCGCGCGCTACTTCGCGAGCGACTTCGCGAGCGACTTCGCGCGCTACTTCGCGAGCGACTTCGCGAGCGACTTCGCGCTGCGCGGCCAGCCCAAAGGCCTGGCCGCGCCTCCAGCCCAGCCCCCGCCCTCCCCCTGGGAAGCCCTGAACCAGGCGCGCTCCGAGCGTGAGGCCTTCGACACCGCGGCCCCGTTCCTCACCGCCCTCGTCGCCGACGCCCACGCCAGCCTCCTCTGCGCCCCCGCCTGGCCCGACGACCCCACGCAGGCCGCCCTCCTCGCCAGCCACCGCATGCAGAACCGCTGGCTCCACCTCTTCCTCGAACCCATCGCCGCCCACCTGGGCCCCGCCGCCGAGATCCCGGAGTTCCACGCCCTGCTCCTGGCCCTCGGCCTCGCCCAGTACCAGACCACCTGGCAGTGGCCCTGGGGCGATCACTGGGCGCGCTGGTTCGCCGACGGCGCCGCCCCCCCGGAGCACTGGCTCCCGGCCTTCTTCTGGCACGCCTGCCAGGCCGTGGGCTGCCCCGCCGAGCCGGACCACCTCGCCGCCGCCCAGTCCTGCCTCGAACGCGCCGACTGGCCCGAATTGGCCGCCGAGCTGCGCCGCTACCAGCCCCGCCCCACGCCCCCCGAGATCCTGGCCCTGTTCGGCAACGACGATCCGGCGTGAGCGCGGCGCCTACCGCATGAACACCGGGCCGCGCGAGCCCACCCAGGATCGCCCAGGGACGCAGCAGCCCCTGGCGATCATGCCCGCCCGCTCACGGAGCGGGCCGGCCAGCCGTCGCTCCCCGCCGCTTCCCTCCTTGCCGTCCCGAATCGTGGCGCCGCCAGCCTCCAGCCCCCCCGACGCGACACCGCGGGGGGGAGATGAACCATCTCGGGCCACCTGTGTCGCCTCCAGCCCCCCCGACGCGACACCGCGGGGGGGAGATGAACCATCTCGGGCCACCTGTGTCGCCTCCAGCCCCCCCGACGCGACACCGCGGGGGGGAGATGAACCATCTCGGGCCACCTGTGTCGCCTCCAGACCCCCGG
>JBDRKM010000420.1:0-28373 GCA_043814015.1 Pseudomonadota bacterium
GCGCCGGTCTTTCCGGGGCCGGGGGTCACGGCCGGCCGGGATCTTGCGCCGCGCGCCGCGACCTGCCCCGGCCGGGCCGCGCAGCCCTGGGCCTCCCAGACCCTGCTCCGCCTGGCCATGGGCGGCGCCGCCGCCGTCACCGAAGAGGTCGCCTTTCGCGGGCTCCTGCTGGGGTTCCTCCTGGCCACCCTGGGGCGCCGTCGCTGGGGCCCGGCGGCCGCGGGGCTGGTCACCGCCCTCGTGTGGGCCGCCATGCACCTGGGGATGACCGACGCGCCCCTGCTCAAGGCCGGGCAGATCACCCTCGTCGGCCTGCTGCTGGCCGAGCTGACTCGCCGCTGGGGGCTGGGCGCCGCCGTCGCGACGCACCTGGGCCTGAACCTGGCCGGGGCCGGCACCGCCCTGCTGCTGACCACCCTCAGCGGCCCTTGAACTCCTCCATCGAGGCGTTGATCCCGAGCACGTTGGCCACCCGATCGAAGGCCCTCAGCGGCAGGCCCCGCAGCAGGGGCACCGAGTAGACGATGGGCGGCAACATGAGCCGGGTGCGGTTGCGGGCGATGGCGTCCGCGATCTCGAGGGCCACCTTCTCAGGCTCCAGGATCGGCAGGATGGCGGGGAAGCGGGTCTTGACCCCCTCGAACATGCCCGTGTCGATGTAGTAGGGGCAGACCACGGTGGTGTGCACACCGGGCGCGTTGGCCTTGAGCTCCTGGCGCAGGCTCTCGTCGAAGCCCACGGCGGCGAACTTGGAGGCGGAGTAGTCGGCCAGGCCCTTGACCCCGATCCAGCCGGCGGCCGAGGCCACCGTGACCACGTGCCCGCGGTCGCGGCGCATCATGCCCGGCAGGAAGGCCTTGGTGGTCCAGAACAGGGCCAGCGTGTTGACCCGGAAGGTCAGCTCGATGCGCTCGTCGGGCAGCTCCAGGAAGGTCTTGCCGCTGACCACCCCGGCGTTGTTCACCAGGATGTCCACCGGCCCCACCTCCTCCACCACCTGCTCGGCCACCGCGTAGACCTGGGCGCGGTCGCCCACATCGCAGCGGTAACCGTGGGCCGGGCGCTGCCCCAGCGCGGTGATCTCGGCCACCGTGCGCGCCATCGCCTCCTCGGCGAGATCCCAGACGATGACCTCGGCCCCGCGGCGCGCGGCCTCCAGGGCGAGCAGGCGCCCGATGCCGGCGGCGCCGCCGGTGATCAGGGTGCGGCTACCTTCGAAGCGGGACATGGGGGCCTCCAGGGCAGGGACGGTCAGAGGATAGCAGAGACCTGATGCCGGTGGGGGCAGCGGCGACCGGTGGCGGCGCGGCCAGCCACCCGATCCACCCCTCCAGCAGCGCGACCCGCAGCAGGCCCGCTGCACGCTCCGAGAACGAGAGGTCAGCCGGGAGCCCTCCGATCAGCGCGTCGAGGTCACGGGGGATGGGCGCCCAGGTCGCGGGCACGGGAGCTTCGCCCCGGTGCGCGATCACCAGCAGGTCGCCGTCCAGGGTGCGCCCAGGGGTGGTGACCGTCTTCATGGAGCGCCGCTGCTTGGGCAGGTGGACGACCTCGCGCAGCGTGAGGCCCGCGCCCACCAGCGCGTCGTGCAGCGCGGCCCAGTGCGCCAGCTTCGGGTCCTGGTAGAAGAGGACGCACCAGCCGTCCGGGCCCACCAGGGCGGCGGCGGCGGACAGCCCCTCACGGAGGCGTGCGGTGTACGCGGCGTCGTCCCCACGGCGTCCCGGGGCGTCCGTGCGCACGATCTCCTGGCCCCAGCCTTCGCGCGCGTCGCCGAGCCCGGCGATGCGCAAGCTCATGGAGGCGTACTCCAGGTACGGGGCCTGGTCGGCGTAGGGCGGATCGGTGAGCACCAGCGGGAAGCGCACCCCCAGGCGGCCAGGCAGGCGCTGCACTGGACCCTCGTGCAGCTCGATCCCGCCCTCGCCGATGTGCTCGGCGGCCCAGGTGGCCGCGGCCTCGAAGGACGCGAGGCGACTGGTCAGCACGGGGATGGGGTTGCGGGAGGTGAGGGAGGCTCTCGGGCGCCAGTAGGGCCACTGGGAAGAAGCCTTGCGATCCGAGAGGCGCAGCAGGGGCACCGCCGAGGAGATGAACAGGCGCAGGACCGCGCGCTCGTCCTCGCAGGTGGCGATGCGGTCGAGGACCCGTCGGGCGAGGTTGAGGACGGCGCGGTTCTCCAGCGTGAACCAGTGGGCGGCCACGGCTCCCTCGGGGACCGCGATGCGACTGTTGGGCTCGATCGCCAGGTGGTCGAAGTCGATGGGTTCGTTCAACAGGTCGCGGGGAGGCGCGATGGCACAGACCTCACCTGGGGTCACGACCCGCCGGCCGCGCAGGGATGCTCCCACCTGCCGCTTGAGGACCACCTCTTCGGGCACCAGCACGAAGGAGCCGTGGGCGAACGCGCCCTCCACCCGATGGCGCGTGCGCTCGACCACCCAGCCCTCGCCGGCGTCGAACCAGGGCGCGGCGGCGGCGGCGACCTCGTCCACGAGCCGGCGCAGGCGCGTGAGGCAGCCCTCGGGATCGCGCCCCATGTGCACCACCGCGCGCGTGAGCAGGATGGCGAGCGGGGAGAGGTCGGCGCCCACCGCGCGCCGCCCGGCCTGGGCTGCCGCGAAGGCGGTGGTGCCGGAGCCGAGGAAGGGATCGGCCACGGCGTCGCCAGGCTCCGTGAGGGCTTCGATCACGGCCTGGATCACGTTCAGCGGCTTGCGCGCCCAGTAGGGGTGGACCAGGCCCACCGGGGTGTCGTGCCAGGGCTCGATGGCGCCGAGCGTGTCCTTCAGGCGGGCGAGGCTCACGGCCACGGCCCTGCGAGGCTCCAGCAGGAAGAGCTGCTCGGTGACGTCGTGGTTGCGGGGTTGCCCCTGGCCCGAGTGCATCAGGCGGAAGGTGCGCACGTCCACCGCGAAGCCCTGGTCCCGGGCGAGGGCCTCCAGCTCGGCCCGGCTCACCAGGGAGGTGTCGGCGTAGCTGATGGCCACCGCCGCGCCCGCCCCATGACAGCGGGCCAGCAAGGCGGCGAAGGCGCCCCGGACCTTGGCGCGCTGGCCGAAGGGGCTCTGGATGCGATCCTCCCGGTAGCGCCCCTCGGTGGTGCGGCCGGTGCGGGGGTTCCAGGTCAGCGCCGGCCAGTCGTAGAGCACGAAGGTGTCCAGCACGTGGTAGTACCGCGAGTAATGCTCCTTGAAGTAGGGCGGGTCGGCGTAGATGACGGTGCGCGCGTCGAGCGGCAGGGCGTCGAGCGCGTCGAGGTAGTCCAGGCCCGACACCCGAGAGTCGGGATCGGGCGCCCGCGGGTCGTCCGCCAGGGCCGCCAGGCTCGCCAGGACGCGCTCCAGGACGCTCTGGCGCCGGCGCTTCAACAGGGCGGCCACGGACGTGGCGCTCTGGGGCTTGATGAACTGGGCCAGGTGGGTGGTGCTGGACACCACGTGGGTGAGGGCCGCGATGGTGGCGGCCAAAAGATGCGCGCGGGGGTGCGCGGGGAGCCCGGCGGCCAGCTCCGCCAGGGCGTCGATCTGCAGGCACTGGCGCACGCCGAAGTAGGCGTTCGGGTAGTAGGTGGAGAACAGCGCCCAGGGGTGCTCGGCGCGCAACCGCGCGGGCTCGCCGTGACGGCCCTCGGGGAGCCGGGTGGATTCGCAGAAGGCGGCGTAGGCCTGCCAGCCGGCGTCGCTGGCCTCGAGGTGCTGGGTCTCGGCCGCGAGCAGCGCCGCCATCCTGGCGCGGGCGCCCGCCAGGAGCGCGTGCTCGTCGCGCAGGGCCTCGACCCGGGGCAGGAGCGCGCGCAGCCCCTCCCGCGGGGCCACCAGCAGCGAGCGCAGCACCGCCTGGGCGTAGGGCTGGACGTCGTTGGCATGCACCCGGAAGCGACGCTCCCGCGCCTCCAGGGCCACGGCGCCGGTGCCCCCGAAGAGGTCCACGAAGGTGGTGGTGTGGGGCAGGCTGTCGCGAACGGCGGTGAGCAGCTCGCGGGCGATGCGCTTCTTGCTGCCCAGGTACTGCATGGGCAGCGGGCGTGCCGGCGTCACGTTCTCGAAGGAGACCGCGGGGGGGGGGTCATCGAGGCGCGGGGCGAGGCGACGGGGCATGGGTCCAGGGGTGGGCGAGGGGGGCCTGTTATCCCGGCCCGCCGGGATCAGGGCGGGGGTCCTGGACTCGGTCCATACCATGACAACGCGGCGCGGTTGCGGTTCAGGTGGCGGCCAGCGGGTATGATGAACAGCGCAGGCGCGCTCCAGCGCGGATCCACTGAAAGATCCCGGGCTCCGCGAGCGTAGTCCCCACGTCCTTCCCGCCCCCGGTGCGCCCATGAACCGACCTCTGGCCCTCTTCCTCGTGGTGGTCCTGCTGGTGGCCCTGTGGATGCTGCGCTCACCGCCCGTCGCGGAGGTGGGCCTGGAGGGCGCCGCGGGCCCGCTGGCGGAGCACTCGCCGGGCGTGCTGGTGGTGGACTTCGCCGACGGCACCACGGAGGAGCACATCCGCGAGGTGGCCACCCGTACGGGCATCCCCCTGGCCTACAGCTCGGCGGTCTCGGAGGATGAGGCCCTGACCAGCGCCGAGGTGGGCGATGTGGCCGCCGCCCTGGCCCTGCTGGCGGCCGAGCCGGGGATCGAGGTGGCCGCGCCCGCCGTGACCATGCAGGCCCTGGGCTACCCGGACGACCCGCGCTGGGGCGAGCAGTGGAACATGCGCCTGGTGGGCGCGCCGGTGGGCTGGCGCGTGGGCGCGGGGCGCGGCGTGACCGTGGCCGTGATCGACACGGGGGTGAGCCCCGTGAGCGATCTGGACGGGGTGGACCTGCGCGCCGGCATGAGCTTCGTACCCGGGGTGTCCACCGCCGCCGACGACCAGGGCCACGGCACCCACGTGGCCGGGACCATCGCCCAGGCCACCCACAACGGGCTGGGGGTCGCGGGCCTGGCCCCCCGGGTCACCCTGGTGCCCTACAAGGTGCTGGGCGCGGACGGCTCGGGGCGGGACGACCACATCGCCGCGGCGGTGGACCAGGCCGTGGACGACGGGGTCGATGTCATCAACCTGAGCCTGGGCGGCGGGCACTCGGAGGTGCTGCACCTGGCCGTGCAGAAGGCGGCGGCGGCCGGGGTGGTCGTGGTGGCCGCGGCGGGCAACAGCGGCCGCGAGGGGGTCTCCTGCCCCGGCCACGCCGTGGGCGTGCTGGGGGTGGGCTCGGTGGGCCCGGAGAGCACCATCGCGCCGTATTCGAGCTGGGGCGAGGGGCTGGACCTGGTGGGCCCGGGCGGCGACACCACCATGGAGGGCGGTGGGGTGCTGCAGCAGACCCTCGACGACCAGCTCGCGGCCTGGCAGGGCACCTCCATGGCCTCGCCCCACGTGGCGGGCGCGGCGGCGGTGCTGCTGGGCGCGGGCGCGGGTGGCCCGGAGCGCGTCAAGAGCCTGCTGCTGGGCAGCACCGTGGACCTCGGCGAGCCCGGCTACGATACGCACTACGGCTACGGGCTGCTGGATCTGGCCGCGGCCGTGCGGCGGGTGCAGCTGCGCGGCTTCGGCGTGGCCTTCGCCATCGCGGGCCTGCTGGGGCTGCTGTCCACCACCATGATCCAGGCTCGCGGCGGCGCGCGCGCGGTGGCGATCGTCACCGCCGCGCTGGTGGCCGGCGGCCTGTTCTTCCTGCCCCTGCTGCCCCTCTCGCCGAGCCTGGGCTCGAGCCTGGCCTCCCGCGGGCTGCTGTACTGGCCCGGCGCCCTGCTGGGCTGGGAGTGGAGCCACTTCCCGCTGTGGGCCAGCGCGCTGTTGCCCCTGGCGGCGGTGGTCTTGCTCGGCCCCACCAGGCTGTGGCCGCTGGCGCTCGGGTTGACCCTGGGGTTCGCGGTCGCGCTGTTGCAGGCCGCGGCGCTGGGCCAGATCGAGCCCTGGTGGCTGGGCGGGCTCGGCCCGGCCTGGCTCGTGGTCAACGGTCTGCTGGCGCTGGCCGCGGGGCTGGCCATCGCGGGCCTGCACCGCGCACGCGCCACCGGGAGGCTGTGAGCATGGGCACCAGGCAGTGGCAGGGGCGGCTGGAGAAGGGCCCGCTGGGCCCCGGGATCTGGAAGCTGGAGGCCGATGACGGGCGGGCCTACCAGCTCGTGGGCGACATCCCGGCGCGCCTGGAGGGCAAGCGGGTGGTGGTCACGGGCGAGCGCGACGGCCTGCTGGGCCTCGCGGTCCTGGCCGGGGTCATCCGCGTGGAGCAGATCCGGGAGGAGGGGGGCTGGCGCTGAGGGGGAGGCGTCGCCATCGGGATCGCCGACGCGGAGACCCTGGCGGAGGTGCCGGCGGACTTCGGGGGCTCTACCACATGCCAGGCAGCAGCCGGGAGCGCACGCGCGCGGCGTAGGCGGCGTAGCCTTCCAGGTTGCGGTGGAGGAAGCGATCCTCGGCCGCGGTGCGGACGAAGAGGAGCAGGACCGCGATGGTCGCGGGGATGAGGGCGTGGGTGGAGCCGAGCATCAGCGCCAGCCCGGGCAGGCCCACCATGCCGCCGAGGTAGCCGGGGTGGCGCACGAAGCGGTAGGGGCCGGCGTCCACGACGGTGTGGCCCTGGTCGGTCTGGAGCCGGACCGTGGGCTCGAAGTGGCGGTTCACGGCCAGGGCCCAGGTGGCCCAGGCGATGCCGGCGGTGTAGAGGGCGGCGCCGAGCGGCCAGAGGGCGAGGGGGAGATCCTCTCCGTGGCGACCCGCCGTGCCGGCCCCGACGATGGCGATGCCGTAGGTGGCGAGCTGGTACGCCACCACCAGCGCCCGGTCCCAGCGCACGGTGCCTGGGCCCATGCGCGTGCGCCGCTCCAGCAGGTCCGGCCGGAAGCGCCAGATGACGAAGGTGGAGGCCACCTGGGCGCACACGGTCCAGCCCACGAAGACCCAGCCCCGGGCCCAGTCCCAGCGACCGGCCATGGTGCCGACGATGAAGGCCCACACTGCCAGGGTCAGCAGGAGGCGCAGGGCGTAGCGGGCCAGGGCGGTGGCCTTCATGGCGGCAGGAGCGCGTGGGGACGGCCGCCAGGTACGCGCAGCCAGTGGCGGGCCCCGAGCAGGTAGCTGCGGTGTCGGGAGAACAGGGAAGACACTTGATCTCCAGCCGACAGGGTAGCAGCTCACTGGCGGTGGAGGCAAACGCGGGCACCGACCAAATCAGCCGACAGCCTCGTGGTGCGCGGCGTCAGCGCCTGAGCCAGGTTCATGGCGGGCGGCGTCAACGCGCGTCATGCTGAGCGCCTCTGCGGGTCGTGACGAGATAGGTGCTTCGCCCCAGGTCTCGGAACCACCGCCAAGACGCCAGCACCGGAGCGCGTCCCATGCCCCGCCCTTCCCTCGCCACGGCGCTGCTGGCCAGCATCCTGCTCACCATGGCGGCCTGCGGGAGAGAAAAGGACACCGCCGACACCGCGCCCTGGGTGGACGCCGACGGCGACGGCTACGGCGCCGACGAGGACTGCGACGACATCGATTCCGCCGTCAACCCCGGCGCCACGGAGCTGTGCAACCTCAAGGACGACGACTGCGACGGCGAGATCGACGAGCCCGACGCGGCCGATGCACCCACCTGGTACGCCGACGCCGACGGTGACGGCCATGGCGACCCAGGCGCCGGCATCGCCGCCTGCCAGGCGCCGTCCGGGTGTGTGGCCCAGGGCGGCGACTGCGACGACGGCGACGCCGCGGTGAACCCCGCGGCCACCGAGCTGTGCGACGGCGTGGACAACGACTGCGACGGCACGGAGGATGAGCCCGACGCCGCCGACGCCGCCACCTGGTACGCCGACGCGGATGACGACGGCTACGGTGATGCCGCCTCCACCGCCCCTGGCTGCACCCAGCCCCGAGGCTATGTCGCCGACGCCACCGATTGTGATGACACCGACGCGGGGGTGAGCCCCAGGGCCGATGAGCGCTGTGACGGGGTGGACGACGACTGCGATGGCGCCGTGGACGAGGACGACGCCATCGACGCCCCCACCTGGTACCCCGACCACGACCTCGACGGCCACGGCGACGATGGGCACACGCAGGTCGGCTGCGCGCAGCCCGAGGGCTGGGTCGCGGCCGGCGACGACTGCGACGACCACGACGCCTCCGTGCACCCCGGCGCCGACGAGACCTGCGATGGCGAAGACGACGACTGCGACGGCACGGTAGACGAAGGTGATGCCATCGACGCCCCCACCTGGTACGCCGATACCGACGCCGACGGCTACGGCGATCCGGCCGCGCCCCAGCCCGCCTGCACCCAGCCCAGCGGCTACGCCGCCGCGGGCACCGACTGCGATGACACCCTCGCCACGGTGAACCCCGGCGCCGCCGAGTGGTGCAACGGGGTGGACGATGACTGTTCGGGCGTGGTGGATGAGCCGTACGCGGCGGACGCCCCCACCTGGTACCTCGACGCGGACCTCGATGGCTATGGCGGTCCCGCCACCAGCACGTCCGCCTGCGCCCAGCCCGGCGGGTACGCCGCCGCCGGCACAGACTGTGACGACGGCGACCCCGCCATCAGCCCCGGCGCCACCGAGCTGTGCGACGGGGTGGACAACGACTGTTCGGGCGTGGTGGATGAGCCCTACGCCGCCGACGCCCTCACCTGGTACGCCGACGCGGACACCGACGGCTACGGCGATGCCGCCTCCACCACCGCCGCCTGCACCGTCCCCTCCGGGTTCGTCGGCGACGACACCGACTGCGATGACGGTGAGGCGGGCGTGAACCCCGGCGCCGACGAGCTGTGTGACGGCGTGGACGACGACTGTGACGGCCTCGTGGACGAGCCCGACGCGCTGGACGCCCGCACCTGGTACCTGGACGCGGACGGCGATGGCTATGGCGTCCCCACCGGCACCGCGGTGGCCTGCGCCGCCCCCTCCGGCTACGCCGCCTCCCGCACCGACTGTGATGACGCCGACGCCGGCGTGCACCCCGGGGCCACCGAGCTGTGTGACGGGGTGGACGACGACTGCGACGGCGTCGTGGACGAGGGGGGCGCGGCGGACGCCCTCACCTGGTACGCCGATCGGGACGGCGATGGGACGGGGGATCCATCCGCCGGCGTGCGGGCCTGCAGCCTGCCGAGCGGCCACACCGACAACGCCTGGGACTGCGACGATCTGGATCCAAACGAGCCCCGGATCGCCGACGCCTCCTCCGGCGCCAGCACCGGCGACGGCTCCCTGGCCGCGCCCTACGACACCATCCAGGCCGCCATCAGCGCCGCCACCGCCTGCGTGCGGGTCCTGCCCGGGACCTACCTGGAGAACCTGGACCTGGGTGGCCGTGATCTCGAGGTGGTGGGCCTGGAGGGCCCCGACGCCACCATCATCGACGGCGGCGGGGCGGGCTCCGTGCTCACCGTCGCCTCGGGCGAGCGTGGCGCCGTGTTGCAGGGCTTCACCCTTCGCGACGGCGCCGCCGAGCAGGGCGGCGGGGTCTTTCTCGACGGCGCCGACCTCACCCTGCTGGACATCGACATCCAGGGCTGCGCTTCCGTCGCCGAGGGCGGGGGCGTGTACGTGCACGAGGGCACGCTCCAGGCGGACGCCCTGCGCGTCCACGACAACACCGCCGAGGCCGGTGGCGGGATCTACCTCGACACCCTGACCACCGCGGGCCTCACCAGCTCGCTCATCGCGGGGAACACCAGCACCCACTGCTGCGGCGGCCTGGGCGCCGTGGACGGCACCGTGGTCACCTTGAGCAACACCGTCGTCGCGGGCAACAGCGCCGGGACCTACGGCGGCGGGCTCGGCCTCGAGACCGGCGTGGTCCTCACGCTGTCCTACGGCGCGCTGGTGGGCAACAGCGGCGCGCACGGGGGGGGCGCGGTGATCAGCGACTACTCCCTGCTGCAGCTGGTGGGCAGCATCCTCGCGGACAACACGGCGACGGTCACCGCCGACGGCGTCAAGTACCTCCACCCCACTGTGAGCGCCTCGTACACCTGGTGCGATCTCGTGGACGACTTCGGCACCGTCACCGTGCCTGTGGGGCGCGATGGCAACATCGCGTCCCCGCCCGCCTTCCTGGACATCAGCGCCGCCGATCCCCTCCTCTGGGATCTGCACCTCGATCCCGCCTCGGCCCTCATCGACGCCGCGGACCCCTCCGAGGCCGATCCGGACGGCAGCTGCTCCGACATCGGCCCCTACGGCGGCGCCGGGGCCGGGAGCTGGGATCTGGACGGCGACGGCTGGCCCCAGTGGTGGCAGCCAGGGGCCTACGACAGCGCCACCTACCCCGCGTTGGGCTGGGATTGCGACGACATGGATCCCGCGGTCTATCCTGGCGCCGGCTGCTGAACGCCAGCCCAGGCGAGCCGGGATGCGGCGCCGGCGACTCCTGGAGCCGAGGAACAAGGATGAACTTCATCGAGCAGGAGAGCCCCGAGAAGCTGCGCGGTGGCTACTACACGCCGGCGGACATCGCCGCCTGGCTGGTGCGCTGGGTCGCCGAGGCCCAGCCACGGCGGCTGCTCGAGCCGAGCGCCGGTGATGGCGCCTTCCTCCGCGCTGTCGCCGCGACAGGGCTCCCCGATCTCCGTGAGCTGACCGCCTTCGAGCTCGACCCGGCCGAGGCCGCCCGGGCCCGGGAGGCGGCGCGGGACCTGAGGGGTGTCGAAGCCGACGTACGTGCCGAGGACTTCCTGGCCTGGGCCGCGGGGGCGCTGGCACAGGGCTTGCACTTCGACGCCTGTGTGGGGAATCCGCCCTTCATCCGGTACCAGTACCTGCCCGAGACGCTGCAGGCGCGGGCCGAAGCCCTCATCCGCGGCCTCGGTCTTCCCTTCACGAAGCACACCAACGCCTGGGTGCCCTTCGTGATCGCGGCCCTCGCCCTGCTGCGCCCGGGCGGCCGGCTGGCCATGGTCGTGCCCTCCGAGCTCCTGCACGTGCTGCACGCCCAGCCCGCCCGGACCTTCCTGTTGGCGCAGTGCGCCCGCGTGCTGCTCCTCGACCCGGAGGAGATCTGGTTCGAGGGCACCCTGCAGGGCGTGGTGCTGCTGCTGGCCGAGAAAAAAGGGGAGGGGAGCGATGCCCGCCCGGCCGAGGTCGGCATCCTCCCGGTGCGCGGCCGCGGCTTCCTGCTGCGCCCCCCGGCCGAGGTGCTCGCGGGCCTGGAAGCCACCCCCGGGGCCGCGCTGCGGGGCAAGTGGATGCGGGCGCTGCTGGGCCCGCGCGCGCGCCGCCTGCTGGCGGAGGTCGAGCGACACCCCGGTACGAGGCGCTTTGCTGAGCTGGCCGAGGCCTCCGTGGGCATCGTCACCGGGGCCAACGACTTCTTCCTGGTGCCCGAGGCCGTGGTGGAGGCCCACGACCTGCGGCCCTGGGCGCACCCCATGTTCGGCCGCAGCGAGCACGTCCCCGGCGTGATCTACGACGAAGACGTCCACGCCCACAACCAGCGCACCGGGCAGCCCACCTGCTTCCTGTGGTTCCATGGGATCGCGCGAGAGGATCTGCCAGCGGGGGCCGCGCGCTATGTGGCCCAGGGCGAGGCGGCGGGGCTGCACCGACGCTTCAAGTGCCGCGTGCGCACGCCCTGGTTCGAGGTCCCGAGCGTGTCCGCGGCCCCCGTGGCCCTGCTCAAGCGTTCCCACGACCTGCCGCGCCTCGTCCACAATCGCCTCGGCGCCTTCACCACGGACACGGCCTACCGCGTCAGGCCGCGCGCCGTGGAGGCCGAGCGCCTGGTCGCGGCCTTCGTGAACTCCCTGACCGCCCTGAGCGCCGAGCTGGAAGGCCGCCACTACGGCGGCGGCGTGCTGGAGCTGGTGCCCTCCGAGATCGCGCGCCTGCTCCTGCCCGCCTCCACCGGCGTCGCCCCGGACCTCGCGCGCCTCGACGGGGCCTTCCGGCGTTCGGAGCCCGCAGAGCGGATCCTCGCGCGGCGTGACCCCCTGGTGCTGGCAGGCCTGGGCCTGGCCTCCCACGAGCGCGACCTGCTGCGGGAGTCCTGGCAGCGCTTGCGGGCGCGGAGGCAGCGCCGGCAACCCTGAACGAGCAGCGTACCGCCAGATCAGTAGCTCCCGTCGTCCAGCTCCACCTTGCCCCAGAACACCCTGTAGGCCCAGGCGGTGTAGACCAGCACCACCGGCACGCCGAGCCCGGCGATGATCGCCATGATCCCGAGGGTCATCCTCGAGGAGGCGGCGTTGTGCAGATCCAGCGTCCAGGCCGGATCGGGGCTGGAGTAGACCAGATCGGGGAACATGCCCGTGGCGAACAGCACCATGAGCAGCGCGATGGTGAGGGCGGAGCCCAGGAAGGCCTGCAGCGGCGTGCCCCTGCGCAGGGCGTAGCCGAGGAAGCCCACGCCGGCGACGGAGAGCACCGGCAGCAGCCAGAGCACCGGACACGCGCCGAAGTTGGCCATGATGTGCTCGTTGCCCACCACGGTCCAGACACTCATGACCAGGTAGAGGACCGCGAAGGCGAGGAAGGCCGTCCAGCCCCAGCCGCGGACGCGCCGCTGGAGATCGCCCTCGGTCTTGAGCAGCAGCCAACCCGCGCCATGCGTGGTGGCCAGCGCCACACCGGTGAGCCCCACCACGAGGGAGTAGGGGTTGAGCAGGGTGAAGAAGTTGCCCTGGAACTCGTAGCCGGGGCCGAGCGGCACGCCGTGGGCGATGTTGCCCAGCGCCACCCCCAGCAGGGTCACCGCCAGGAAGGAGCCGAGGGAGAAGGCCACGTCCCAGGTCTTGCGCCACCAGGCCATGGGCTCCTTGCCGCGCAGCTCCATGGAGATGGCGCGCAGGATGAGGGCCAGCAGCAGCAGCATCAGCGCAAGGTAGAAGCCGGAGAAGACCGTGGCGTAGACGTGGGGGAAGGCCGCGAAGATGGCGCCGCCGCCCGTGAGCAGCCAGACCTCGTTGCCGTCCCAGACCGGGCCGACCGCGTTGATCAGGGTGCGGCGCTCCTTCTCACCCTTCGAGAAGAGGTGCAGCACCCCGACCCCGAGATCGAAGCCGTCCAGCACGGCGTAGCCGGTGAGCAGGACCGCGATGAGGACGAACCAGAGGACGTTCAGGTCCATGGTGGCCTCCCTACTCGGCTGCCGCGGCGGGCTTGGGACCGCGCAGCGCCTTCTTGGAGAAGAGGTAGACGAAGATGACGAACATGACGGTGTAGAGGACCCCGAACATGATGAGGCTGGCCAGCACCTGCCAGGCGGGCACCACCACGGAGACCGCGTCCCTGGTGCGCAGCAGGCCTTGCACGATCCAGGGCTGGCGCCCGACCTCGGCCGCGAACCAGCCCACCTGGTCGGCGGTGGCGGGCAGCAGCGGGGGAGACGGTCAGGGCGCGCAGCAGCCAGCGGGTGTTCCAGAGGGTGCCACGCCACCACAGGAAGACCGCCAGCAGGGAGGCCGCGATCAGCAGCATCCCGATGGCCACCATGAGGTGGTAGGCCTGGAACACCGGCTGCACCGGGGGGCGGTCTTCGGGGGCGAAGGCCGAGAGCCCTGTGACGCCGGCCTTGGCGTCGCCGTGCAGGAGCAGCGAGAGGCCGCCGGGTACGCCGAGGCCCACCACCTTCTCCGCCTCCTCGTCGACCCAGCCGAAGGCGTACATGTCGGCGGGCTGCCCATCGGCATAGTGCCCCTCGAAGGCCGCCAGCTTGGCCGGCTGGTGCTCGGCCACCACCTCGGCGCTGTAGTGCCCGGTCCACAGCTGCAGCAGGGAGGCCACCAAGGCCAGCACCAGGGCGGGCTTCATGGAGGCCCTGGCGAAGTCCATGTGCTTGCCCTTGAGCGCGTGGTAGGCGCCCACCGCCAGCACCAGGAAGGCGCCGCCCTGCCAGGCCGCCACGATGGCGTGGGTGTAGCGGGCCATGGTGGAGGCGTTGAAGGCCGCGGCCCAGAAGTCCACCAGCTCGGCCCGCATGGCCGCGCCCTCGCCCACCAGGTGGTAGCCCGCCGGGGTCTGCTGCCAGGAGTTGGCGATGATGATCCAGAGGGCGGAGAGCGCCGCGCCGAAGGCCACCATCACCGTGGCGAAGAAGTGCGTCCGCGCGCTGACCTTGTTCCAGCCGAACAGGAGCACCCCGAGGAAGGTGCTCTCCAGGAAGAACGCGAAGACCCCCTCGGCCGCCAGGGGGGAGCCGAAGATGTCGCCGACGTAGCGGGAGTAGGTGGACCAGTTGGTGCCGAACTGGAATTCCATCACGATCCCGGTGGCCACCCCGAAGGCGAAGATCAGGGCGAAGATCCCGACCCAGAAGCGGGTCACCCGCTCCCAGAGGGGGTCCCTGGTCTTGAGATACATCCCCTCGAAGGCCACCAGCAGGAGCCCCAGCCCGATGGAGAGGGGCGGGAAGATGTAGTGGAAGGCGATGGTGAAGGCGAACTGGATGCGCGCGAGCAGGACTGCGTCCATGACGACTCCAGGGGCAGGGGCCGGTTCATGCTAAAGCGAGCGTTGCCAGGCCGCATACCTGCGACACGGTGTTTCCTGTAAGCGGAAAACGGCATACTAAATCCGTAATAGGAATACATCCCGCGGCGGGGGCTGAGGAGAGACGTGGATCCGGTAAGCCAGCCCACACGAGGCCAGCGGCAGGGCAAGCCACCCGGTCTCCCCCTCGACCGCCGACAGTTCCCCGGGATGTGCCTGTTCCGGACGTGGGATTCCCCGCGAAGGGAAAAAGGGTTACCTCAGCAGCCCCGGCCCTTCGACAACGCCTGCCCAGCGAGAGGACCCCATGACCGAAGCCCTGCAGTACCCTCCCGGCTACGGCCCGCGGCGCGTCCGCAACTGGATGATCGTCGGGCTCCTGTACGCGTTCTTCTACATGTCGCGGTACAACTTCACCGCGCTCTCGCCCACGTTGATGGACGCGTTCGGGTGGGACAAGCACGATCTCGCGCTGCTCTAGACCGCCATGCCGTTCCTGTACGGGCTGTCGGTGATCCTGAACGCCGCCATCGCCGACAAGTTCGGGGGCCGCAAGGCGTTCTTGATCGGCGCGGCTGGTGTGGTGGTGATGAACACCATCTTCGGGCTGTCCCACCTGCTCGTCCTCCAGGACCCGGTCTTCGCGGGAGAGGGCGCCGAGCGCCACATCGTGACGCAGGCGGTGTTCGCCGGTGGGATCACCTCCCGCCAGCTCGCCTACATCTTGTCGGCCATCTGGGCGATCAACGCCTACTTCCAGTCGTTTGGCGCCCTCTCAATCGTCAAGATCAACGCCCAGTGGTTCCACATCTCCGAGCGCGGCACCTTCGGCGCCATCTTCGGGGTCCTCATCCGGCTCGGCCTGATCTTCGCATTCTCCGGTGTGCCGCTGATCGCCGCCTGGTTCCCCTGGTACTGGGCGTTCTGGGTCCCCGCCATCATGGTCGGGATGTTCGGCATCTTCACCTACTTCTTCGTGGCCGAAGGCCCCGAGGAGGCCGGCTTCCCCGCCATCGACACCGGCGATGCGAAGATGGCCGAAGACGAGGCGCAGGTTCGTGTCATCGACATCATCAAGAAGGTCCTCACCAGCCGCACCATGTGGACCATCGCCGTCGCCTCCGTGATGATCGGCTTCGTCCGCCGGAGCGTGGTGGACTCCTGGTGGCCGGTCTACTTCAAGGAGTTCCACGAGCTCGGCAAGACCGATCTGGCCCTCCAGGCCACCGCCTGGGGCATCGCGCTGGCCGGCATCGCGGGCGGCTTCACCCTGGGCCCGCTCTCCGACAAGGCCTTCCAGACCCGCCGCGCCCCGGTCGTCGTGATCGGCTTCGTCGGCATGGTCTTCGGGCTCGGGCTCTTCTACGCCAGCGACAGGCTGGGGTTCGGGCCTTGGGGCGCTGTCGGCTCGCTCGCGGTCCTGTCCTTCTTCGTGAACGGGGCCCACGGCCTGATCGGCGGCGCCGCGGCCATGGACTTCGGCGGCCGCAAGGGAGCCGCCACCGCGGCCGGGCTCTTCGACGGCATGCAGTACTTCTTCGCGGCGCCGTTCACCGGCCTGCTCGTGGGGGAGATCACCTCGCAGTACGGCTGGCACGTCTGGAAGCTCTGGCCCATCCCCTTCGCCATCGTCGGCGCGGCGCTGATGGCCACCCTCTGGAACGCCACCCCGCGGGGCAGGGGAGGGGGGCACTAGCGCCGGACTTCGGAGACGGGGGCCAGCTCGGCCGGTATGGCTATGTCGCGCGGCGCGCGGTGGGCGAGCTGCCCCTCGAAGGCCTCGAAGTCTGTACCGGCCTCCACCCCGCGCCGGCGTTACATCTCAGCTCCCCGGCCAGGAGGAGCAGGTGCGCGTCGGAACAGGCCTCTCGGAGGCGCACGAGACCCTCGTGGCGGTCGAGGAGGCCCTCGCCGCGGCGCGCCTGGCTGCAGGTGGCACGGCGCCCGAAGGGGTGCTGCTCTGGTTGACCCCGCACCACGCCGAGGCGCTGCCCGCGGTGCTGGAGCGCCTGAAGGCTGAGGGCGGGCCGCGACACCTGGCTGGCTGCCTGGCGCCCGGGGTCATCTGCGGCGATCGCGAGCTGTTCGATACCCCCGGCGTGGCGGTGATGAGCTTCCACGAGGCCGAGCCCTGGCGGCTCTCCACCATGATCGTGCGCGGCCTCTCGGAGCGCAACGAGCAGGCGGCGCAGGCCCTGGTGGCGGCCCTGCAGCCCGGCGACCTCGGCCTGGTCATGCTGTCCACCTCCGGTTTCAGCCCGGAGTCCTTCGAACGCGGCCTCCGCACCCCCCGCACCGGCCTCGCGGTCCTCGGCGGGGGCGCCGTCAACCTGGGCGGTCCGGACTGGGTGTTCACCGGGTGGGGCCCGCACGACGACGCCATGGCCGTGTTCATCGTGCGCGCCTGCCGCCCGGCCTGCGCCGTGTCCCAGTCCTGCCGCGCGGTGTCCCGCCCGTACCGCGTGGGGGGCGCCCGCGGTCGCGTGGTCGCGGCCCTCGGCGGCAAGCCCGCGGCGCGCGCCCTGATGCGCGTGGTGAAGCAGATCGGCATCGCCGAGGCCGAGATCGGGCGGCACCTGATGGTCGGCCTCACCCAGGCCTCCGACCTCGCCGCCATCGCGCGCGGCGACACCTGCGTCCGACCCGTGCTGGGGGTGGAGGATCGCATCGGGGCGCTCTACCTGGGCGCCGAGGTCCGGGAGGGCGACTGGCTCACCTTCCTGCTGCGCGACCAGGATCACGCGCGCATGGATCTGAACGCCGCCGCCCTCGAGCTCGCGGGCCAGATCGCGCATCGTGGCGCGCCGGAGTACTCCCTGCTGGTGGACTGCAGCGGGCGCGGTCCAGCCTTCCAGGGCATTCCCGAGCACGACGCGGCCATCCTGGCCGCGCACCTGGGCAGCGTCCCCCTGGCGGGCTTCTTCAGCGGCTTCGAGCTGGCCCCCCGCCCCACATCCCCGGCCTCGGTGCACCTCTTCGCCGCCGTCGCGGCGGTGGGGTGGGGGATTTGAGGTGTCAGGTATCAGGTATCAGCAGCGAGAAAGCCTTGTTTTGCTGATGGCTGATGGCTGAAAGCTCTCATGGCAGCTCCGTCAGCTCCATCACGTACACCCGCTTGAAGTCGCGCCTGGCGTCGCCCGTGAGGCCCTGGGCGGTCACGGCCAGGTAGAGGCGGCCGTCGGTGCCGGTGCCCACGTCGAGATCGCCGTTGCCCACCGTCTGGGTGTCCACGGGGCGGGCGCGGGTCGGGTCGGCCACGGGGGCGACGTAGACGGGGTCGTAGCGGGACTCGTCATCCAGCACGTAGACCAGGTGCCGGCCGTCCGGGGTCCAGGCGGGGCCCCCCTCGTCCATCACCACGCGCTGGGCCACCTGCTGGGGCGTGCCTCCGGGGGCCATGAGGTAGAGGTCGACCCGCGCGGGGTCGGTGTGGTTCGAGTAGAAGGCGATGAGCCGGCCGTCGGGCGAGAAGGAGGGGCGCGTCTGGGTGTGGGCCCAGCGGGTCAGCAGGGTGGGCCGCGGGCTGGCGATGTCCTCGATGAGGTAGAGGTTGTCACCGTCGTCGGAGTGGCCGACGTAGGCCAGGCGCCGACCGTCGGGGGACCAGGCCAGGTACAGCTCGGAGGAGGTGGGGGCGGTGGTCAGGCGGCGCGGGGCCTGGTCGATGGCGCGGGTGTCGAGCAGGTAGACGTCGCCCTGGCCGGTGCGCGCGCTGGTGAAGGCGATCCAGCGGCCGTCCGGGCTCCACTGTGGGCCGCCGTCGGCGCCCGGAGAGGCCACGATGGGGGTTGACCCCTGGTCGATGTAGAGGTCGTAGTCGCGGTCGGGGCCGGAGGCGGCGTACACGAAGCGGCCGATGTCGGCGGGCGCCCAGGAGAGCGCGTGGACCACCATCTCGGGGGCCGCGGTGCTGAAGCCGGCGGTGATGGCGCTGGCCCCGCGGGTCACGGGCCGCACGGGGGTCGGCTGGCCCTGACCGGGGACCAGGACGTACTGCTCGATGGCCTTGCGGTCGTGGAAGTTGACCTCGTAGGCCAGGCGCGCGCCGTCGGGAGCCCACTGGGGGCTCTGGCAATTGCCCTCGTAGGCGGGGCTGACCGGGTTGGCCTTGGCCAGGGCGAGGGCGGGGAGCAGCAGACAGGAGGCCGAGAGGATGCGCTTCATGCCTGGTTCCTACAGTGCGAGCGAGAGGTTGGCCAGGATGCGGATGCCCGTGGCGTGGAAGCCGCCGTCCTGGATCGAGGTGACGATCTCTTCTTCGGAACCCCCATGGGCCCCAGTGCCCTCCGCGGGCACGCTGCCGAAGACCTGATCCACCGCCGCGCGGACCCCCAGGCCGAGGGCGTTCACCCGGCCTCCCTGCCGCCAGTCCAGGGCGAGCTGGAGCGTGCCGGTGTGGGTGCGGGCGGTGGCGTAGAGGCGGTCGGTGGCGTCGCCGCCCTCCAGCACGGGCGCGCAGCTCAGCCCGTCGTGGGATTCGCGGCAGTCAAAAGGCAGGCCGGGCAGCAGGCCGAAGCGGTAGCCGAGGCTGGGGCGGAAGGCGAGGGGGCCACCGAGGAGGACTTCGGTGCCGATGAGCAGGCCGCCTCCCAGGGCCGTGGGGCTGTGGGCCACCGGGTAGTCGTCCACCTCGTAGCCGCGGAAGGACTTGTCGAAGGTCAGGCCCAGCAGCATGCGGCCCACGGGCTGCACCACGGTCAGCTCCGCCTCGATGGCGGGCCTGAGGTTGGCCACGCGCTCGCCCAGCAGCACGCCGAACCCGCCGCCCACCTCGACGCGCAGCACCTGCAGCGAGGCCAGCCCCTTGGCGCCCAGGGCCGAGACGGGCAGCTGCAGCCCGGCCTCGTGACCGGCCGCGATGGTCACCTCCTGGCCGTTCACCAGGTAGGTGCCGCTCGGCAGCCAGACCACGAGGGGCAGGGCGACCGGCTCGGTCAGCTCCAGGGTCTTCTTCGCGATGAAGCGCTTGAGCTCGGGGTCGAACTGGGTGCTCGTGCCCTCGAGCTGCAGGCGGGACTGCACGCCGTCCTGAGGCCCGCTGACGCGCACCGAGCCGAAGGTGGCGTCGATGTCCTGCACCAGCTGCCAGCAGGCGGCCTCTTCGTCCGGACCGGGGGCCAGCCCGGCGGCGAGGCGGGCGTGCTCCGCGGCGCCGCCGATGTCCTGCAGCTCGTAGGAGACCTGCGCCAGCAGCCAGTGGACCTCGAAGGAGGCCTGGCCCTCGGGGCTCTCCAGGGCCGCCCTCAGCTCGTGCGCGGCGTCCTCGTACCAGCCCTTGCGGATGAACAGCCGCGCCTGGTCCGCCGCGTGGCCCGGCGACGGGGGAGCTGCCAGGGCGGCGCCGGCCCACAGGGACAGCGCGAACAGGAAGGAGCAGAGCATCAGGGGGTTCCTCCTGGGCCGACCGCCCAGCAGGCGACGCGGTGGGTGCCGACCCCGTCCACGGCGCCCATCGCCTCGAGCGCAGGCGGCTCGCGCAGGCAGCGCTCCGCGGTCAGCGGGCAGGGGCCGGCGTAGGGGCAGCCTGGGCCGGCGCGCCCGGCGGGGGGCGCGGGGTGGGTGGCGGCGATGGCGGTCGCGAGCCCGGCGGCGGCCAGCAGGGCCGCGGTGTAGGGATGGTGGCGGACCCGGCCGAGCTCGTTCACCAGGACCTCCTCCACCACCACACCGGCGTACATGACCGCGACGCGCTGGCAGGCGTAGCAGATGAGGGGCAGGTCGTGGGAGATGAACAGGTGCCCGCGGGTCGGGCCGCGGGAGGCCAGCAACAGATCCGTGATCTCGGCCTTCAGGGAGGCGTCGAGCCCGGCGGTGGGCTCGTCGGCCACGATCAGGTCCGGATCGGCGATGAGCAGGCGCGCGATGCCCACGCGGCGCTTCTCGCCCCCCGAGAGCTCGAAGGGCAGGCCCTCGATGCGGTGACCGAGCCCGACCCGCGCCGCCACCTCCGCCACCACCTCGTCGGTGGAGGCGCCGGGGCGGTGGATGCGGGCGGACTCCCGCAGCAGGGCGCCGACGGACAGGCCCGGGTTGAGCGAGGCGTCCGGGTTCTGCAGCAAGAGCTGGCAGCGGCTGCGCAGGCGCCGCAGCTCGGTCCGGGAGTAGGTGCCGAGGGGCCGCCCGAGCAGCTCGACCTCGCCCTCCTCGTGGGGGATCAGGCCCAGCGCGGCGCGCACCAGCGTGGTCTTGCCGGAGCCGGACTCGCCTATCAGGCCCACCCGCTCGCCTGGATAGACCGCCAGGGAGACGTGGTCCACCGCCGCCTCGCCGGCGCGGGACAGCAGCCCGGCCACCCCGGGGCGCTTGTAGCGCTTGGTGAGCCCGCGCACCGAGAGCAGGGCGGTCAAAGCAGCCCCCCGGCCACGCGGGCGGTGGCGTCGAGCAGGGCGCGCACCTCGCGGGAAGCGGCGCCCGAGAGGGCGTCGGCGGCCATCGTCTCGACGGTGCGGCCCGCGTGCATGATCTGGACCCGGCGGGCGAAACGCGGGACGATGCGCAGATCGTGGGTGATCAGCAGGACGCCGATGCCGGCGCGCGCGGTGGCGCGCAGCTCACCGAGGATGGCCTCCTGGACGGTCGGATCGAGGCCTGTGGTGGGCTCGTCGGCGATGAGGAAGCGGCTCCCGCGGGCCAGGGAGAGGGCGATGGCCACCCGCTGGGCCATGCCGCCCGAGAGCTCGTGGGGGTAGAGCCCGAGGGCCTCCTCCGGGCGCGGG
The DNA here is from genome assembly GCA_043814015.1 of Pseudomonadota bacterium. Classification (GTDB taxonomy): domain Bacteria; phylum Myxococcota_A; class UBA796; order UBA796; family JAFGLY01; genus JBDRKM01. The sequence goes on from JBDRKM010000420.1 coordinate 21,131, forward strand.
AACCCGGCCCGCAGCAGCCACTCGACCGGAGACCCACCCGCCGGGCCCAGGGCGATGGCCTCCCTGAGCTGGCGCTCCACGGACCAGAGCGGGTCGAGGGCGCCGCGGGCGTCCTGGGCCATGTAGCCGACCACGTGCCCCCGCACGGCGGTGAACGCCCGCCGGGAGGCGCGCCAGAAGCGCCCGGGGCGGCCGGCGGCCATCGCCTCGGCCAGCCCTTCATAGGGCCGGTGGACGGTGTCGCCCACCTGGATCTCGAGCCGCGCGGCCACCACGCCCGGGCGGGGGCCGGGCAGCCCGAGCAGGCTGCGGGCGGTCAGGGTCTTGCCCGAGCCCGAGGCGCCCACCAGCGCCAGGATCTCACCGCCCTCGAGGGTGAGATCCACGCCCTGCACCAGGGCGTGGGAACCCGCCCGCACCTCGAGCCCCCTGAGGGTGAGGCGATCAGCCATGACTGCGCTCCGCGAGCGCGTCGCTCACCAGGCCAGCGCAGAGGATGGTGCCCCACAGGGCCAGGGCCGGGGCCCAGACCCCCCAGGGGTTGCCCGTGCGCTGGCCGAACTCGAAGGCCAGCATGTTGCCCCAGGAGGGCTCGGGCTCCATGACGCCGAAGCCGCCGATGTAGGAGAGGGTGGTCTCCAGCAGGAGCAGGTAGGCGAACAGGTTCAGGGCATGCCGGCCCACCATGCGCCGGCAGTTCACCCACAGCAGGTGGTAGCCCAGGATGCGCGCGTCGCTCAAGCCGTGGGCGCGGGCCGCCAGGACGAACTCGGCGCGGCGCAGGGAGTCGATGCGCGCGAAGACCGCCTCGGCCACGGCCGGGGAGTATGCGAGCCCGGCCACGGCACCGATCAGCCAGGTGTCGTTCCCGTAGATGGCGATGGCCAGCAGCACCAGGACGAAGCGCGGGATGGAGGCGGTGACGGTGGAGAGGTAGCGCAACAGCCCCGCCACGGGCCCACCGAGGTAGCCGGCGATGGCCCCGGCGCCGACGCCCACCACCGAGGCCAGCGCGCACGCCAGCAGGCCCGGGCCCACGAACGCCCGGGTGGCCAGGAGCAGCCGCCAGGCCACATCGCGACCGAGGTGATCCGTGCCCAGCCAGTGCGCCGCGGAGGGGCCCGCGCCGGCGCGGGTTGGGTCCACGTCGGCGATGATGTCGTAGGGCAGCAGCCCCGGGAAGGCGGCGAGGAGCCCGGCCAGGGCCACCAGGCCCAGCACCGCCGCGCCGAAGAGGGCTGAGCGGCTCACGCGCCGGTCTCCCGCAGGCGCGGATCCACCACCACGCGCACGAGGTCGCCGGCCAGGCGGGCGCCCGCCACCGCCGCGGCGGCCAGCAGGGTGATGCCCAGGGCCACGGGGTAGTCGCGCATCCGGCAGGACTGCCAGAGCATGGAGCCTACTCCGTTGAGGTGCAGCACCTTCTCCACGATGATGAGGCCCCCGGCGAAGAAGGCTGCGCGTCCAGACGCGATGGTGGCCAGCTGGGGCAGCAGGTTCCAGAGCACGTGGCGCCACGCGGGGGCGCCGCGGGCGATGGCCGCGTCCACGAAGGGCGCGTTGCGCAGGCGCACGATCTCGTCCTCCACCGCGGCGTGCACCTCGGCCAGCGCGCCGGAGCCCACGGCCAGCACGGTGATGGCCAGGGTCAGCTTCAGGCCGCTCTCTGCGTCGGGCAGGGCGAACCACGAGGGCCGCGCAAACAGCCCTGCCGCCATCCCGCGGAAGGCCAGCTCGTTGAGCACCTGCACGGCGATGAAGGCCAGCAGGAACACGGGCGCGACGCTCACGGCCTGCAGGCCGCGCTTGAGCAGGCTCTGGCGCCCGGCGGTGAGGAAGCCCAGCCCCAGCCCGACCGCCAGGGCCAGCGCGAGGGCCGGCAGCAGCACGCCCAGGGAGCGTGCCGCGGCGGGAAGCACGAGCGCTGTGACGGTGGCGCCCGGACGGTAGGTGAAGGAGGTGCCCAGATCGCCGCGCAGGGCGCGCAGCAAAAAGTGCCCATAGCGCTGCAGCAGGGGCTCGTTCAGGCCCCACTCGGCTTCCAGCTGGGCGCGCACCTCGGCACCGTTGGGGACCAGGTCCACCGGGTCACCGGGGGCGGCCCAGAGCAGCAGCTGGATCACCAGCGCGGCCCCCGCGAGGGTCAGGGCGAAGGTGGTCATCAGCCGCAGTACGGGCAGCACGGCGCGCCAGGCGCCACCCCCGTCGCGGGGGGGGGCCGTGGGCCTGGCGTCGTGGCGTGCGTGCGGCTCTGCCATCAGCGGGGTGGTCAGGGGGCGCGGCCGGCGAAGCGGCCGGGCTCCCTAGTCCATGCGCCAGTTCTGGACGAAGGTGAAGAAATAGAACGGGTGGATCACCACGCTGCGCACCCGGGTGGAGAGCGCGGCGTAGGAGTCGAGGGTCCACAGGAAGACCATGGGGGCGTCGTCGTGGATCATGCGATGCGCGTCCCGCAGCGCGGCCTTCTTCTCCTGGGGATCGGTGGTGTCCCGCGCTTTGTCGAGCAGGGCGTCCACGGCGTCGCTGGCGTAGCCGCTGAAGTTGCGGGCGCCCTGGCTGTGGAACTGGTCGCGGATGTCCTCGTTGCGGTCGAAGGTCCACTGGGACAGCACGACGTCGTAGTCGTGCTCGCGCCAGACCCGTGCCTTCCAGGCGGCCTCGTCCAGGAACTCGACCTCGACGTCGAGGCCGGCGGACTGCAGCTGGGACTGGAGGTTGATCACCACCTCCTGGGAGGACTCGAGGGACTGGTGGGCGGTGATGTGGAGGGTGAGGGGCTCGCCGTTGCGCATCCAGTGGCCGGCGTCCTTGACGCAGCCTGCGGCCTCCAGCTGCCGGCCGGCGGCGTTGGCGTCGTAGCTCCAGGCCGGCACGTCGTGGTTGTAGTAGGGGCTCGACTTCACATAGGGGCCGGTGAGGGTGTCGCCGGTGCCGATGGGCGCCAGCAGCGCCTCGACATCGACCAGGTGGGCGATGGCTTCGCGCACGCCGTGGTCGTTGAAGGGGGCGCGCTCGAGGTTGAAGCCCAGGTACCACCAGGAGTTGGTCTGGTAGGGGTACAGCTCGACCTTGCGGTTGTTCTGCAGCACCGCCAGATCGCGCGGCAGCACGCGCACCAGGGCCTCCAGGCTCTCGTATAGCAGCAGCTTGGCCTGGTAGTTCTTGTCGCTCACCTCCCGCATGACGAGCTCGGAGATGGCCGGCGCGCGGTGTGAGCTGGACGAGGCCTGCATGGTGATGGAGTTGTCGTCGTTGTAGCGCTCGAAGCGGTAGGGCCCGGTGCCGACCGGGTTGTTCCGGAAGGTGTCGGTGCGCTTGATGGCGGTGCTGCTGAAGGCGTGGGCCGGCAGGACCTTGAACAGCAGCTTGTCCTCGGGGCGGGCCTCGGGGCGCTCGAACTCCAGCCGCACCGTGTGGTCGTCCACCGCCTCGGCCCGCTTGATCCAGGCCGCGCGCCCCTTCTCGGTGGACGCGGTGCCCTTGTCCTTCATGGCGTCGATGGTGAAGACCACGTCCTGGGCTGTGAACGGCGTGCCGTCGTGCCACTGGACGTCGGTGCGCAGGTGCACGACGAGGGAGGTGCGGTCGGCCGACAGCTCGGAGGACTCGGCCAGGCAGGGCACTGAGGCGAGGTTCTCGTTGTCGGTGTAGAGCCCCTCGAACACCAGCTCGTTGAGCCGGGCCTCGGACATGCTCGTGGTGAAGATGGGGTTCACGATGCCGGGGGCTTGATCCTCGGCATAGCGCAGCCCGCCGCCGGTGGCCGGCGAGGCGGCCACGGCCACCCCGCAGAGCACCAGGGCGCGGATCGCGCCCCCCACGCCGCCCCGCGCGTACGCGGAAAGCGACGGCCTGTCAGTTCTCCTTGCTGTCACCATAGCGGTCCAGTCCCTGTAGAATGGCAAGATCACCCAGCACCTCGTCGAGCCCCGTCAGCGCCGGGTGGGCGCTCAGCAGGGGCTGGATGCAGTCGAGGGCCTCGCGGGTGTGACCCGTCCGGAGCTGGGCTTCGATGAGGATGGCTTGCAAGGCCGGGTGGTTCACGGGGGTGATGGCCCGGCTTTCGTCGGCGTCCAGCGCCAGCTGGGCGAAGGTCTTGGCCTGCCAGGGGTGCTGCGCGGCCATGGCCGCGCGGGCGAAGGCCAGCAGCAGGCGGCTGCGCAGCACCTCCACCAGGCGGAGGTCGTCGAGCAGCGCCTGGCCGTCGGGGCCGGCAGCCTCGCGGGCCTGGGCCTTCCAGGCGTCGAGGCCGTCGTCGAGGCGATGCACCTGGTCGCGGGCCCAGTCGCCATCATCGGTGGGAGGGAGCTGGGGCTCCAGCCCGAGGGCGGCCAGGGCGGCGCTGGAGGCGCCCAGGGTGCCCGGGGCCTCGGCCGCGCGCGAGAGCTCCGAGGGCAGCTCGTCGGCGCGCAGCACCGGGCTGAAGATCACCCCGGCGAGGGGGTCGGCGCCGGCGGGCAGGCTGGCCAACGCGGTCATGGGATCGCCACCGCCCAGGGCGGCGCCGGCCTGCAGTCGGTAGGCGATGGCGAGGGTCTTGAGGATCTCCGGATCGTAGAACGCGCGGTGCAGGGTGGTGCCGTCGGGCCGCAGCTCGTCCTCCTGGACGAGGGGCTGGGTGGCTTCGGTCAGCAGCGCACCGACATCGCCGCTCTCTCGGGCCGCGAGGTGGGCGTTGTAGCGGACGAGCAGGGCAGGGAGGTCAGCGCCCACGGCGGGAGCGCCCAGGGGGGTCTGGGCCAGCACGGCGGCGGCGCGCGCCACCTCTTCGTCCCGGGAGGCCTCGGAGAGCTTGAGCCAGGCGGTGGACACCTCGGCGTCGCCTTGCTCGCGCGCCGCCAGGCCGGCCACGTAGGTGAGGGCGCTGCCCACGGGGATGGAGGACTTCTCCGACCAGGTCGCGAAGGTGTTCAGCCAGACCTGGTCTCCGGAACGCGCGAGGTCGTCATAGAGCAGGGAGATCTCCAGCAGGGCCCGGGCACGCCCAACCTGGGCGCTCGGCCCATCCACGGCGAAGGCCGCCGCCGCACGCTCCAGATCGTTGCTGTGCAGCGCGATCCAGCCCGGGCGGTCCGGGCCGCCGGTCAGGGCGGCGAAGGCCTCGGGGTGCTCGACGACGGTCGCGACCCAGGAGCCCGCGAGCAGGTCGCTGTGCGCTGACGGTGGCGCCTCGGGAGGAGCACTGCAGCCCACCGCGACCAGGCACGGCACGAACACGAGCTTGCGCACGGCGTCACTCCCCTTCGTAGGCTGCACCGTTGTTCTGGGCCCGGTCGGGGTACTGGCCGGGGTCGATGTTCTCGCTGCCCGCCTCGACCCGGATGGTGTCCTCCGTGAGGCTCATGGGATCGAGCTGCAGCTCGCCGCGCTTGAAGTAGAAGGTGGTCGAGGCGTTGTGGTAGCCGGGCTTGAAGAAGGTGACCTCGTAGTCCGCGCGCTTCTGCAGCTTGACGCGGGTGCCCGCGTCATCGCGCAGGTAGTCGATGGTGAAGCGGCCTTCCTCGTCCGTGACCAGCTCGACGTTGCCTGGATCGAGGCCCACGACGACCCGCTCCAGGGGCGCACCGTTGCGGTCGAGCACGGTGCCATAGATGGCCAGGTGGCGGCTGCAGGCTGGCGTCATCGCCAGGAGCAGCCCGAGGAACATGGGACGGCGGAACATCGGCGCTCCCTGGCGGCTACTGGAGCCTCTCCCTGATGTTTTCGAGCTTCTCGATCTCGCGGTTGGCGTGGGCCTGGAGATCCGTTCGGGACTCGGTCAGCACGTGCTCGCGGTACTTCTTCCACTGACGGATGGACTTGTCGAGCAGCTCGACGTTGTCCTCGCTGCGGTAGAAGAGGCCCTGGTAGGCCGCGGCCTCGACCTCGTAGATCTCGGCCTTCTTGGCGAACACGAGCTCGGGTGGCAGCCGCGCCCAGTGGCGCTCGGCCAGCACCGCCTTGTCCAGTGCCCGCTGGTAGTCCTGCTTGTTGACGTAATAGCGGGCGTATTCCGCGAGCACGACCGGGTTGTACTGGTTCTCGGGGCGCAGCGAGAGCTCGTCCAGGTAGCGCTTGACCGCGGCCGCGTCACCCTTGGTCTTGGCGTTCATCACCAGCAGCAGGCGGCTGCGGGTGTAGGCCGGATCCTCCGGCTGGACCATCTCCACCACCATGATGTCGCTGCTGCTCAGGCCGCCATTGGCCGCCGCGGCGCGGTAGCGCTCGAGCAGGACGTTGGAGTCGTCGGCCGGGGTCGAGCCTTCGCCGGAGGCGTCGGCCATCGCGTCGTCAGGCTCGTAGGAGGTGGGCTCGGGGGTGTAGCTCGGCGCCGCGCTGCTGGACGAGCCGCGGGAGGTACCCGTGGAACTGTAGGTAGATCCCGAGGAGCTGGTCGCGCTACCGGAGGAGCCGTGGGAGCTGCTGGAGGAAGAGGAGCTGTGGGCGCCGACCTGGCTCGACGACGTGCTGCGCGTGGGGGAGGAGTACCCGCTCCCGCTGCTCGACCCGTGGCTCGCGGTGGAGCCGCTGCCCGAGGAGGAGCGCGAGCCGCCCGAAGAGGTGGCGGTCGGGGCGACATAGGCCGGGCGGTCCCGGGCGGACTCCGGTGTGACGGACACGGGCTGCGGTGGGACCTCCACGGGAACGGCCACCGGCTCCACGACCGCGGGCTCTTCGTCGGACGGCACCACATCGGCCAGAGCGTCGAGGCCTTCCGAGCCGGCGTCGGGGGTCACGACGTCGGGGGGCACGACCTCGGGCGCGTCGGGGACTTCGAAGGCGGCGATGTCCTCGGGCATCTGGATCAGGGAGGAGGCGAGGTAGCGCCAGCCCGCCCACAGCCCGCCGGTGCACACCAGCACCACCAGGAGCCCTCCGACCACCAGCATGAACATGAGCCCGCCGCGGCGGCGCGGGGGCTCCCAGTCGCCCGTGTCGTCTTCGGGGTCGTAGGCAGGATCGGCGTCCCTGTGACCGCCCTGCAGCGGAGGCCCGGCGATGTCGGTGGAGGGAGCCGGCGTAGGGGTGGGGCGGGGGGACGGGGGGGCGGCCACCGGCGGAGCCGCGCGGCCTGGCGGGGGGGCGGCGGACGCCAGGGCGTCGCTGCGGGAGACAGGCACCGGCGCGGGCGCCATGGGCTTCGCCGCCAGCGGGACGTCCGCCTGGGGCGGCGGCGCGTAGGAAGGTGGCGCACCGAACCCGGCCGGCGCCGGCGCGACCGCGGGAGGGGGCGCGACCGCGGGAGGGGGCGCGACCGCGGGAG
>JBDRKM010000421.1:0-6079 GCA_043814015.1 Pseudomonadota bacterium
GTCCTCCCAGGGAGACTCGAACATGGTCAGCGTCACCCGGGCGTTGGTGGTACGGCTCATGCCGATGAACTGGTAGCGCAGGGACGAGGCCTGCCCCACCAGGGCTCGCAGATCCTTGGACATCTTGTAGGAGAAGGCCGAGCCATCGTCGTTGCACTGGTACAGCCCGAGCGGGAACAGCAGGGTGGCGCGTTTCACGTATCCCTCCTTGAAAAACAGCTTCTTGTGCGGATGCTGGTCGCCTCCGGGGGCGGCTCCAGGCGACATCAGGGTTTACGGCCCCCCCCCCCCCTGTGTCAAGCTAAGAGCGTTCATCGGTTCATTTTTTTTCGAGTCGCCCACACCTGACCGGGATGCGCCATGGATTCCCCTCTCAGCTCCTCCCTCCTCGCAGGCTCACTTTTCGCCCTCGCCGCCTGCACCGGGCCGGGGGACTCCGGACATGGCCCCCATCAAGACCCCTTCATCCCCACGGACTGCACCCCGCCCGAGCTGGTGGAGGTGCAGGCCGGGACCTTCCTCATGGGGAGCCCGGACGATGAGATCGGCTGCATCAGCAACGATGAAGAGCAGCACGAGGTCACCCTGACCCACGACTTCGCCATCGGGAAATACGAGCTGACTTACGACCAGTTCGAGACCTGCACCGGGTACGACCCGGCCGCCCTGCACGGGACGGAGGTCAACCCCCCCGGGGATCACCCGGTGACCTTCGTGAGCTGGCACGAAGCCGCGGCCTACACCGTGGCGCTCTCGAACGTGGAGGGGCTCGCCCCCTGCTACGAGTGCACCGGGCACCGCCGGGACGTCCGGTGCCAGGAGATCGAGATCTACGACTGTGAAGGCTACCGCCTGCCCACGGAGGCCGAGTGGGAGTACGCCGCCCGGGCCGGGACCACCACGGCGTTTTCGTGCGGGGGGAACCTGCCGTACGAGTGGGGTGACTGCGTTCCAACGCGACTCACCAACGGAACCTGGCTCACGGACTATGCCGTCTACTGTGCCAACGTACCCGCGGGGGCCGCTGCCGTGGGCACAAAGTTGCCCAACTCGTGGGGGCTGTTCGATGTCCACGGCAACGTCATGGAGTGGGTCAACGACTGGTATCTCTGGGACATCACCTCTATTGAGGTTGATCCGCTGGGAGCAGAAACAGGAGATGAACGTGTTGCCCATGGTGGTGGAGGGACGCAACAGGATTCAGTGCTCCGATCGGCCCAGCGTTTACCCATCCCCCCCGACTTCAGCGGATACTACCTGGGTCTCCGCCTCGCCCGCACCCTGAACCCGTGAGGCGAGCGCGGACCCCGCTGGCTGCACCACCCAATGGGACACACCCAATAGGCATCCGCTGGAGCTGCGCGACATGGCCGCCCAGGGGCACCGCGCCGTGATCTTCTACCTGGCCTCGCGCTCGGACGCCCGGCGGGTCGGCCCGGCCGATGCCATCGACCCCACCTACGGCGCCCTGCTGCGCGAGGTGGTGGCCTCTGGCGTGGAGGCCTTGGCGTGGGGATTGGAGATCACGGACGAGGGGCTGGCGGTGGGGGCGGAGCTGCCGGTGGTGCTCCACTAGCCCAGCAGCGTGAGCACCCTCCCCGCATCCTCCGCCGCCTTCACCTTGTGTTGGATGTCCAGGATCCGCCCCTGCTCGTCGATGAGGAAGGTGGAGCGGATGACGCCCTGCACCTTCTTGCCGTACATGGTCTTCTCCCCCCAGGCCCCGTAGACCTCGTGCACGGCGTGGTCGGCGTCGGTCAGCAGCAGGAAGGGCAGCGCGTGCTTGGCGCGGAAGCCCTGGTGGCTCTTGCCCGAGTCGCGGGAGACGCCCACGACGACGGCGCCCCGCTCGGTGAAGGCGGGCCCCTGGTCGCGGAAACCGCAGGCCTGCTTCGTGCAGCCCGAGGTGTTGTCCTTGGGGTAGAAGTAGAGCACGACCTTCCTGCCGCGCAGGGAGGCCAGGCTGACGCTGCTGCCGTCGTCGGTGGGCAGGACGAAGTCGGGGGCGTTGTCACCGATGGAGAGGGGGCTCATGGGGGCTCCGGGGTGGAAGGTGGGCCCAACCTGGGATCCCGAGCGCGCAGCGTCAAGCGGGGGAGGGGAGACATGCCGCAGCGTGCGAGCCGGAATACCATGCGGCCCCCCGGAGGTGCGCCCGTGCCCCGCGTCCGCCCCAAGCCCCCCTGGCTCAAGGTCCGCCCCCCGGGCGGTGGCACCTACGGCGACGTCAAGCGCGGCCTCCAGGAGCTCGGCCTGCACACGGTCTGCGAGGAGGCCCGCTGCCCCAACCTGGGTGAGTGCTGGGGCTGTGGCACCGCCACCTTCCTGATCCTGGGCGAGACCTGCACCCGCGGCTGCCGCTTCTGCGCCGTGGCCACCGGCGATCCCGGCGGGGTGGTGGACGCCGGCGAGCCCGCCCGCGTGGCCGAGGCCGCCCTGCGCTGGAAGCTCCGCTACGTCGTGCTCACCAGCGTGGACCGGGATGACCTCCCCGACGGTGGCGCGGCCCACTTCGTGGCCACCCTGCGCGCCATCCGGGAGCGCAGCCCTGGCACGAAGGTGGAGGTGCTCACCCCCGACTTCGCCGGCTCCCGCGAGGCCCTGCAGGTGGTGCTCGAAGCCGCCCCCGACGTCTTCGCCCACAACCTCGAGGTGGTGCGCCGTCTCTCGCCGCGGGCGCGGGACCGCCGCGCCTCCTACGAGGGCTCCCTGGCGGTGCTGCGCATGGCCAGGGAGCTGCGCCCGGAGGGGATCACCAAGTCCTCGCTGATGCTGGGGCTCGGCGAGACCGACGACGAGCTGCGCGAGGCCCTGGCGGACCTGCGGGAGGCCGGCGTCACGGCGCTGACCCTGGGCCAGTACCTGCAGCCCGCCCCGCGCTGCCTGCCCGTGGAGCACTACGTGGAGCCAGCGCGCTTCGACACCTGGGCCGAGGAGGCCCGCGCGCTGGGTTTCGCCATGGTGGCCAGCGGGCCGCTGGTGCGATCTTCGTACAGGGCAGGGGAGCTGGCGCTGCAGGGGGCGCTGCGCGGGACTTGAAACCTCCCCTGGAACGTGCCATGGTGGCTCCGCACCCGGAAGGAGGCCCCCATGCGCCTCGCCCTCACCCTCGCCCTGCTCGTGACCCACATGTCCTTCGCCGACGATCCCAGCTCCGCCGCACCACCGGAGGCGCCGCCTCCCGACACCGCCAGCGTGCTGCGGGTCTACGACGGCGACACCCTCACCATCCACACGGGCGATCCCGTGCGCCTGCGCTGGGTGAACACCACGGAGATGCGCCCGCTGGAGGACTACGCGGAGGAGGCGCGCGATGTCGCCGCGGCCTTCGTGTCCGGCAAGCAGATCATGCTGGCCTACGGCGATCCCGTGCGCGACGGCTACGGCCGCCTCATCGCCTCCGTGGTGGTGGACGGCAAGTCCCTGGAGCAGGAGCTGCTCGAGCGGGGCCTGGCCCACATCATGCTCATCCCGCCCGTGGAGGACGATCTGGACGCCCTCTTCGAGGCCCAGAAGAAGGCCCGCGACGCCCGCCTGGCGTTGTGGAGCACCGAGCACTTCCGGGGCACGCTGCACATCACCAGCTTCCACGCCAACGGCGCCGGCAACGACCGCGCCGATCCCAACGTGGAGTACCTGCGGGTCTGCAACATCACGGATGAGCCCCTGGCGCTGCGCGGCTACAGCATCACCAACATCCGCAAGCAGCGCTTCCCCTTCCCCGACATCACCATCCCGGCGGGGCACACCGTCGAGGTGCACTCGGGGCAAGGCCCGCACCAGACGGATCCGCGCGCGCAGCTCGAGATCCACCTCGGCAGCGACCACCCCATCTGGAACAACGACCGCGATCTGGCCACCATCTGGGACGCCCAGGGGCAGAAGGTCGACGAGCGGCTGCACGAGGTCAAGGGCAAGTAGGGGTGGATCGCGCGCTGCTGGTGTTCCTGAACGGGCTGGTCGCCCTACCCGGCGTCCGGGAGTTCTGCTGGCTCGTGGACCAGCCCTTCTCGCCGCTGCTCCTGTTGCTGGTCGTGGTGGTCTCCGTCGCGCGGCGGCGGCGCTGGTGGGAGCTGCTGGGCGGCACGGTCGCCGTGCTCATCAGCGATCCGCTCTGCGCCCAGGTGCTCAAGCCCCTCATCGCCCGCCCGCGGCCCTGCGTGGATCTGGCCGGCATCCTGGCGCCCTTCGGCTGCGGGCCGGCCTTCTCCATGCCCTCCTGCCACGCGGCCAACGCCTTCGCCCTCGCGGCGGTCCTGGACAGGCCCTGGGCCTACGGCCTGGCCCTCCTCATCGCGCTGTCCCGCGCGGTGGCCGGGGTGCACTACCCCTCGGACCTGCTCGCCGGCGCCCTGCTCGGCATGGCCATCGGCTGGCCGCTGCGCCAGGTGGTGGTGCAGCTCGGCCGGCGCAAGAAGAAGCCGGCGTCAGGGCCCACCCGCCCTGGCGGGATCGCGTGATCCGCCTCTCCCTCCGGCCACCTCCGGCTGGCTTCGGGGGCTCATCGGAATAGGTGGCGCGGCCCGCATCCCGAGGAACACGCCATGACCACCCAGCTCTACCTGGCCCGGCAGGGCGAGATCACCCCGGCCATGCGGCACGTGGCCGAGGTCGAGCACCTCGATCCCGAGGTGGTGCGCGAGGAGCTGGCCCGCGGCCGGCTGGTGATCCCCGCCAACATCCACCACGAGAACCTCGTGCCCCTGGGCATCGGGCGCGGCACGCGCTGCAAGGTCAACGCCAACATCGGCAACTCCTCGGTCGTGAGCGACATCGAGCAGGAGCTGCTCAAGCTCGACACGGCCCTGCGCTACGGCGCCGACACGGTGATGGACCTCTCCACGGGCGGCGACGTCCCCCGCATCCGCCAGGCCATCCTGGACGCTTCTCCCGTGGCCATCGGCACGGTGCCCATCTACGAGGCGGTCTCCAGGGTCGAGGACGTGGTGGAGCTGTCGCCCGCGGATCTGCTGGAGGTCATCCGCGCCCAGGCCGAGCAGGGCGTGGACTACATGACCATCCACTGCGGCATCCTGCGTCCCATGCTGCCGCTCGCCGGGCGCCGGCTCACCGGCATCGTCAGCCGCGGCGGGGCGCTGATGGCCCGCTGGATGAAGGCGCACGAGGCCGAGAATCCCTTCTACACCCACTTCGACGAGCTGCTGGAGATCTGCCGGGAGCACGACGTGACCCTCTCGCTGGGCGACTCCCTGCGCCCCGGCTGCCTGGCCGACGCCTGCGACGACGCCCAGTACGCCGAGCTGGCGGTGCTGGGCGAGCTGGGCCGCCGCGCCCGCGCGCGCGACGTGCAGGTGATGATCGAGGGCCCCGGGCACGTGCCCCTGCACCTCATCCAGGAGAACGTCCAGAAGCAGCGCGAGCTGTGTGACGAGGCCCCCTTCTACGTGCTCGGCCCGCTGGTGACCGACATCGGCGCCGGCTACGACCACATCTCCTCGGCCATCGGCGGCGCGCTGGCCGCCTGGTTCGGCGTGGCCATGCTCTGCTACGTCACCCCCAAGGAGCACCTCGGCCTGCCCGAGGCCGACGATGTCCGCACCGGCATCATCGCCCACCGCATCGCGGCCCACGCGGCGGACGTGGCCCGTGGCCTGCCCGGCGCCCGGGAGCGCGACGACGCCATGGCCCGCGCCCGCTTCGCGTTCGACTGGGAGGCCCAGTTCTCACTGGCGCTCGACGAGGACCGCGCCCGCGAGTACCGCGCCCAGCACGCGCCCACCACGGAGGAGGGCGCCGCGGTGCGCTACTGCTCCATGTGCGGCCCGCGCTACTGCTCCATGAAGAACACAGCCGACCTGTGGGAGGAGGACGTGCGGCGCAAGGTGGGGGAGAAGGCGCCCTGCCTGCACGGGAAGGGGTAGCGCGGCTACGGTCCCCGTTTCGGCCCAGGCCGAAACGACGACCTCGCCCTTTTTTGGGTATGCGGGGGGCTCCGCCCCCCGACGACAGATTCTTCCCCCCCTGATCGGGCGCGACACGCGCCCTCCCCCCCATCTTCGCCGCTTGATGAGCGGCGCGGGGCGCTTGGTCGCGCCCCGTAAATTACCATGCCTTCAAG
>JBDRKM010000422.1:0-5956 GCA_043814015.1 Pseudomonadota bacterium
GTTGACGGTGATGTCCAGGCCCGCCCGCAGGCTCTGGCCGCGCAGCAGCCCCCGCATGAACGAGTTGGACGCGAACACCGACACGTCGATGCCGTCGCTGTTGGACCAGACCACGCGGTCGCCGAAGAAGATGCTGGTGACGGTGGCGCCCGAGGCGGACCCGGTGAAGGTCACGTCGCTGGCCTTGAAGTCGTGCTGGAGCCGGATCTTGACGGTGGCAGCACCGGCCTCGGAGACCGTCTGCACCCCGCCCACGGCGGTCATGCCCCACTTCACGTTGCTCCTCCCACGCCCGCGGCGGGCCTGGCGGCGGGCCTTGCGGGCCATGCGCTTCGCCTGGCGGCGGGCCTTGCGGCGGCGCCGGCGCGGGCCGGCGAAGTCCTCGCCCAGCTCCTCGTCGTCGCCCAGGTCATCGTCCTCGCCCAGGTCGTCCTCGCCCAGGTCGTCGTCGTCGCCGACGTCATCGTCACCGAAGTCGTCGGAGTCGTCCTCCTCGTCCCAGTCGTCGTCGTCGAGGTCGTCCGCGCCGAAGTCGTCTCCGGCGAAGGACGAGCGCCGGATGCTGTCGGTGTCCACGACGATCTGGCGGCTGGGCTTGTGGAGGAACACGCGGGCGTGGCCCAGGGCCACGGTGTCGGAATTGCGCCTCATGGATGGTACCTCGTGAGGTCAGGGGGGTGGATCGCGCTCTGGAAGGGGTGGATGGAAGGTGGTTGTCGGAGGGCGACGGCTACTCGTCGTCGTCCTCTTCGTCGGAGGGGCGGAAGAAGCGGTTGGGGCGCCGGTTGCCGCCCGGGCCGCCGCGACCGCCGGGGCGACCGCGGCCGTGGCCACGCCCGCCACGCCGGCCCACCTCTTCGCCCTGGCCCTGGGCCGAGGGCTCGGGGGTCAGCAGCACCTCGCGCACCGGGCCTTGCAGGAGCTGCTCGGGGATCGGGTTCGGCCCCTCGATCTGGTAGACGCCCTGGGCGGTCGGGGTCATGACCAGCGTGGGCTGCTGGGCCTGGGGCTGCTGGGCCTGGGTCGGCGCGGTGCGCTTCTCGCGCAGGGTGCGCCCGGCCTTGACCGCCACGCTGGCGAGCCAGGAGCCGAGCAGGCCGTTGCCGATGGCCAGCGCGTGCCCGCCGCCCCGCTTGCCGGTCAGGGTCTCGTACAGGCCGTAGCCCTGGGCCGCGATGGCCACGGGCGCCCGCAGGTCCACCCCGCCGACCTTGCGCTTCTCCTCGCCGAAGTAGCCTTCGGCCATGGAGGCCAGGAACAGGGTGCCCTGGTTCTCCGCGGTGTGCAGCACCAGGGTGCCGGTCTCGAAGACCGCCTCCTTGGACGCTGCCGCCTTCTTGGAGAGGCCGGCGATCTTGTCCACGGCCTGCCCGAGGGCGTTCTTGGCCTGGTTGGGGGTCAGGTTCTCGGCGTTGCCGCCGATCGCGGTCTGGAGGGCGGTGGACTTGGGCTTGGCGGCCATCCGTGTTTCCTCGGTGTCGGGAGAAGGGGGAGAGGCGGGGGCGGGCCGGGGGACCTGCCCCCGCCGGGGACCGGGCGCCGGAGCACGCCCAGGGGAGGTCTCACGCACCATGCTATTCGCGCCTTTCGGCCTCAATCCAGCCGTTTCGCTCCCCACGCCCGCGGGCTTCCGGCGGTGCCTCCGGTGGGGAGTGCGCAGGCCCGCGTGGGGAAGCGGCGGCGGTGCGCGGGGAGTGCCGCACCCCCGTGTGGGGAGCTGCGAGCCGGTCGTGGGGAGCCGCGAGCCGGTCGTGGGGAGTACCGCCGGGGGCGTGGGGAGCGCGGATCGGATCGGTTGCGGATCGTGGGGAGCGGTGCGCACCCGCTGTGGGGAGCCGTGGGGAACGCGCCGCCTCGGGTGTGGGGAGCGCGTGGAGGCATGACGGCGCGGAAGCACTCCCCACGCCAGAGGGGTGTGGGGAACGGTTTTCGTTGCCTGGAGGCGCCCTGGAAGGCACATTCCAGGTGCGACAGCGAAGGAGGCCCGTGGGCCGTGAGCAGTTCTCCTTCGAAGGAATCGAGCACATCGAAGCAGCCATCCGCCGCCGGGCGGAGGACGCCTCCTACGTGGCCGTGTGGGATCGCACGGAGCGCAAGACCGAGGAGCCGGCCGGCCGCTTCGAGCTGTCCGTCACCGACGCGCTCCCGTTCCTGACCGACCAGCCCGCCCTGCCGCCGCTCGCGGACGACGACGACGAGCCGGACGACGACGACGACGGGGGCGAGGGCGAGGAGCCCGAGGACGACGAGGAGCCGTCCATCGAGCAGGCCCTGGCGAAGGCCGCCGGGCCGAACCTCGGCAGCGAGATCGGCGTGCCCCAGATCGCCGAGGCCGCCTGCCGCTGGCTGCGCGACCTGGCCGTCCGCTACACCTTCGCCGAGCCCTTCCGGCGCTTCCGGGTCCGCATCTGCGGCCCCAAGGGCTACAAGACCGTGGACGGCGGCACCTTCCTCTGCCGCAACCACGGCTTCCGCCTGGAGGCGGTCGAGGAGGAGGAGGAGGCCCGCGAGGTCGTCGCCAAGCTCCAGATCCCCCAGCCCTCCTTCGAGCAGGCCGCCAACGAGGGCGGCGCCAAGGCCATGAAGGTCCTGGGCGACCTGTACGCCCAGTGGGGCAAGATCGTCATCGGCTCCGTGGGCCAGCTCCAGGGCGTCAACAACGCCATGAACGCCCAGCTCCACCGCCAGCTCCACGACTCCCGCGGCCAGGTGGACACCCTCGTCGCCGCCATCCTGGAGCACCGCTACAAGCAGGCCGTCGCCGACGACAAGCGCGACCAGGACGAGCGCGCCGGGGACACCCGCGCCTCCCTGGCCCGCGACGCCATCAACCAGCTCGGCGAGGCCGCCCGCGCCTTCCTGCTCTCGCGTGGCCTGACCCCCGACACCGCCGAGATCCTCGGCGTGCTCGGCAACAGCCCCGAGCTGGCCGCCGCGCTCAACGACCCCGACGTGCGCGCCCTGCTCGACAACCCCGACAACCTCCGGGGCCTCGCCACCATGCTGCGCCAGTTCGGCGCCCAGGCCCGCGCCGCCGCCCAGGCCACCCAGGCCCAGGGTGGGCAGGCCCAGCGCCAACCCCCTCCCGCCCCGGGCTTCCCGCCCGATCCCACCCAGCCCGCCGCGGAGTGACCCCCGCGGCATCACCGCGCCCGGGGCTCGCCCCCGGCGCGCTCGGAGACACCACCATGCCCCGTACCGACAGCAAGCCCGCCCGCCGCCAGGAGCGCCCGACCCTGCCCTTCATGGAGACCGCCAGGGAGTTCTACGGCTCCGCCTTCGGCCGCCGCCGCGCCGCCAGCGTCGAGCACGCCCGCGACGACTGGGCCGACCTGGCCGAGGAGGACCGCTCCTTCGCCCTCGGCCACCTGCTCTACCTGAACCTCATGGCCGAGTCCGCCACAGTCCGCCTGCTGCTGCAGGTCCGCGACCTGCTGGACGAGGTGGCCGAGGGGCTGACCAGCGACGAGGACGACGAGGAGCCCGAGGAGCTGGACGAGGAGCCCGGCATCGAGCCCGAGCCCCAGCCCGCCGCGCTGGCCGAGGCCGTGGGAGGCCCCGCCGAGGAGGTGGAGGCCGAGATCCCCGACGGCGAGGACGACGATGGTGAGCCCGACGACGGCGAGGAGCCCGAGGACGAAGGGAGGGTGGCGTGAAGAAGCCGCGCCTGCCCTTCCCGCGGCGCTGCCGCTTCGTGCGCGCGGAGACGATCGCCGCCGCGCTCGATCGGCGCCACCTCTCGCACACCGACCTCGCCGGGCTCCTCGGCATCTCCCGCTCCTACTGGAGCCAGCTCTACCGGGGCCGGCGGCGGCTCTCCCCCAAGATGAGGCTCGCCCTGCTCGCCTGCCCAGCCCTGGAGGGCCTCGGCGAGGCCGACCTGTGGGACACCGTCGAGATCCCCCCGAAGGAGGCCGCATGACGCGCGACCTGGTCCAGCACGGCGCTGCCCCCGCGTCCGAGGGCGCTCCCATCCTCGTCAACCTGACCCTCCCGGTCACCCGGATCGGGTTCGGGGTGTTCAGCATCGACCCCGTCGAGCAGGTGATCGGCATGCCCATCGCCGAGATCCTGGCCTCACTCCTGCGGGCGCCCGTCTACAAGCGGCCCTCCGAGGCTGGCGTGGCGGTCGATGTCTACCCCCTGGCGCTGCCGGACGGGGAGGGGGCGATCGTACCGCTGGGGCGCTTCGGGGAGCTGGGGTTCAAGAACGGCAAGGGGCTCCTGCTCCTCACCGTGCCCCTCCAGGCCGCCGGCTGGGTGCAGCAGCGGTTCGCGGGCGCCATCCTCCGTGGCCCGGTGCAGGGGCCGAGCAGCGACGGGAGCGCGCTCGTGGCGCACTTCGCGATCAGGCTGCGGGCGGGGATGAAGGCGGGGTTTCCGCTGGGGATGATCGGGGAGGTGGGGGTGGAAGCCGCTTGAGCGAGAACTCGTCGAAGACGGCCTGCTACGATATGCTGCCTTCGTCTCTTTCCTCTCGGCAGCAAGGATCGACATGGACATGCCGGACGCTATCGAAGAAAAACTCAACCAGATTCTTCGTGACCGAGCGGATGGCGCACAGCAGATCGAGGCGCGCCTACGCTCCTGGCAAGACATACGCGAGCGGCTGGTCGAAGTGCAGGAGGCGCTCCAATGCCTTTCTCGGCACCCGTCAGCGACGCCAGGCGTAGCCCATCTTTGTTCGAAACTCGACTTGGCGGACCTGCCAGGTGCTATCGACCGGGAAGTGCTTCCGCGGATGCGCCGCGTTCAGCAGCGGCTCGGAAGGGCGCGCATCATCATCGGCGTAGGGGGGAAGGCGCGCGTCGGCAAGAGCACACTGCTACAGGCCATTTCCGGCCTTGATAACGATCAGATCCCCACTGGTGATGACCTCCCGGTCACTGCCGTTCGAAGCCGCATCTTTCACTCACCGAACCAGCGCCGGGCGTTGCTGTCGTTCCACACCTGGGACAGCTTCCGTGAGGAAGTCCTTAGACCTCACTACGAGAGGCTCGCATGGGGGCCACCGCCGCGGTCGGTCGCCGCATTCGAGCGCGCGGCGCTTCCCGCTGTGCCTACCGATGCTGAGCAGGCTACAGTCCTCTCCGGTCTCCGAGACCGAGTGGCGGGGATGCAGGCTTCCTTGGAGTCCTATCGGCACTTGATGACTGGTGAGCGGCGCGAGTTCGACTTGGAGGAGCTTCGCGGCTTCGTCGCCTACCCGTCCAGCGAACAAGAAGCCAGTGGACGGCCGCCACGTCGTTACCTCGCAGTGCGCGAGGCGTTGATCGAGTGCCCCTTCCCAGGCGTCTCGGTGAGGCATCTCGGGTTGGTCGATCTTCCAGGTACTGGCGAGATCGTTGCCGCAGGTGATCGCAGGCATGTCGGCGGATTAGAGGACGAAGTTGACGTCGTGCTCTTGGTGACCAACCCGAAGAAGACAGCCTACTGGGATCAAGAATCGGCTAACACGCTAGATATCGTTCTGGAGGCTCGGGCCGGCGTGGAGGCCGAGGACTTCGCGCTGGTGATTGTTAACTCTGGTGGAGCAACATCGGCGCAACAAGGAGCCCTCAAAGGAGATATTGAGCGGAAGCTCGGCGGGCGTCACCGAATCATTGAATGCGACGCAATTGACCCAGGCAGCGTGCGACAAGACTTGCTGGAGCCCGTGCTGATGCACCTGGCTGCGCGGCTCCCGCGAATGGACGCCGCTGCGATGGAATACGCAGGTGCTAACCTATAATGTGCCCGAAGGCCCAGGCCCCCCTATACAGAAGGCAGTGGGGCCTCCGAAGCGGTGATCCTGTGCACGGAATCCGCACCTGGGCGGCGGCCGGGTAGTCCGCCCCCTTTCCCCCGCGCTGGGAGGCCCTGCCCCTGCGCTGGTGGAGTCAGGTCCGGACGACGAGGGCGGGAGCGTGGAAGACCCAGAGCCGGGCGAGCCAGGCGTTGTCCGAGACCCGCAGCA